>JANLPA010000021.1:0-77205 GCA_031366855.1 Hyphomicrobiales bacterium | reverse complement strand
GGTGCATGGCTGATTGCGCCATTATCTTTGATGTCGATGGCGTGTTGCTGGAACTCACGCGCGCTGAAGAAGAGCTTTTCTTTCAACCCTTTGCTTCTCGCTGTGATGCAAGCAAACTTTCGCGCGATTGGAATTCTTATCAAATTCGCAATGATGAAGATATTGTTGCAGAACTCATCGAACGCCAAGGCCTCCAAAAATCGGAGCAGCCGATCATTATTGCTGAATATCTAAAACTTTTAGAACAGCAGCTGAGTAGCCATAAAATCATCTCACAAGAAATTGAAGGGGCAGCCCAACTGTTACAAAGCTGTGCCGAATTTGCGGCACTTGGCATCGCCACTGCGAATTTTAAAAAAGCCGCAAAATTGCGACTCGAACAAACTAAGCTCTGGCATCATATTTCCGCCCATGCCTTTGGCGCTGATGGCGGTGGCCATAAACATGAGATTTTGGGTCGAGCTTTGGCCAGCATCAATCTTCCAAAATCCCACGTCGTTTATGTAGGCGACAATGTGAATGATGTGGTGGCAGGTTTAACCCATGGCTTACGTTTTATTGGCTTCAGCCAAAATCAAAAACGATTGAAAGAACTGCAGCACGCCGGCGCTAAAAATCTGAGTTCAAACCACCACCAGACTCTGGCCTTGATTAAGTCCCTGTTAACGTTTTGAATGCGAGTCAAACCTGTCCATAACTCATAAAAACTAAAGTGGACTGATTCTGTTAGGGAAGAAAATACATGAGCGGTCATAGCCAATTTGCACTGTTAAAAACCAAGCGATTCCTGCCGCTCTTCATCGCTCAATCCATCGGCGCATTTAACGATAACGTCTATCGCAGCGCGCTTTCCATGTTGTTCATCACAATTGTAAGCCAACAAATTGGCAAGGATGCCGCCAACCAACTGAACACCCTTTCAGCCGCTTGTCTCATATTGCCGTTCTTTCTCTTCTCGGCATTTGCCGGACAATTGGCGGATAAATTTGATAAATCCACCATTGCACGACGTGTGAAACTTTTAGAAATTGGCATTGTGGCTTTGGGCAGTTATTCGCTGTTTAGTGGCAACACCACATTGCAATTATTCTGCATGTTTTTAGCGGGCACCCAATCAGCATTTTTTGGGCCGATCAAATATTCCATTCTACCGCAGCACCTCAGCAAAGAAGAATTGCTGGGCGGCAACGGCATGGTGGAAATGGGTACTTTCATTTCCGTTTTGCTCGGCACCATATTAGGTGGCGTGTTAATCCGCATGGATGGTGGAGAACGGTGGGTTGCAATCGCGATGATCAGCCTCTCCATCATCGCGTATATTTCCGCATGGTTCATTCCATCCGCACCATCAGCCCAGCCCGATCTGAAAATCAATTATAATATTGTTTCTGAAACTTGGACCATTTTCAAACAGTCCGCAGAAAAGCGTGAAGTGCTCCTCGCTATTCTCGGCATTTCATGGTTCTGGTTTTTGGGCGTGGTGTTTCTCACCCAGATCATTCCTTTCACGCAAGATGATCTTCACGCCGATCCGCAATCAGCCACTCTTATCATGGCTGTGTTCAGCGTGGCCACGGGGCTTGGATCGATTTATTGCAACAAGCTGCTCGGTGGCAAAGTGACTATGAAATTTCTGCCCTTGTCATGTGTGCTGATGAGTCTGTTTATTTTTGATCTATACTTTGCGGCGGGCCAAACTGGTATAGATTTTGCCAACACCACAGCAACCCCCGGAGCATTGCTCAGCAGTTTTGCCGGGCTTCGAACCTTGTTTGATTTGGGTGCAATTGCATTTTGTTCCGGCTTGTTTGTAGTGCCGCTCTATGCGCTCACGCAAGTGCGCACACCATTTTATCGCCGCGCCCGAGTGATCGGTGCCAATAATATTATGAATGCAATATTCATGATCATAGCAACTTTATTATCTGGCGTTCTCTTGGACGCTGGCATGTCGGTGCGCATGATTTATGTGTTGCTCGGCATCATCAATGCGGCCGTGGCGCTCTATATAATCACGTTGCTGCCACAAACGCTGTTTGCAGGCGCTGCGCGTGGGCTGTTCCGTTTGCTTTATCGTGTGGAAGTGAAGGGCATGGAAAATTATCATGCCGCTGGCAAGAAGGCTTTGATCGTTCCCAATCACACCTCATATCTTGATGGCCCCTTGCTCTCAACCTTCCTGCCCGAGCGTGCCGCCTTCGCCATCAACACTTACATGGCCAAAGCCTGGTGGGTGAAACCTGCTTTCATTCTCTATGATATGTGCCCCATTGACCCCGGTAATCCATTGGCGCTGCGCACTTTGGTGGACCGCATGAAGCACAATCAAAAAGTGGTGATATTCCCCGAGGGCCGAATCACGGTGACGGGCGCTTTGATGAAAGTTTATGAAGGGCCTGCCGCTATTGCGCAAATGGCTGGAGCAAAAGTTTTGCCAGTGCGCATTGATGGTGCGCAATTTTCGCCGTTTTCAAAATTGCGCGGCAAATTGCGCCTGCATTGGTTCCCCAAAATCACCATCACATTTTTGCCGCCGGTAAAATTCGATCCCCCTTCAGAATTGCGCGGCGGAGCTTTGCGCGAACATCAGGCCGAGAAGCTCTATGACGTGATGGCCGACATGATGTTCCGCACGTCGAAATCTAACCGCACTCTCTGGCAAGCCTTGCTCGATGCGCAAGCCACCCATGGTGGCAGCCGCGAGATTATTGAAGACATTCAGCGCAAGCCCATGAACTATGATGGCATCGTCACAGGCAGTTTGGTGCTGGGCCGCAAATTAGCAGCCCTCACGCCCGGCGAAAAAAATGTGGCCGTGCTCATGCCCAATGCCATTGGCGGCGCATTGGCAATTTTTGGCTTGCTCGCCTCGGGCCGTGTTCCAGCGTTGTTGAATTTTTCTACGGGCGCTATCAACATGTCGGCAGCTTGCACCGCTGCCGAAGTGCGCAGCATTGTGACCAGCCGCAGGTTCATTGAAGCCGCAGAAATGCAAGAAGATTTGTCCTTGCTTGAGAAATCATGTAAAATTATTTTTCTCGAAGATGTGCGTGAATCGGTTGGCCTTGGCGATAAGCTCTTTGGTCTCTGGACCAAATTTGCACCCGGCATTGCCGCAAAATCAATGGGTGCAATCAGCGATCCCAACAAGACAGCCGTCATTTTGTTTACGTCTGGCTCCGAAGGGGTTCCAAAAGGTGTTGTGCTGTCGCACCGCAATTTAAACTCCAATTGGTTGCAAGTGGCCGCACGCATTGCTTTCACACCGCAAGACAAAGTGTTCAATGCCATGCCGGTGTTTCATTCCTTTGGATTGACAGGCGGCTTGCTGCTGCCGTTGCTGGGTGGCGTAAATTCATTCCTTTATCCATCGCCCCTGCACTACAAAATTATTCCTGAAATGTGTTACGATACAAACTCAACGGTTCTGTTCGGCACCGACACATTCCTCACAGGTTATGCCCGCAACGCCCACACTTATGATTTCTTCAGCTTGCGCTTCATCGTCGCGGGGGCCGAACGCGTGAAACCTGAGACTCGCGAAATTTGGATGGAAAAATTTGGTCTTCGCATCTTAGAAGGTTACGGTGCCACGGAATGCTCTCCAGTTCTCGCTGTCAACACGCCAATGCATTATCGCTCAGGCTCAGTGGGTCGCTTGCTCGATGGTATTATCTATAAGCTTGAGCCGGTGCCCGGCATTGAGCTGGGTGGTAGATTATTCGTGAAAGGCCCCAATATTATGCTGGGTTATCTGCGCGCCGATAATCCCGGCGTGATCGAAGCTCCGCCTGGGGGCTGGTATGATACGGGCGATATTGTGAGTGTGGATAAGCAGCGATACGTGACCATTTTGGGCCGTGCCAAGCGCTTTGCTAAAATTGCAGGTGAGATGGTGTCCCTCACCATGATCGAAGCGAAACTTCAACAACTCTACCCTGATTTGGGCCATGCCGTTGTTGCCGTTCCTGATAAAAAGAAAGGCGAACAATTGGTGATGTTCACCACCTTGGAAAAGCCTGATCGCAAGAAAATTGCTGACGCTCTCAAGTCTTTAGGGGTCGCCGATTTAATGATACCCAAGATGGTTTTTGAGCTAGAGACCATGCCAATGCTCGGTTCTGGCAAAACTGATTATGTCACCATAGCTCGCTTAGCCAAAGAAAAAGTGCTTGAATGAAACTCGCTAAAATTGCTGATAGACTTTCTGGACTGGGGTCCGAAAAATGGGCTGTCCACATTGAAGGAAAGCGCCGCGCTGCCGCTGGCGAGTCTATGATTTTTCTCTCAATCGGTGAGCCAGATGCTCCGCCGCCAGAAGCCATTCTGCAAGAGGCGCGCAAGCAAATGCGCCCCGGCCGCCTGCATTATTCGGCGGGCAATGGTGAGCTATCGGTGCGTGAGGCTTTGTCACGCCATTACACCAAACAAACCGGCCGCCCCATCAGCGCTAAGCAGTTTTTATTTTTACCCGGCACACAGACGGCCTTGTTCATCGCCTTCACTTCAATTCTCAATGAGGGCGATGAGGTGCTGCTGCTTGACCCTTACTACGCAACTTATGAAGGCGTGATTGCATCCCCCGGCGGTGTGCCAGTGCCCGTGCCGCTTGATCCTGACAATGGCTTTCACCCCAACTTGGCAACGCTTGAAGCTGCCATCACACCGCGCACCAAAGCTTTGTTGTTGAACTCACCAAGCAACCCAACAGGGGCCGTGTTCACGCGCGAAAAGATTGCGGCTATCGGCATGCTTTGCAAAAAGCATGATCTGTGGATTGTGTCGGATGAAGTCTATGCCACGTTGATTTATGGCAATCACATCTTCACTTCACCGTTCTTTGACAAAGACTTGGAAGAACGCACTATCGTCACCTCATCGATTTCAAAATCTCATGCGCTCCCCGGATTCCGTTGCGGCTGGATTGCGGCTTCAGAAGATTTCTGCGCGCAGGCTTTATCAATCAGCGAGTCGATGCTGTTCGGCAGCCAAGCGTTTTTAGAAGATGCCACAGCTTTTGCGCTCGACACGCATTTTCCCGAAGTGGACAATATGCGTGCATCATATCAAGCTCGCGCCAAAATTTTAATTGATGGTCTGAAGCCATCAAAATCAGTCAGCGCGCGCATGCCTGAGGGCGGTATGTTTGTGATGGTTGATGTGCGCAAGCTTGGAATATCAGGCGAAGACTTTGCGCAAAAATTATTGACTGAGCACAATGTGGTCACCATGCCGGGTGAAAGTTTTGGTGCATGTGGAGCAGGCCATTTGCGTGTGGCACTCACTGTTGACGCAAGCCAAATTGAAGAGGCTGCACGACGAATAGTTCTACTTGCAAATTCTCTGACTTGAATTTTTTGTTTTGTCATTGCCGGACTTGTTCCGGCAACCCATGCTTCATCACATAAATTCGAGATGGATCCCCGCAATAAATGCGGGGATGACAATTTGTGGGATTAGCGAACCGCAGCCAATAGACCTGCAGGACACCCAGCATCAGTGATCTCAGAGGCCGCAATTAATTCACTGAGTTTTGTGCCAGCTGAAATATCGCCCTTCAATCCAATCGTCAGCTCACTGAACATTCCGTCTTTGCTGCAAGACACACGCACACGCTCACCTGCACCCTTGCCATAAGCTTCATCAAACTTGGCGCGAAGCTCAGACGTTTGAATGGTCTTGCCAATATTGGCAGCCATAAAACTCTGCACCGCAGAACTATTCACATCATTGATCAAGCGCACTTGATCTTTAAAAAACACATCCGCACTGCCAGCGGGATAACAGGTGCCATGCTTAATCCACTCATGGCGTTCCAAAATCGACTGTGTTCCAGGCATAACCCTATCCAACTCGGCTTTAGTCTCGGCACTCATCTGTGGCACCGGCAATTGCTCCCACTTATGTTGGTCATCCAGTGCCGCCGTGGCAGGGTCCACACCGCAAAACACATTGCGTCTGGGTTGTGGCCACAGCCCATGCAATGAGAAATGCGAGGCTTCATAGCTCAATGCAGTTTCATTTTTGCATTCAGCTTTGCTTTTCATGGCAGAACAAAACGTAGGCTCCCAACTAAGCGCCAACACATAGAATGGAGTGCCACCCTTGGGCGGCTGTGGCTTAGGTTTCGGTTTAACCGTGCCATCCGGTGTGTTAACCGCAGCCCCGCCACCAGAAGCGGCCGTGCTGGCCTGCGCGCCATCGACAGTGCCACAGTCAAGTGCCACCCAGCGCTGGTTAGGACTAGCGCCTGGCACTTCAATCCAATAATGCGAGGCCTGATCTTTGTTCTTGCCGAGAAGCTGATAAGACTTCGTGGCCTCAACCGACACGCTGCCGGGATTTGTGCCCTTCTTAATCGAGAGCAGCGCCGGGCAAGATTTTGTCGCCACAAACTGCCCCTGCATTTTCACCTGCGCCGAAACCGGCAAAACCAACGCTGCCAAAACTACAAAACTCAAAGCAAAAAATTTCAAAGCACTCATCCTATCGCCAAGCTAGGGGATGACCCACCAAAGCCTTATCAATCGTCAACAACTTCAACCCTTCAGCTGCACAAACACCCAACAACAATCGATCAAATGGATCTTTTGTAATGGGCTCTGGCCCAATGGCAGAAAGCGTGTGTTCAGGCACGATGTCGAGAAGAATGATATCGATGTCCACTAACACGCCAGGCAGACTATTCACATCAATCGAGAGAGCAAGTTTTCCGGCGCGATGCTTAATCGCTATTTCCCAGATACTGGCCACGCTTACAAACGTGTCATTGGGTTGTCGAAGGATTTGGGCAATATCTTGAGTGAGAAAGAGATCGGTTTGCCCCAAGATCGCTAGCACCATGTGGGTGTCCAACAACATCAAAACTTATCAGTCGTTGGCGTAATCAAAAAATCTTCGGGCAAAGGATCATCAAAGTCGGGCGCTATATATGTGACAATCGTGTCAACCCCATGTTTCTTCTTATAAGCCGTCAAAGCTTCCCAATTAATGCCGCGTTTCTTCTCCACTTGCGGCACCAGCTCCACCACAGGCTTGCCATGCCGCGTGAGTATAATCTTTTCACCAGCCTCGGCCCGGTGCAAAAGATCTGATAATTGATTCTTGGCATCTTTGACTGAAATATGCATTAGCGAAATGTAGCTACCGGTAGCCACCTTGTCAAGAAATAGGGTTTTTCCTTTTTAAAACTATACTTTTTCAAAATAATAGGTATTATCCTATTATGGATACTATCGCACAAACCTTTCTGACTGAAATTGAAGCCTTTTTGGCCAATTCCGCAACCGATGCCACGGTACTGGGCAAACTTGCCCTTGGCGATCCGTCATTCGTGTTTGATTTGCGCAAAGGCCGTTCGCCTTCCACCCGCACCATCGAAAAACTTCGCAACTTTATCCGCAGCACCCAAATTCAACAGGTAGCAAAAACCATGATCGCTCCACACCGCATGACTCACTTGGAAAAGCTTGAAGCAGAATCCATTCACATCATCCGTGAAGTGGCGGCTGAATGCGAAAAACCCGTGATGCTTTATTCGGTAGGCAAAGATTCAGCCGTGATGTTGCATTTGGCGATGAAAGCTTTCTATCCTGCCAAGCCGCCTTTCCCTTTGATGCATGTGGATACACGTTGGAAATTCCGCGACATGATTTCGCTGCGCGATGAAACCGCAAAACGTTTAGGGCTTGATCTCATTGTCCACATCAACCCTGAAGGCATTGCCAAAGACATCAACCCCTTTGATCATGGCTCAGCCCTGCACACCCAAATTATGAAAACCGAAGGCTTGAAACAAGCGCTCGATAGACATGGTTTTGATGCCGCCTTTGGTGGCGCGCGCCGCGACGAAGAAAAATCCCGTGCCAAGGAGCGCATATTTTCTTTCCGCGACACCAAGCATCGCTGGGACCCCAAGAACCAGCGCCCTGAATTGTGGAACCTCTATAACGCTCGTAAAAATAAGGGCGAGTCGATCCGCGTATTTCCGCTTTCAAATTGGACCGAGCTCGATATCTGGCAATATATTCACCGTGAGAATATTCCCATTGTGCCTCTGTATTTTGCAGCTGAACGCCCCGTGGTGGAACGCGATGGCCAGTTGATTATGGTTGATGATGACCGCATGCGTCTGCTGCCCGGCGAAACACCTATGATGAAAAAAATCCGCTTTCGCACTTTAGGTTGTTACCCGTTGACAGGTGCAATTGAATCCAACGCCACTTCGCTTCTCGACATTATCGAAGAAATGTTAGTGGCCACCTCTTCCGAACGCCAAGGCCGCGTGATTGATAAAGATCAATCAGCTTCGATGGAAAAGAAAAAGCAGGAAGGATATTTCTGATGGCACGTTTCGTAGAATTCCAAGGTGGCGATGTTGATGCCTTCCTCACCGCACAAGAAAATAAAGACCTGCTACGCTTCATCACTTGCGGCTCTGTTGATGATGGCAAATCCACGCTCATTGGCCGCTTGCTCTACGAATCTAAAATGCTGTTCGAGGACCAACTCACAGCACTAGAAGCCGACTCAAAAAAGCTTGGCACCCAAGGTGGGAATCTTGATTTCGCTTTGCTGGTGGATGGTCTGGCCGCTGAACGCGAACAGGGCATCACCATAGACGTGGCTTACCGCGCCTTCACCACGTCAAAACGCAAATTCATTGTGGCCGACACACCAGGCCATGAACAATATACAAGGAACATGGCAACCGGCGCATCAACAGCCGAACTTGCGATTATTCTGATCGACGCGCGCAAAGGTGTTCTCACGCAGACACGCCGCCATTCATTTATCGCCACATTGCTGGGCATTAAAAATCTTGTCGTCTGCGTGAACAAGATGGACTTGGTTGGCTTTAAGCGCGAGACATTTGAAACCATCGAAGCAGATTATCGTTCCTTTGCGGCCCAACTCGGAACCACTGCCACCATCACCTGCATTCCAGCATCCGCACTGGCGGGCGATAACATCATTGATCGCTCTGCCAATATGCCGTGGTATCAAGGGGCTACCCTGATGGGTTTTTTGGAAACTGTGCCCGTGGGTGATGACCAATCGGCCAAGCCCTTCCGCATGCCCGTGCAATGGGTGGCGCGACCTGACCAAAATTTCCGCGGCTTTGCTGGAACTGTAGCCAGCGGCACCATTAAAACAGGCGATGAAATTCGTGTGCTGCCTTCAGGCAAAACCTCAAAAGTAACCCGCATAGTTACTTACGGTGGTGATCTTGAAGAGGCAGCAACCGACCAAGCCGTAACCATCACACTGGCTGACGAAGTTGATGCCAGCCGTGGTGATGTGCTGTGCGCTGCCAAATCCCCAATTGAAGTTTCCAGCCAATTTGAAGTTGAAGTGTTGTGGATGGGCGACGAGGCCATGTTACCCGGCCGCCCCTATGTCATAAAATCCGGCACCAAAACCCTGCCTGGCACTTTGGATAAGTTGAAATACAAAACCAATGTGAATACGTTGGAACATACCGCCGCCGAAACTTTGACACTCAATGAAATTGGCGTGTGCAATTTGGAATTGGATGGTCCGCTAGCGTTTACTCCGTACACGGAGAATAAAACTTTAGGTTCCTTCATCGTCATTGATCGCTTCACCAACACCACGGTGGGCATGGGCCTCATTCACTTTGCTTTGCGCCGGGCTGCCAACATTCATTGGCAAGCCATGGATGTTAACAAATCCTCGCGTGGCAAATTGTTGAAGCAGAAGCCAACTGTCTTGTGGTTCACAGGTCTTTCTGGGGCAGGAAAATCCACCATCGCAAACTTAGTAGAAAAGAAACTGCACTCGAAAAGCCAACTCACTTATTTGCTCGATGGCGATAACGTGCGCCACGGCCTCAACCGTGATTTAGGATTTACGGACGCCGACCGTGTAGAAAACATCCGCCGTGTGGCTGAAGTCGCCAAGCTAATGACCGATGCGGGCCTTATCACGCTTGTCTCCTTCATTTCGCCTTTCCGCGCCGAGCGGTTGATGGCGCGTGAGGCCGTGGGCAAAGATGAGTTTGTAGAAATCCACATCGACACTTCATTAGGCGAGGCTGAAAAGCGCGACGTGAAAGGTCTCTATGCCAAGGCGCGCAAAGGCGAGCTCAAAAACTTTACCGGCATCTCGTCACCTTATGAAGCGCCAGAAAATCCAGAACTGCGCATAGATACGGCAAACCTGAGTGCAGAAGAGGCGGCAAGTGAGATTGTGAAATACTTGGAACACAAAGGCAGATTGGCAGCGGCCTAACTCTAGCCCGTTGCTGTAAGCAGTGGGGTCGATTAGGGTTGGCCTATGAAACCCCTTCATGGCCTCAAAGTTCTTGATCTCACCCGCGTGCTTGCTGGTCCTTATTGCACCGCGATGCTCGCCGACAATGGTGCTGACGTCATTAAGATTGAGCCCCCTTCTGGCGATGACTATCGCCATGTCGGTCCCTTCACTAAGGAAGGCCCAAGCGCACTGTTTGAGAAAGTGAATGGCGCTAAACGCAGCATTGTTCTCGATCTGACAAAGCATGAGGATTTGCAAATCGCACTGTCGCTCGTAAGAGACGCCGACGTTCTCGTCGAAAATTTCAGGCCCGGCGTTACAATAAAATTGGGCATTGGCTTTTATGCGCTGCATGCCCTCAATCCAAAACTGATTTACACCAGCATCTCAGGGTTTGGCCAAACCGGAGATATGGCCAAGCGCCCCGCTTACGATATTATCATTCAAGCCATGAGCGGCATAATGTCGGTGACAGGTGCCCCCGATGGCCCACCCACTTTGATTGGTGAATCCATTGGCGATGTGACGGCCGGGCTCTTTGCCTATAACGCCATCACGACTGCGCTCTATCAACGCCACAGCACAGGTGTTGGGCAACATCTCGATATCAGCATGCTCGAAAGCATGTTGCAGCTTCAGCCTTTGGTGGCGGCACGGCTGAGTGCAACTGGTATAACCCCAACGCGTGTCGGCAATCGCCACGCCTTGTCTGCACCCTTTGGCGCATTTGCAGCAAAGGACGCGAGCTTTGTTTTGGCTGTTTTGAACGACAAACTTTTCAAAGCCTTGGCTAATGTGATGGGCCAGCCCGAATTATTTTCAAATCCGTTCTATGCAAGCGATCCCTTGCGCCTCAGCAATGAAGCATCTTTGCGAACGGCAATCGAAATCTGGTCAAAATCTTTGACGGCAACTCAAGCTGTTGAAGCGCTTATTGCGGCGGGCATTCCAGCCGCAGAAGTTTTGGATGCAAAACAAGCTCAAGCCTTCGCAAGGCCCAAAGCACAGCTTGCGCCAGCTCCAAAACTGGATGAACATGGGCATGAAATTCGCAGAAACCACTGGACAAAATAATGGCACGTTTCCCTGATGATCTGCTTGATCTTGCAACACTAGACGCAATTTCAAATTTCTGTGCCAGTGTTTTAGCGCCCGAAGCCGCAACGACCGATCGTGAGGCGCGCTTTGCTACCCACCACATGAAGGCTCTGAGCGACATGGGTATTATGGGCATGAATCTGCCAACCGAATATGGCGGGATGGGTTTGGATGCTACAACTTTACTGGAATCAATGGCCCTGATCAGCGGCACCTGTGCATCCACCGGCTCCATGGTGTCGGCGCATTTTCTATGCTCGGACTCAATTAAATTTGGTGGCAACGAAGAACAGAAACAAAAATACTTGCCGAATCTCGCGAGTGGAAAGTCCTTTGGCGCTTTCGCCCTCACCGAACCTGGTGCAGGCTCAGACCCCGCCAGCATAACCACCCGCGCCACGCGTGAAGGCGATTTTTATCACATCAAGGGCACCAAGCATTTTATTTCTAACGCGGGTGCGGCCGACATTTTAGTGATCTACGCCAAGACTGATCCGGACGCAGGTGGCAGAGGCGTTTCCGCTTTTGTTGTTAAGAGTAAAAATGGCGGCATCACAACAGCCAAAGCCGAGCCCACAATGGGTTTGCGCGGGGCCCATGCATTTGAACTGAGCATCGACGCAAAAGTGCCCGCCGCAAATTTACTCGGCGAAGAAGGCAAGGGCCTGCGTACCGCCATGCAAACTTTGGATGCGGGCCGCATAGATATTGCCATGTGCAGTGTGGGTATTGCCGAAGCAGCTTATGCCGTAACCCATGAGTGGATGAAACATCACAAAGTTGGCAAAACTCCCATCAGTGATTTTCAAGGCTTGCAATGGATGCTGGCTGATATGGCAACCGACATTGCAGCGGCACGCGGGCTTTGTTTGGAAGCGATCCGCAAACGCCTAATAGGCGAGCGCTATTCCATTGAGGCTTCGATGGCCAAACTCTTCGCCTCCGAAATGGCAGGTCGTGTGACCGACAAGGCCCTGCAAATTCACGGCGGTTATGGCTTCACGCAAAGCTATCCCTTGGAAAGATTTGTGCGTGATGCCCGCATCATGCGCATCTATGAAGGCACATCAGAAATTCAACGCAACATTATCTCTCGCACTTTATTGGCTGATTAGAGTGCTGCCCCAATGCGATGAGCCGCATCCAAAGTAGCGATTGTAAATTTCACATTTAAAAAATCAGGCCAGCTTGAAAGCTTGACCAAAACCATATTATATTTCCAACTGATATAGATAAGCTGCCCAAAAACCCCGCGACACATGATGGCTTGTTCAGTGCGGTCTTCAATCCAAAACTGATTTCTATAAGCCCCTTGCGGCAAAGCAATATTATAAGGTGCCGGAAAAATTTTATGGTTGCCATTGCGGGTCTGCACTACATAAGCTTCCGGAACAATCTCTGCCCCATTTTGCAGAACCATTTGGCCAAAGCGCGCATAATCGCGAAGAGTGGCATTCAATCCGCCAGAAGCAAGCGCATATCCAGCAGGATCGACTGTGAAATTTGCACTCTCTTCCATTCCGAGTTTTTGCCAAATCTCTTCAGACAAAATTTGAGGAAGGCGTTTGCCCGCAACCCGCTCCAAACAAAATGCCAACACATCAGTTTCGATAGACCGATATTCAAATGCTGCACCGTGCGGTCTCGTTGCGTTTTTTAAGTCAACAATCTGACTCCAAATGTCAGTTGGCCACTTGAATTTTGGGTCGCAATCGGTTGGCACTGGCTTCCACCCAGATGCCACATCTGATTGTCCAATATCAGAATAGGGATCGGTATAAGTCTCATCAAACTTTATGCCCGATGTCATATTCAAAACCTGTTGTACAGAAGCATCGCGCCAGCCGGTGTTTTCTAACTCAGGCAAATACTGCGAAAGCGGTGCCCGCAAATCAATCTGTCCACGGCCAGAAAAAATGCCAAACAACATGCCAATGGTCGATTTGGCTACCGATTGCGAAAGATGCAGGGTTCGTGGCGTCATGCCATTCAAATAGCATTCATAGGCAATGGCACCGTTATTTAAAACAATAAGTCCGTCCGTAAAAGTTTCATCAAGAAATGCAGCAAGTGACACCTCGCTTCCAGCAAGTCCCCTAACTTTCAAACCATCAAGATCAATTTCGTTCCGTGGCAAGTCGCGCACTGGCCCAGCGCCGCGCCACACTTCTGCGGTCGGTAAAATTTCACGAATATGCTGAAACGCCCACCGGTTCCACGGTGGGCGATCCCAATCAGCTTTCGGAATAATGGGCTTCGTCATCAACCCTTCAGCTTTGTCCAAATTTTATTGTAAATCTCAATAACTTCAGGTGAGCAAGGTGGCACGAATTCTGGTGGCGGAGCACCTGCAGGTGGATTGACTTCCGGTGACGATTTGAAATCAGCATCAAAGAATTCGTGACTGCCCAAAATGCCATTGTCATACCGTGCGAAGTTAGAATTCATTGCGGCATTTTCAGGTTCCATCATGAAGTTTTGGAACAGCTTGGCATTTTCAAGATTGGCCGCACCTTTCAGCACGGCCACATTGTCCATAAAGCCTTCCATACCTTCTTTGGTATAGGCGAATTTGATCGTCGAAAGTTTTTGGCGCGCACGCCAGCCATAACCATTCCAGTTTTGCGAAACAATCACATCGCCTTCACCCATCTTGGTCAAAGTATCATAGCTGAAAGTTTTCCATGATGGCTTCGCAGCTTGCAGCAGATCATTCACCTTTTTCAAATCTGCCTTGTCGGAGCCGCAGCGTGGTACGCCTAAATAACGCTCCGCCCCGTGAATGACTGAACCCATATCGTCGAGCATGTTAATTTGGCCTTTAAGTTCTTCTGGTGGATTATAAAGCAGAGCCAGCGTATCAATATCGCCTTTGAATCTGGCCGTATCAACCGTGAGCGAGGTCATGCCAATGAACCATGGAACAGTGTAATGGCGGCCTGCATCCCAATAGATATCAACCCAACGCGGGTCCATATTCTTGAAGTTTGCCATGCTGCTCGGTTCAGTTTTTTCAAGCAAACCCTCACTGATCATAATGGCAACTGTGTAATCAGATGGCACAACAATATCATAACCAGAATTTCCAGCCTTCACCTTGGAAAGCATGGTTTCGTTGGAATCATAAGTATCCAAAGTCACCTTCACATCGAAGGCTTTTTCAAATTTAGTGATCAGGTCTGGGCTGATGTAATCACCCCAGTTGTAAATATGTAAATCACCAGCAGCCAATGCAGGTGCTGTTGCCAATGCGAGTGCAGAGGCCGCCATCAATAGTATTTTTTTCATGTTCGTCTCCCGGTTAAATTTTAAGTTTTCCTTATTTGCGTCTGCGCGCAATAATGAATGAACCTGCCACGAATAGAATTGAGATCACAATCAGGATTGTTGAAATCGCATTGATCTCTGGTGTGATAGGCCTTCTAATTTTATTCCAAATATAAAGCGGCAGTGTCGTTTGCCCCGGCCCCGCCACCAGCTGCGTGATGGTAAAATCATCAAACGAAACAATGAAAGCCAAAGCAGCTCCCGAGGCTACACCAGGCATCAGCAACGGCAAAGTCACACGTTTGAAAGCCTGCCAAGGTGACGCATAAAGATCAGCCGCCGCATTTTCCAATGTCAGGTCCATATCTTCAAGCCGCGCACGAATGGGCATGAAGGCAAATGGAATACAGAACACAATATGGGCCAGCATGATATTGCCAATGCCGAAATTCAAACCGAAGGCACCAGCTAACAAGGCAAAGAATGAAAGTGTGGCTACCGCCGTGATAATTTCCGGCACCATCAACGGCAAATTAATCACCATCATAGCGGCAGCTAAGCCTGGCCATGGTTTAACGCGCGTCATACCAATGGCGGCCAGAGTTGCAAAACTTGTGGCAACCACCGTGGCCACACTGGAAATCATCAACGTATTTTTGGCTGCACTTCTAAATTCTTGATTGGCAAAGGCCACACTAAACCACTTAAAACTAAACCCCTCCCAACTCATCACCAGATCGCCAGCGTTAAAAGCAAAGATCACCAGAATGAGAATTGGAATATAGAGAATGGCCAAACACAAGATTGCCAATGTTTTAAACCCGGGTTGCGATTTAATATCGAGCACCGGTTTAGCCATGATGCATTTTTCCTGTGGTATTCCTCACATAGAAAAATAGCGAAATTAAAACGCCCGCCATCAGGATCAATGCCAGCGCTGAGCCTTGCGGCCAATTGCGGCCAGAGCCAAATTGCTGCGCAATCAAATCCCCAATCATCAAATGAAGACCACCCCCCAAAATCAGCGGTGTTACATAGGCACCAAGCGCCGGAATGAACACCAGCAAGCACCCGGCAATAATGCCGGGCTTGGCCAGTGGAATAATGATGCGCCACAGCACGGCGCGCTTATTGGCATAAAGATCAAAGCCCGCTTCCACCAATCGGAAATCCATTTTTTCCAAACTGGAATAAAGCGGCAACACCATGAAAGGTAGGAATGAATAGAGCAGCCCCAGCATGATCGAGAAATTTGTATAGAGCATTACAATTGGTTTATCGATGAAGCCCGCCCAAATGAGAATATGATTGATCAAGCCTTCATCACGAATGATGAACATAATGGCCAAGGTGCGCACCAAAAGATTGGACCAAAATGGAATGGTGATCAGCAGCACCCACCAATTGCGCTGCTCTGGTGGTCGCGTGGCCATAAAATAAGCCGTGGGGAAACCAAGCAGCAAACAGACCACAGTTGTGAAAATCGCAAAGCCAATCGAGCGGGCGTAGATAATCAAATAGTCCGGTGTGAATTGCAGCGTGTCATCAAAAATATCACGCTGAAACAAAAAGCTTGAATAAGCTTCAGTAGAAAATTTCCACACCACGCCACCATAGGGAGCAGGCTTCAAAAATGAATAAACCAAAATAACCAGCAAAGGCAAAATGCCGAATATCACAATGCTGATCAATGCCGGTGCTGAGAGCCACCAATTGCGTTTGGCATTGTTATGATCAACCGTGCTTGCAAGTGTTGTCATGATCAATCCTGCAAAATTCGCGCTATGCCGGGAGCTATGAGAACGCCAACCTTATCGCCCTCGGTAATTTTAGCTGCGGCACCGCCACTGTTTTGCTGGCGCACCATAAATCCTGTGCCATCAGATAGTGTCACATGAAAATGTGTGTCGGTTCCAAAATAAACCACATTGCTTACAACGGCTTTCAATTGGCCCTTCGCAACCGAAGTGAGGCTTGCATGTTCTGGCCGCACGACCACTGTAACCGAGCCAGATGATGCTGAGCCCGCTGCCGCAATTTCTGGTCCAGCTGCCAATTTCACACGGCCATTTTTTGTAACCGTGCCACCCAGAAAATTTGTCTCGCCGATAAAATTGGCAACAAAGCGCACCGATGGCTCATCATAGATTTGATGGGGTGAACCCACTTGCAAAATCTTGCCCTTGCTCATCACCGCAATGCGGTCGCTCATGGTCAAGGCTTCTTCTTGATCATGCGTCACAAATATAAAAGTAATGCCCGTTTCATGCTGCAGGCGCTTCAATTCAATCTGCATGTCTTTGCGCAATTTGTAATCGAGCGCCGATAGCGGCTCGTCAAGCAACAACACCTTTGGCTTAGGCGCAAGAGCCCGCGCCAAGGCCACACGCTGCTGTTGCCCACCAGAAATTTGACTGGTCTTGCGCGCTGCCAAATCTTCCATGCGCACCAGCTTCAACATTTCTAAAACCCGCGCATCAATTTCGGCACGGGGGCGGCCCAACATTTCCAAACCAAAACCAATATTTTGCGCCACACTCATACATATGCGGAAACAAAGCGTAATTTTGAAACACAGTGTTCACCGGCCGCTTGAACGGCGGCAGCATGGCGATGTCTTCGCCGTACAAACGAATTTCACCCGAGGTTGGAAAATCAAATCCGGCTATTAAACGTAGTAATGTGGTCTTGCCGCAGCCGGATGGTCCAAGTAGTGTAAAAAATTCATTTTCATTGATGGTGACAGACACGTCATCAAGGGCTGCAACCGCTTGCTGGCCTTTGGCCGCAAACACACGGCTAACACCGCAGGCTTCTATGGCCGCTTTTTTCGGCTTCAAGTTTTCTCTCCCTCAGGCTTTTAGCAATCCTATGACGGCAAATTACAAAAGCCAAGGGGGCAGGAGGTGGGAAGGGCGGCATCGCTGCCGCCCAACCAGTAAATTAGTTTATGGCGCAGGCGGAACTGCACCTGCCGCGGGGGCTGGCATTTTGAAATCCAACTTGCCCAAAGCATCAATCAAAGGCTGCGCAGACGCAATGCAATCCTTGATCGGTTCATCGCCGCAACTCACATGCAAACCATGGCCTGGGCCAACCATAAGGCCAAAACCCTTGCCATCCATGTGCATGCCCGGTCCGCCGCCATCCCTACCATTTCGCATGCCACGACCCATTTCTCCATGGTGGCGACCATGTCGCCACCCGCTGAACCAGCCTCCACCTTGTGAATCTGGGCCATCCGCCTGTTGGTCCTGGGGCGGTGGTGGGGGCGGGTTGCCATTGGTCGTAGCAGTTTGCGCCGTCGCAAAACCAGCCATAAGCACAACAGCACAGGCACCTAAAAAAATTCGTTTCATTATTTTCTACTCCATCAATTCAGAGCAACGGCCCTGATTGTGGAATAGACGACTGGGAGGTGAAATTTCCGTCGCTAGCCAGATTTTTAAATTAGATGGTCCAGCAATGGCAACGGTTAATTTGTCATGCCACCATCAATAACGATTGATTGACCCGTAATAAAGGCGGCATCATCGCTTGCAAGATAAACGACCGCCGCAGCAATTTCTTCAGGTTGCGCCAAACGCCCCATGGGTTGTCGCGCTATGAAGGCTGCTTTGGCTTTTTCAAAATCGCCCTGCGCCCGCATACGGTCATAAAGGGAAGGCGTTTCCACAGTGCCCGGGCAAACGCAATTCACGCGAATACCTTTAGTCACAAAATCCGCCGCCATCGCTTTGGTGAAGCCAATCACTGCGGCCTTAGATGCACCATAAGCCAAGCGATTAGGAACACCTTTAATGTTAGAGGCAACCGATGCCATGTTGATGATGGAGCCATGGCCCTGCGCCAGCATTGCCGGCAAAAAAGCTTTGCACATGCGGAAATGTGATTTCACATTAAGATCAAACGAGAAGTCCCAGTCTTTATCTTCCGTTTCCAGAATAGTGCCATTGTGCACAAAGCCAGAGCAATTGAACAAAATATCAAGAGTACCCACTTTTGCAGCGGCAGCTTTAATCGCATCGGCATTCAAAACATCTAATGTAAATGTTTTAATGTTATCATGTTCGGCTTCTAAAGTTTTGAGCAGCTCGCCTTGAATATCAGTTGCCCAAACCATGGCCCCTTGATCGGCCATAGCCAGCGCTGATGATCGCCCAATACCTTGCGCTGCTGATGTTACCAGTGCTGTTTTGCCGTGAAGTCTTCCACCCATTTGCAAGTCTCTCATGTGCTGTTGAAACACGACTATATCGAACTTGATCGATGAGTCTATCGCCGACTACGCATTACTGATTGAGGATTGTGTAAGAAATTTTACCAACACCAGAATTGGTAAGTCCAATGACTTTTGCAGCACCCAAACTAAGATCTAAAATGCGGCCTTTAATGAAAGGCCCGCGATCATTCACGCGCACAATAACAAATTTGCCTGTGCGCAAATTGGTCACTTTCAAATAAGTTCCGAAGGGAAGATTGCGGTGCGCTGCGGTTAATCCCAGCGGCTCGAAAGCCTCACCATTGGCCGTAACGCGACCGGTTTTGTAAAAAGAAGCCATACCAACAGTGAACGCATTAGCAGGTGCAACAAACGTAAATGCAAGTAATACAACAGATAAAATAAGTTTTTTCAATTAAAGTCCCTCTCATATTGCGGTGCAACATAAGAGGGAATGAGACCAAAATAGGGCGAGAGCTTAAACCGCTGCTTCCACCATAATTTCAACATCGAGGCCGGGTGCAGCCAGCTTTGATTCAACAGTGGCGCGCGCTGGTGTGTTGCCTTGCGAAACCCACGTATCCCAAGCTTCGTTCATTTGTGCGAAGGTGCCAATATCAGTGAGCCAAATATTGGCCTTCAACAATTTAGCTTTATCAGTGCCCGCTTGCTTCAATGTCACATCGATAAGTGCTAGAATTTCTGCGGTCTGTTCTTTCACCGATTTGCCTGCAGTCTTATCAGCCACGAATCCAGAGGTGCGAACCACGCCTCCATAAATCACAGCTTCGCTCATGCGCTTGCCAACACCGATACGTTGAATTGTCATTGTCTTCTCCTGTTCAATTTGGGCGCTGTCTAAACCACAGCAGCAATCACTGCAAGCAGTGCCAAGGGCAAAACTTCAAACGCGTAAGGAGCATGCAAGCGTTCCAACCAATGATGATAGTCACGGCCCCATGGGCCAATATTGATGCAAGGATAACCAGCAGCCTCGGGCATCACAAAGCTGGTTCCCCAAATGGGTGTATTGGCAGCAACTATCGAGAGATCACCTGAGGCTTCACCAAAGAAACTCATATCTGAAATTCCAGCAAAATATTTGAGCGTACCAATACCTAAGGGCTGCAAGGTTTCAGTAATTTTTTGTTCCAGTGCAGAATTTGAAAATGAAACCGCCGGATAAGGGATCGACCCAAATCCTAACACAACAGCAGGCCCCACTAATCCTGATTGCGCCCAGATAAATTGCGTGAGCATTTTCGCCCGCTCTGGAAAATCCAAATGCGTGAGCCGCGAAATTTCATCAGCCATTTCTTTTACGGCTGAAGGAGAAACGCGAGCCACAACTTCCGCATAAGAATAAACAGGCACAGCGCACTTCACGCGGACTTCAGCTCTCACCATCGCTCGCGTGGCAAGCGTAAAAGAAATATCAAACACCTCTTGCGCCGAGCGCCTGTGCTGCATGGTGTTCCAATAGACCCATGATGCGGCAGGAGTGGTTACGTTGTAACCTTGTTTTAAATCTTTGGCATGAAGGCAAGTTGGCGGTGCTGCCACTTCATCACCTGATGTTTCTGAAAGCTCGGGAGCAAGTTCAAATTCTGCAATCAGTTCGGCTGTTAGATATGCAGCATTGGCTCCATCTTGTGGATAGCCCGCATGGGCTTCCTTGCCCACCACATAAGCTGTGACCAATTGTTTGCCAATCGACCCCATAGTGGCCACGCGCGCGCGCGCGCCATCACCTTGGTCGGAAATCGCATCAAGATTGATGACAAGTGCAATGTCCAATCCATGTTGAATAGCTATCTCTTGCAACCGTGGTGCTGCGGCCCTAGCCCCAGCAGAGCGATCTTCCTCATCAGAGACGGCAATGAACAACAGTGTTGCATCACCCACATAATTTTCAGCTGCGGCAAGTCCTGCTGCAAGGCCAGCTTTCATATCCAGCAAGCCACGGCCCGGCAAAAATTTTCCACTTTCAAAATCTTTAAGTGCGAGAGGGTTTTCACCACTGGCCTTTAGTTTCGTAATGACTTCAGGCAAAAGTCTTTCAGCTTCAAAAGCCAGTGACTGAAATTCACCATAACCATCAATCGGCACCACATCGAAATGGCCCGTCAACACAATGGTGCGCTTGCTGCGCCCATGTTTAAGCGCAAACACATTGCTGCGCGCTGCTGCATCTCCCAGAATGGGTTCAATCCACACGGAATCAAACCCCGTGATATAATCCGCCAAGCGCAACGCAAAGTGAGCTTCATCGATGGAGTTTGTCACACTTGGCCATGACGTAATTTCAAGCGCAATTTCACGCGTGCGTGACGCAAGATCATTCCTCATGCAAAGCGCGCATCATGCGCCAACACGGCGTTGAGCAACACTTGCGCGCCCGCCCCACATTCTTCCAACGTGGTGGATTCCGCTTCATTGTGTGAAATGCCGCCTAAGCACGGTACGAAGATCATCGTTGTTGGCGCAACGCGTGCAATGTAAGCCGCATCATGCCCCGCACCTGAAGCCATATCGCGCGACTTATATCCGGCCTGCGCCGTGCCCGCCCGCACACACTCAATAAGTTCCGGTGCAAACTTCACAGCAGGTGATTTCCAAATACATTTCTCTTCAAATGTAACTTTGGCCTCACCCGCAATTTTAGGCAGCGCCTCGCGCATCGCAGCTTCCATCTGATCGAGAATTTTTTCATCAGGATGACGCAGATCAACCGTGAAAAACACTTCGCCCGGCACCACATTGCGGCTGTTCGGCATGTTCTCAATTAGGCCGACTGACGCAACACCGGGAAGATGCGACATGCCTACAGCGTCAATCGCATCAATCATCCGCGCCGATGCCAACAACGCATTCTTGCGCAGTCCCATAGGTGTGGCTCCCGTGTGGCTCTCTTGGCCAGTGACCGTAACCTCATACCAACGCATGCCTTGAACGCCAGTGACCACGCCAATCATCTTCTCTTCGGCCTCTAAAATCGGCCCCTGCTCAATATGCAATTCAAACATCGAGCTAAATTTAACCGCACCCGCCTTATGTTCGCCCTTATAGCCAATACGAACAAGTTCATCGCCAAGCTTCACACCAGCACGGTCTTCGCGCGAATAAGCAAACTCTGGCGTGAACACACCTGCATAAACACCCGAGCACAACATGGCAGGCGAAAAGCGCGAGCCTTCTTCATTGGTCCAATTCACAATCATAATGGGTGCATTGGATTGGTAATCCATTTGCACCATTGTACGCAAAGCTTCGAGCGCGCCGAGAACTCCAAGCACACCATCAAATTTTCCACCTGTGGGCTGCGTATCGAGATGAGAGCCCATAGCAATCGGCAACACATCTTTGCGCTTGCCAGCACGCGTTGCAAACATGTTGCCCACTTCATCCACCTGAACGTCACAGCCCAGTTTTTCGCACTCAAGCTTAAACCAATCACGCACGCGCTTATCTTCATCAGAAACCGTCAACCGCTTAATGCCACCCTTCGACGTTCCCCCAAATTGAGCAGTCGCCATAAGATCATCCCACAGGCGTTGCGGATTGATGGTGAGATTGGTTTTTGAGGTCATGCTATTTACATCCGGGGTTCGCGCGTAGCCAAATGCGGCGCGTGCAATGAAAGATCAGCTGGGCCCAAGCGTTCAGCGGCAGAATTGCATTGATGCCAATACGGATAGATGAGCGGCTGCAAACTCACGTCGTCTAATTTCTTGCGCTCATCGGCAGTCAACACCAATGAAGCTGAAGCCAGATTATCTTTCAGCTGCGCCTCATTGCGGGCACCCACAATAATGGAAGCCACACCCGGCCTGCCAGCCAACCACGAAAGCGCAACTTGCGCTGCCGAAACGCCGCGCCCTTCACCGACAGCAACCAGCGCATCTATAATTTTATACAGCCGCTCTTGATCACGAATGGGAGGCTCGCTCCAGCCAGAAAGATGGCGTGAAACCTCTGGTGAAGAATCGCGGCGGAATTTGCCTGATAGCAGCCCACCCGCAATCGGGCTCCACACTTGAATGCCAACCCCTTGATCAACAGCAATCGGCATCAACTCATATTCTGCATCGCGCGCTTCAATGGTGTAATGAATTTGCTGCACAACGAATTTTTCAAAATTGTGTTTATCGGCCGCCATCATGCATTTCATAATATGCCAGCCGGAAAAATTAGAGCAACCAATGTAGCGCACCTTGCCCTGCTTCACCAAACTGTTCAGCGCTTCCATGGTTTCATCAACGGGCGTCAGCCCATCCCATTCATGCAAATAATAAATATCGATATGATCGCGGCCCAACCGTTTTAAGCTGGCTTCGGCTTCGTGGATAATATGGTAGCGCGAAAGCCCCTGCTCATTAGGCCCCGTGCCCATGCCAAAGCGCACTTTGGTGCCTATCATCATTTGATCAGATTTGCCTTTGAGCACTTGGCCCAAGGCTTCTTCAGATTTTCCAGACGTATAAGCATTCGACGTGTCGAACAAATTCACACCAGCATCAATGGCAATATCCACCAGCCGCTGCGAATCTTTGAGCGAGAGACTCCCCGCCATGCCGAAAAACCCTTCACCTGAAAAGTTCATCGTGCCCAATGTGTGCAACGAAACTTTAAGTCCAGATCTGCCGAGTTGACGATATTCCATTTTAAATCCTCTCAATTATCGATTGGTGGATTTTTTGGATACTTAACCAGAAACGCCCACACAGAAAACCCACAGAAAGCAGCTGCAACAGGCGTCCACAACCCATCCTTTGCCCAAAGTTCAAGCCCAAACCAAATCGTGGTAGTGGCAACAATAACAACCCGCCGCCATAGGGGTTTGTAAAACGGATTGGTTTGAATGTCTTTGAACACCTTAAATCTCCCAATCCAAAACTAAAACGCCATCAACGCCACCAGTGGTGGCCGCCACAATCATCGCCCCCACTTTTTGATGCGCCGGATGCGGCAAATATGCATCCCGCGCCGCCGCGTCAACAAAGTCAACCGTGAAGCCATGAGTGAACCCACGCTGCAACCCTTCGGGGCTGCAATCAACTCCAGTTGTGACGGAGATAATGCCCGGGATTTGGGTTTGTAATGCTTTGAGCGCGATGAAGATTTGAGGGGCCTCATCTACGTTGCGGAGTTTTAAAAGCACAACATGACGTATCATCTTTTCATTTCCAATCCCAAACTACCCTCATGCTGAGGTGCGAGCCCTTTGCGAGCCTCGAAGCATCCTTACCACATCAACCAACCCTTCGAGGCCCGCGAAGGCGCGGGCACCTCTGGGTGAGGGAGTTCATTCTGCATCACGGCGTAACTACCATCCGCTTCACACCCTTCGGCTGGGTCACACCTTTCCAAATCGCATTGGCCTGATTGACGGGCGCATTGGGTTTGCGTGGAACAAAATCCCCATCCCCCGCCTTGGCGCGCATGTCGCCTTGCTCCCACGCTACCTTGCCGCGGGAGATAACAGTCTTGGGTGCGCCCTTGCATTCAAAGCCTTCAAACACATTATAATCAATGCGGCTGATTTGTTTGGCGGCACTGATCTTCTTGGTGGCTGTGGGGTCCCACACCACGAGATCAGCATCGCTACCCACCATCACGGCACCTTTGCGCGGATACATATTCAGTATGCGCGCAATGTTAGTGGAGGTGACGGCGACAAATTCTTCCTTCGTCAAACGACCAGTGTTCACGCCAGCAGTCCACAACACTGGCAAACGGTCTTCTAACCCGCCAGTGCCATTTGGAATCTGCGTGAAGTTTTTAGCGCCCATGCGCTTTTGCGCCAGCGTGAAGGTAGCATGGTCGGTGGCCACCACCGAGAGCGAGCCTGACTGCAAACCAGCCCACAATGAATCCTGATGCAGCTTATTGCGAAATGGCGGGCTCATCACGCGGGCTGCGGCATGATCCCAATCTTTGTTTTGATATTCAGAATCGTCGAGCATTAAATGCTGGATAAGCGGCTCCCCATAAACCCGCTTGCCCGCCTGCCGTGCACGGCGAATAGCTTCATGGGTTTGCTCACATGATGTATGAACAATATAAAGCGGAACCCCTGCCATATCGGCAATCATAATAGCTCTATTTGCAGCTTCACCTTCCACTTCCGGTGGCCGCGAATAGGAATGGCCTTCAGGCCCCGTTACACCACGCGCCAAAAGATCAGCCTGCATGCGGGCCACCACATCACCATTTTCAGCATGAACCAAGGGCAATGCGCCAAGCTCGGCACAGCGCTTGAATGAATTATACATCTCATCATCATTCACCATCAGCGCACCCTTATAGGCCATGAAATGTTTGAACGTGTTGATGCCATAAGTTTTAACAACGGTTTCCATTTCATCATGGATCATCGGCGACCATTGCGTAACCGCCATGTGGAACGAATAATCCGCCGCCGCCTTTTCTGATTTGTGCCGCCACGCCTGATAGGCTTTGAGCATCGATTCACCCGGTGCTGGCAAACAGAAATCCACGGTCATCGTCGTGCCGCCAGCAAGGGCCGCCATGGTGCCGGATTCAAAATCATCTGCCGTCGTGGTGCCCATAAAAGGCATGTCCATATGGGTGTGCGGATCAATGCCACCCGGCATCACAAAACATCCGCCAGCATCAACAATATTATCGCCGGAAAGGTTTTGTCCAATGGCAATAATTTTTCCCTCATCAATCAAAACATCGGCTCTAACCGAATGATCATGATTAACAACTGTGCCGCCGCGAATGACTGTGGACATTTTATCCTCCGTATACAGATTAAAAAAGGGGCGACTTGCGCCGCCCCTAACTCTTACATTCCTGCGGCAGCTTTCGTCACCACATCAGTCCAAGCACCAACTGGAGCCTTGGTGATGACGGGATCAGAACCACCCTTCATCAATGTTGCAACTGTGCGTTCAGCAGCAGCCACATCAAGTGTGCCATCCGAACCTTCGGTGAGCGCGTTGATTTCCTTGATCATGGTTGCTTGGTGCGCTTCAGTCTGAGCACCTGATGCATCATTTTCAAGAACCGCTTTCACAGCATCAGCAGGATTAGCCCGCGCATCATCCCAACCCTTCATCGAAGCTTTCACAAACTTCGCCATAGTGGAGACAAACGCAGGATCAGCCAATTTGCCCTCGAGCACATATAAACCGTCTTCCAAAGTGGCCACACCATTGTCTTCATATTTAAACACCACCAATTCTTCTGGCTTCATGCCAGCTTCGATAATTTGGTAATATTCATTATAGGTCATGGTGGAAATGCACGCGGCTTGCTTTTGTAAGATTGGATCAACGTTAAAGCCTTGCTTCAACACAGTCACACCATCAGCACCACCTGTTGTTGGCAAGCCAAGCTGGCTCATCCAAGACAGGAATGGATATTCATTACCATAGAACCACACGCCCAAAGTTTTACCTTTGAAATCAGCCGGCGTCACAATGCCGGAATCTTTGCGGCAGGTGAGCATCATGCCTGATTTTTTGAAGGGCTGCGCAATGTTTACAACTGGCGAACCTTTTTCGCGCGTGGCCAAAGCTGAAGGCATCCAATCCACAACAACATCAGCACCACCGCCAGCCAGAACTTGCTGTGGGTTAATATCTGGACCGCCGGGCATGATGGTCACATCAAGGCCAGCATCTTTGTAGTAACCCTTGGCTTGAGCCACATAATACCCAGCGAATTGGGCTTGTGTCACCCACTTCAATTGCAATTTCACGGATTCAGCAAACGCACCTGTAGAAGCCATAACCATGGCAGTTGCCGCAGCTGCGGCCAGTAGATACTTCTTCATTTTAGTCCTCCTGTTAAAATTGCCGCATTACCTTCGGTAAGACGGATGCCAAAAAGTTGCCTTCCGCTCGAGGAGCGTGAGCAACCCGTAAAACGCTGAGCCTGTGATGGCAGCCACCACAATTTCAGCCCACACTAAATCAAGCGATTGACTGCCTGACCCTGTTTGAATGCGAAACCCCATGCCAACCACCAAGGTTCCAAAATATTCCGAAACAATGGAACCAATTAGAGCCAGAGTTGAGTTAATTTTGAGCGCATTAAAAATAAAGGGCATGGCCGACGGCAAGCGCAATTTGAAAAGGGTTTGCAGCCAGCTTGAACCATAACTGCGCATTAAATCCCGCTCCAAATGTCCAGAAGCTTGCAAGCCCGCAGTGGCATTCACCAACATTGGAAAGAATGTCATGATCACAACGACAGCAATTTTTGGTGCCACACCCGGCCCAAACCACATCACCATAATGGGCGCAATGCCAACCAACGGCAACACTGAAACCAGATTGCCCAAAGGCAAAAGCCCGCGCCGTAAGTATGGCAAGCGATCACAAATGATGGCAGCAAACAATCCGGCGGCGCATCCAATCACCCAACCCGGCAGCATGGCCAAAATAATCGTAGCATAAAAATCTTCGCCGAGAATTAGAAAAGACGCTGCGAACCGCGTCCACACCGCCGATGGTGGCGGCAACAAGATGGGTGAAATTGCAAAAGCCCGCACTGCAAATTCCCAAAATAAGATCACTGCAATGCCCAGCATCAGTGCGGGGAAATAATCGCGCAAAGAATATTTGTTCATGGAGCATTCCCCATTTTCGTCAGAACAATTTTTTCACTGCGGCCGACAATATATACCAGCACTGCCGCTAAAATGGACCCTGCAAAAAGGGCGGCCCAAACTTGCATGGTCTGCCCGAAATTAAATCCAACTAACATGCGAGAACCCAACCCGCCTTGAGCACCCGTGGGCAGTTCCCCCACGATGGCTCCTGTCAGCGCAATGGCGATGGCAACTTTCAGCGACGTAAATAAAAATGGCACCGCAGCGGGCAGCCGCAACTTCCATAAAATTTCAGATTTGCTAGCATTATAAGTGCGCATTAAATCAAGATAAAAAACATCAGGCGAGGTTAACCCCTTCACCATGCCAATGGTGACTGGAAAGAAACACAAATACATTGAAATCAGTGCCTTGGGCAAAAGCCCGGTGATGCCTTGCGAGCCCAGAACTACAATGATCATCGGCGCAATGGCGAGGATGGGAATGGTTTGTGAAATGATGATCCACGGCATCAAAGCCTTGTTCAAAATTTTGGAATGAACAATGGCAATCGCCAGCCCCATACCTAATATAACACCGAGCACAAAGCCTACCAATGTTGAAGATAATGTGACCCAGCAATGAAATAAAAGTGATTTAACATTCCACGGCGCAACCAAAAACACAGTGTCCCAAATTTCGGTGAGAATTTGGTGAGGTGTGGGCATCACCGGCCGCTGAAAATTCCAAGATATGGCCAGAGTGTTAAACAAGCCACCACCTGCTGCTTCAATCTTAGACTGCGCCACCACAGCATTCATAGGAATTGCTGCCACATACCACAACAGCAGCAAGGCCAAGCTGATCACCAAAATAGGGGTAAAGTCTGAGCGCTGCTTCATGGTTCGCGCCATTCCATCAGCACATCTGGCAAGCCTTCTTCATTGTCGCCATCGGTGCGGTTAATTTCCACAAAGCCATGGCGCAGATAAAATTTTTGCGCATCTTTGTTGGCTTGGAATGTCCACAGTTGAACCTGTTCACCCAATTCTTTTTTGGCCCGCGCAATTAAATGCCCGCCAATGCCGCGCCGCCTGAATCCATCGCCCACATAGAGAGCATTTACCAGCCCATCATCGCCCAGCGCCATAAAGCCACCAATTTTGCCCGCCGTCTCGGCCACAAATAATTTGTGGCTCTGGAAAACAACATTGTTGTAAAAATCGACAACTTGCTTTTCGCTATGCACACGCGGCATCCACTCGGTCTCATCAATCCAACGATTGAGGATTGCCGAACAAACGGCCACATCTTGGCTGCGCGCAGCGCGAATTTTAAGCTCTGTACTCATTTAGTCCTCATAAGAGTGCCCGGCCTTAAGGCCCTCGCGCACACGCTGTGCAATTTTCAAAAACGCTTGTGTCTCGCGAATATCCAAATTGCGTTGACGCAGAAATTTAGTTTCTATCACATCTATAATGCGCCCGGGGCGTGGACTCATCACCACAATTTTGGTGGAGAGAAAAACCGCTTCTGGAATTGAATGCGTGACAAACACAACAGTCTTTTTTGTGCGATCCCACAACTCTAAAAGCTGCTGATTAAGTTTATCGCGCACAATTTCATCAAGCGCCCCAAAGGGCTCATCCATCAATAAAAGTTTTGGATCAAACGCCAAAGCCCGCGCAATCGAAACCCGCTGCTGCATTCCACCCGAAAGCTGCCACGGAAATTTATTCTCAAATCCATTGAGATTGACTAAATCAAGGTTGCGTTGCACCCGGCCCGCAACATCATCAAGCCCCATAATTTCCAAAGGCAAGCCCACATTGCGCTCAACTGTACGCCATGGATAAAGGGCTGGTGCTTGAAACACATAACCATAACTGCGGGCAAGCCGCGCGTTCTCTGGTGTCATGCCATTTACGGTGAGTGTGCCTTCCGTGGCCTGTTCCAAATTAGCAATGGCCCGAAGCAATGTGGTCTTGCCACAACCTGACGGTCCGATGAAGGACACAAACTCCCCCTCCTCCACGGTGAGATCAACTTTTGACAAAGCAAAAACTGGCCCATCCGCTGTCTGAAACGTGAGTCCCAAATCTTTCGCTTCTATAACGTTTGACTCCACCAAAAACTCCCGACATTCTTGTTATTAGGCATAACGCTAACGCGTCTTGACCATTTGATCAAGAATGAACACACAGGGCGATGATTAAAACCAAGGCAAAACCTGCTGCTAAAACGCGCATCCAGAGTGAAAATCAGGATTTGATCCTGAAGGCCGCACTGGACGTGTTTTCAACCTATGGCTTTCGCGGGGCCACCGTGGATCAGATTGCCGTGAAATGCGGTCTTTCAAAACCGAACTTGCTTTATTATTTTAGGCGCAAGGAAGACCTCTATGTCGCGGTATTGGAACAAACCTTAACGCAATGGCTGGCTCCTTTACGTATGCTTGATGTGAACAATGATCCCATCGCTGAACTCACGCGCTATATTGAAACCAAACTTGATATGTCCTTCGCCAATCCAGCCGCTTCAAAACTATTTGCCAATGAAATTCTGCACGGGGCGCCTCATGTTGCAAATTATCTCAAAGGCCCGTTGAAAGATTTGGTTGAAGCAAAAAGCGCTGTGCTGCGCCAATGGATTGCTGAAAACAAAATCAGACCCATTGATCCCAGACATTTCATTTTCGCAATATGGGCAATCACGCAACATTATGCTGATTTTTCAGTGCAAGTTGAAGTCTTGCTGAAGCCCGCTGAAAAGCCCGCCGCCATAAAAGCTTCAGTGGTTGAAATTCTGTTGCGCGGATTGAAAGTGGCCTAGTGCTCAATCGCGAGATTTGAGAGTTTGAAACGGATTGCCGTGCCCCACCAAGCGTGGGCCCACATTTTTCATCACCACGGAACAGGCCCCAATAATTGAACTGTCACCAATCACTACCCCGGGTCCAATAAAACTTTGCGCACACACCCACACGTCAGCGCCAATTTCGATTGGTGTTTTTAAAAGTGGAAATGCCGGATCACGATAATCATGGGTGCCAGCGCAGAGGTGACTATATTGTGAAATAACCGTGCGTGGACCAATGGTAATTGGGCCCAACGCGTAAAGAATTGCGTGCTCACCAATTGCTACCTGCTCACCAATGTTTAAATTCCAAGGGATAGTGATGCGCACCGTGGGATAAATGTGAACTTCGCTGCCAATTTTGGCACCAAATAATCTCAGCAGCCAAACCCGTAAAATCCACAACGGACGCGGGGTCAATCGAAACACAGGCCGCGCCATAGCCCAAAGTACGCGGCCCATTTTTTCTTGCCTAGTCCATTTCTGCGCGGCACGATTTTGCGTCACATCCATCATCGGCCAGTCTCCTTGACAACATCTGGGCGATCCCCGCCCTCAACCATCCATTGATAGGTGCTGTTTAACTTCTGTGCCACTGCGCCCCACGAAAAATCACGCGCCATCCAAGCGCGCCCGCGCGCTCCCATCTGGCGCAAAATTAGGCGCGGGCATTGCAGTGCTGTGTTCATTGCGCCGCGCAAAGGTTCTGACCCAATATCGCTCCACCAGCCACAGCGTTCAGTTTCAAGGCCTGCCCACGGCGCACCTTTAGAACATATAACCGGAACGCCGTGCGCCAAGGCTTCGGCCACAACCATCGCAAAATTTTCCGATTGCGAGGGCAACACAAAAAGATCCGCTTCGGCATAGGCCGCCGCTTTGTTGGCACCAAACAACGGAGGTTCAATGCTAATCCGCTCCAGCTTTTCTAACCCAATACGCTGCTTGAGATACAGTGCTTCAGTCGTATCATCCGGCCCCACAATGCGGATGCGCCACAGCGGGTGCTGAATAGATAATTCGCGCCACACATCGAGCAAATCACCCAAGCGCTTGATCGGGTGAACACGACCCACATAAAGGATTGTGCGGAGTTTTTGCGGGCTCGTAACCGGCACATCCAAAACATCAATGCCCGGCGCAATCAAAGCCACAGGCTGTGTCCATCCGGTGCGGCGAATATCATCAACCTCAGCCGCACTTGTGGCATGAAATAAATCCGCCGCAGCCAGCGCTCGATTTTGCAACAGCGCAGAAAATATTTTCTTGCGCCACGGCGAATAACGCAATGCATCAGCCGCCAACATGCCATGCGGGCTGATGATGAGTTTGCTTTTGTGAGCGGCCTTAGCGCGTGCCGCATAAATGCCAGCCATGCCCCACAAGCCATGAGCGTGAATCACATCGCAAGGTGCCGCAAGCAAAACAGCCTGCATGAGCGTTGATGATTGCAGCTTACTCAAAATCGGCACTTGTGGCCAATCCACTTCAAATTTCTGCTGGGTAAAACCAGCACGCGCCACCACACCGCGTGGCCCCAAGGAAAACAATTCAACATCATGGCCCATGTGGCCCGCAGCTTGCGCAAAAGCCGGAACAACCGTTGCTATGCCAGAAGCCTGATCTTCCAATGAAGGTGCAACATGGATGATCTTCATTTTAAAAGTTCATCAACTAGGTGCTGAACCGAGCGTGCAAATTGCGCCGGCCCAAACTGTTGCGCCGCCTGACGAGAGGTTGTATCAGCCCTCTCCCACTCCTCGTCAGTCCAAGCAGCAATGCGCCGCAATGCATTTTCCATCGCTTTCAAATCGCGCGGGTTAAATGTCTCGGTCGTAAAATCAACAGCACTGCCAACGGTGTTTGACAGTGCCAAAGCACAGCCACAGGAAGCGGCCTCATGCACCACCAAGCCCCAATGTTCTTCAAGCGAAGGCAAAACCAAACACCGGCTCAGCCGCAATTTTTCGGCAAGCTCTATAGGTTGCACAAACCCTTGCACCTGAATTTGCCAGTGGACCGGAATTTGCGGCTGAAGTTTTCCGCTTCCGCATATAATCAATTTCCAATCCGGAAATTCCACCGCAATTTTTAAAAACGCTTGCACCAAATTCAAAATATTTTTGCGAGCGATCAATTGGCCAATAAACAGAAAAGACTTGGGCCGCAGCTTCAAAGGTGACCCGCCATAAAACACAATTGGGTCTGCGCCATAAAGCCCGGTTACTATTCGTGATGGTGGAAAACCCATAGCTCGCGCATAACGCGCTCCACTTTTACCAGGCCCAAAGGCAGCATCGAATTTTTTCAAATATTTGGCACGGTAGCGCAGCGGATCCACGATCCGATGACGCAATCCACCCTGCCAATTCTGATCATTCATCAAAACGATCTTGCTACCTTGCGAGCGCGCCTCAGCAGCAAGTGACCTGAATGAGGCTTGCGCCCATCCGCCTTGAAACAAAACATCAGGAACGCGAAGGCCCAAGCTTTGCCATGTGACTGGCGCATCGTCTTTAATCCAAAGAACTGCCTGCCCTAAAGATTGCTCCATGCCTAGAATTGGAACCGAAGGCAGCGTTGCTATCACCTGAACTTCCGCCGTGCCACTCTCGATAAAGGCCCGGATCAGCCGTGCACCATAATCGGGAAGGCCCGCCCACATAAAAACCACAAGCGGCCTAGCTTTCATGGCTTACACAATCAGCCGCAAATCTCTTAGCCATGCGCGAAGGGATCAAATGATCAAACAATTTATGCGGCAATTTTAAGTGCCGCAAGAGGCGAGATTGCTGCACCGGCTTCACGCCGAACTCTTGGCACAACCGCGCTATATCGGCCAGGTATCTCACCTCATGCTTTGCTCCCGCAGCACCGCTGGTCAAGCTTTCACCATGCAATCTAAAGGCACCAATGCGATCATGCAGAAATGCGACTGCCGCACCATCATGCAAAAGTCCACAGAGCAATTCCAAATCCCAGCACGTGCGATTTTGTATATTGAAGCCGCCGATTTTTCTGAACGTATCAAGTTTAAAGCTCATGCCTTGCTGCACCATTTGACCAGTGCCATTCAACAGGCTTTGCAGGCCACGCGCAGTGGGCTGTAACTCGCGCAACGGAACTCCCTGTTGATCAACCATCCAAGTGCCACACAACAACACATTAACTGATTGAGGCCGCGTCCAAAACTGCCGCATCACTGCCAAGCCATGTGGCATCAAAAAATCATCAGAGTTTAAAAAATAACCAATATCGCCAGAAGCTTTTGCAAAGCCCTTATTCAAACCATCGGCCGGTCCTTGGTCTGGACCTGCAATCACATGGTCAATCTTGTCATCATATTCAGCAATCAATTCCATGCTGCCATCGCGTGATCCGGCATCAACGATTATATATTCAACGTCACCGGTTTTTTGCGCTAGCACAGACTCAATTGTTTGTCGCAAAAACTGTCGCTGATTATAGGAAATTGTGACGATTGAAACGAGTGGTTTGGTCATCGCAAAAGTCGCCGCGCCACTGCGTCTTGCTGATCAAAATATCGAAACGCTGTGGCCATAATCACCAATCGAATAGCTATGTCGAGGCGAATTGGCCCCGGCGAAAACAACACGTCCCATAAAGTGGCAATGCCAACGAATGCAAACAAGGGTGCCAGCGGATGGCCCCAGCGCCACAGTCTCGCTAGCATCTTCAAATCAATCCATAAGACAAAGAACCAACTCAATGCCGCAAAGATTCCAGCGTCAGCCCAGGCACCAAACAGGTGGCTGTGACTCGGAATACCTTGCAACCAATCTTGTTTGTAAATATTTTTAAACACGCTGCGCGACAAATGCGCATCGCGATAACTTGCAGCATTCACTTCGGCATAAAATGAAAACACTTCAGCATCAAAAACCCCAGAGCCATAGCCAAGCAGCGGACGCTTGCCGATCGCATAGAGTGCGGTAAAAGTATCAGGCCGTGCAGCCGCCAAAAACCCATAGCTATTTGCGGCCTGCAATTGGTTTTTTGTAACTAAGTTTTCTGGCAACAACTGTGCATTGGCCATCCAGCCAATTGCAACCGGGCCAATATAAGCAAACAGGCTCAGTGAAAGAATGACAGCGATAAATGATCGCACTTTAAATTCGGCAGGTCTTGCTCGCCCCCAAAACGTGGATACCAAACAAAGCAATGCAACCAATAAAGTAATCGCTGCAAGTGAGCGGCTGCTCAGATAAAGATGCAAAGCTGAAAGTCCGAATAGGGCTAATGTGAGCGCCAACCGTGCGCGTGGTATCAACCCAAAAAGCGCCACAACGATGAGAGTAACTGCAGCTCCAAGCCCAAGCCGCCACGGCAATTGTTCAAATGTATCAGAAACAACACTGCCGCTATACCACACGACCACATAAGATACACCATAACCAAAAATAACCGCCAACATCCGCCGCCAGTCACGGTTCACCAAAACGGCCACAACCGGAATGAGTGCTGCCAGCAAAACATAAGTTCCTATGCGGGCAATCGAAGATGCCATGGGTGCATGATTGACAACATTTGAAATCAATTGTGCGGCCGCTGTGAGCAAGAACAAACCGCTCAGCTTCCACTCCAGTGCATCGACACGATCAATAAATTTATTATAATAAAACAGGCCAACAACCAGCAATGTGGCTTCAACATAACGCAATTGGCCAGAAAAACCAAAAGCCGGGCCATAAGCAGCAAATAATACAAATAGAAAAAGCAAAAAGCCCACACTCACCTCTGCTGTCCGCACAAGATGAGAGTCACGGCTTTGCGTGGCCGGAAAAGTGGGCGAGTGAAAAACCATGCTCAGCTGCAGTTTCCCCGAATCAAAGAATCAATGCTTTTATATCAGCTCTTCTTCAAATTCGGCATTACCAACACCGCCAACCTTTAAGAGATTTATTGGCAAACTTGTCACCGCAACAATCATTACCGCAAGCAGGCCAACAGCAGAAGTCGAAGCCAAAACCCACACCGAAAATCCATTCTTGGCTAAAACCAAAAAACTCGCATTGGTCAGAAGTGCAAGCACCAAGGGATATATCAACGAGAGGCGAAACGCCATATTTGCGTTTGATCTGCCAGCAGTTTCAAACTCACGCGCCGCGCCAGATACAAAAAGCGATGCAGAAACCAATCCAATAGTAACGCCAAATGTCACACCCAAAATTCCAAAAAACTGCCCGCCCAAAGCGCCAAAAACCAACACAGAAAGAAGCATTAACAGCCTATTCCAAAACAACGGGCGCAATCTTCTGCGACCGGTCAGCAGAAAGAAAGCTGGCGCCGTAACAATATTCACGCCCCAGCCAAAGCTGAGCATCCACACCATCGGCAGGAATTCAGGCGTTGGTTTAACCAGCATTGCCCGTTCCAGCAAAGGGGCCACACATAACAAGCAAGCTAAAACTGGTACAGTAACCAAAATAAAAACTCGTTTTGCATGAGCATAAAGTTTTGCAGTCTCTTCTTGATCTTGCAGTGAAGCCCGCGCAAAGGCCGGAACCAACAATTGCCCAACAGACATGATGAGCCCGCGCACCGCAACAATCATGCGTGTTGCCAGTTCGACAAGCGTCACAGCTGAAAGCCCACCAAAATAGCTGGCCAATAGGCGAATAAGTGGCTCAGTCGCCAATTGTAAAAACCCGACTATAGTTGCCTTACCACCATAGTGGCTCAACTTTTTAAATTCGGCATTGCTCCATGCAAGCGGCGAAGACTTGGTCATGAACCCATGAAACACCAAGAGACCAAAACAAAGCATCAAAAAGCCCTGCACAGCTTGCGCAAACAATATGCCCCAAAGCCCAAATTGTGGCACCAACACAACCGATAGAATGAGAAACACCAAGCTGCCGCCAACATTTTGAATCAGTTTCAGAAGGGGGCGGTTAAAACCCAAAAATCCAACCTGATAGGTTGCAGCCACAGTGCTTAACCAGAACGTCACACACATCAAAGGCAAAACACTTCGCACCAATTTTGCGTCATCCACACCGGGAATGTGATCGGCAAACAGGTTGAGTCCAAACCCAACCATTAGAACAATAGTTAGAAAGCCAATTGCGGCCGTGAGCATAGAAGTTGAAACGAGGCGGCTCGCTTTTTCTTCGTTCCCGCGAGCAACGTCTTCGGCCACAAACGTGACAAGTCCTGCAGACCAAAAATCGGCAATCTTAGAAAAACTTAAAAGTGAATTGAGCAACACCCAAAACCCAATTACTTTAACATCTGTAAGCCGCACCAAAAGTGAGAAGGACGACAGCGTTAATAGTGTCATCAAAAAAACTTCTGCAATCACTATAAAATATTTGGTGCGCAACAAGCTGGTCATCAGCTTCACAACCGCATTAAATTTGGTCATGGACAGATTCAATAGTTTTTGATCCAGTTTTTAAATCGTTGCGGGAATAAAGAGGCCACAGATTTAAATGCAAAGCTTTGCAAATATTTTGACACAGGCCCGCGTGGCGCTTTGTTTTTCTGGCGCAACCCAATTACATGATCAAGGCCAACAAATTTGCACAAAGCAACTTCATCTGGCTGATCAATGTTCAAAATCAATAATCGTTCAGGTGTAAAATAATCTTTGACCGCCGCAATATGGTCATCCCATTCTTTAGACCATATATTTAGCATTTCAGGCTCTGAAGCTTTTGCCGCGTCAGCGCATGTTGAAAGATAGCCCCCAAATTTCGCCCGGCTCTGCAACCAATCTTGTTTGTCGCGCAAGTTCAAAATGAATTTCACTTCAGGATGCGCTTTGGCAATTTCACGAAATCTCTTCTGCGCATAAATCGCGGCATCTGGTGTCACATATTCCATATCGGTGAAAGCCTGCCACTCATCAAGTCCTGCCAAAGGCTTGCGGCCTGCCGCGATATTTTCCTCAATCAAAACTGCAACGCATTGGCCTTTATGCACGCCGCGATCAAACGTGTGATCAACACACTTAAAATCAGCGCGGCGCAAAAAATCAGAGATCGAACTGGTGCCCGCCCGGTTAAATCCAATTTGCGCAATGCGGAGTGCTTTGGTCATTGTGAGCTCTCGGCGCGCGTTAGAAAATTCGCATAGGTCTGGGTTAAACCTGTTTTTAAATCTCGCGCGCCGTCCCAACCGAGTGCTTTCAACTTGCTCACATCACAGAGCTTGCGCGGTGTGCCATCAGGCTTGGTTGCATCAAAATCCAACTGACCCTTAAACCCAACTTCGGCACAAATCATTTCCGCAAGTTTGCGAATAGAAACTTCTTGTCCGGAGCCCACATTAACATGACTATCACCATCGAAATTTTTTGCCAAATGCACAACAGCATCCGCCAAATCATCGACATGCAAAAACTCACGCAAGGGCGTGCCGGAACCCCACACTGTAAAAGTTGGATCACCACGCAATTTAGCTTCATGGGCTTTGCGCAAAAGTGCTGGCAACACATGGCTATTAGCCAAATCATAATTATCGCCCGGCCCATAAAGATTGGTGGGCTGAGCTGCGATGAAATCACACCCATATTGCTTCCGATACGCTTGGCATAATTTAATGCCCGCAATCTTCGCAATCGCATACCACTCATTAGTGGGTTCCAGCGGCCCTGTGAGCAGTGACTCTTCAGCAATCGGTTGCAGTGCCAATTTTGGATAGATGCAAGTGGAGCCCAGAAAAACCAATTTCTCCACACCCACTTTGTAAGCAGCGTGAATGATGTTGGCCTCAATCATCAAATTCTCATAAAGAAATTCGGCCGGATAGATATTATTGGCGTTAATGCCACCCACCTTGGCAGCCGCCAAAAAAACCACTTGCGGCTTATGAGAAGTCATCCAATTTTCAACGTCAACCTGCCTGCGCATATCAACTTGATCGCGGCCTACAGTGAGAACCGAACAGTCTTCCAAAGCCAAGCGTCGCACCAATGCTGAGCCCACCATGCCCCGGTGCCCGGCAACCCACACGCGCTTTGCTTTCAAATCAAACACACTATCGTCCATTCACTTTACGTTTTGCCGGCGAAATAAATTGCCCAATCTTGCGCAAAGGTTTTGCTAGCAACGCATAGTCAATCATCCCAGCATCAAGCCAGCGCTGCCGCACAGACAGGGCTTCAAGATTATGCCTGATCTGCGCTAGCATATCCTTGGTGCTCTTGCCGCCCATTTTCATATCAACCAAAACGGAATCAAGCAGAGTAACTTCAAATCCAAACACATCAATGGCCCGCAGCATCCAATCATAATCAGCAGCGCAATCGAGTGCTAAATCAAACTCACCCACGGCATCGGCCACTTCACGCCGCACATAAAATGTGGGGTGAGCAGGCATCCAGCCCGATTTAAAGCCATTTGCTGGCCGCTGCTCACCTTGCCAGTGACGAACGATACTTTTAGCGTCGTGATCGGCGACAAAATCCAAATGCCCCTGCACGATAGGCGCACGCTGAAGGCCCTCAGCAACTTGCGTCAACACATCCACATGATGATAAGCATCATCGGCATTCAGCACCCCAAAGGCATCACCAGAATAAAGTTTCAGGCCTTTATTCAGCCCATCATACATGCCCTGGTCAGGTTCCGAAATCACACGGATGAAATCACTTTTATATTCGCGCGCAATGGCAACAGTGTTGTCACGCGAAGCCCCATCAATCACAATCATCTCGCGGCTCCCATGGCTTTGCGCGCAGAAACTATCCAGCGTCTGCCGGATTGTTTCTTGCGCGTTATAGCACACAGTGAGCACAGAGATTTTCATGTGATTATTTTGTCCGGTCTTCATCGGGCCGGCGCGTGCCCGCTTCATGCGCCACCAACTTCAAATCAGCCCGCACCATTTCACCCACCAATGCCTCAAATGTTGTGGTCGGCGTCCAGCCCAATTTTGCTTTGGCCTTAGCAGGATCACCAATTAATAATTCTACCTCGGTTGGACGGAAATAACGTGGATCAACTTCAACCAAAATTTTGCCAGTGGCTTTATCTCGCCCCTTCTCAGCAACACCAACACCCCTCCATTCGATGGTGATTCCTGCTTCGGCAAAGGCCTTCTCCACAAATTCACGAACCGGATGAGTCTCCCCAGTGGCCAGAACATAATCATCACCAACATCCTGCTGCACCATGCGCCACATGCCTTCAACATAATCACGCGCATGACCCCAATCGCGCTTGGCATCCATGTTTCCAAGGTAGAGTTTTTCTTGCAGGCCAAGTTTTATCGCAGCAACGGCGCGCGTAATTTTTCGCGTAACAAAAGTTTCACCACGGATCGGGCTTTCGTGATTGAACAGAATGCCATTCGAAGCGTGCATGCCATAAGCCTCGCGGTAATTCACGGTGATCCAGTAAGCATAAAGTTTCGCTGCCGCATAAGGCGAGCGCGGATAGAACGGCGTGGTTTCACGCTGCGGCACCTCCTGCACCAAGCCGTAAAGTTCAGAGGTAGAAGCTTGATAAAACCGTGTCTTCTTCACAAGGCCGAGCAGGCGAATGGCTTCCAGCAAGCGCAGCGTGCCAATGCCATCGGCGTTGGCGGTATATTCGGCAGTTTCAAAACTCACCTGCACATGGCTTTGCGCGGCCAAGTTATAGATCTCATCAGGTTGCGTTTCCTGCACAATGCGAATGAGATTGGTTGAATCTGTCATGTCACCATAATGCAATTTGAAATGAACGTTGTTTTCATGCGGATCTTGATAAATATGATCAATGCGCCCCGAATTAAACGATGACGAGCGCCGCTTCACCCCATGCACCGCATAGCCTTTGGCCAAAAGCAGATCAGCGAGATAGGCACCATCTTGCCCGGTAATGCCCGTAATTAATGCCGTTTTGCCCATACCAGTCTTCGTCATCAGTCTGCTTCCTTAAAATTACGGGTTTTGAGTTCACCCACGAGATTTTTCACATTTTCACTGTGGCCGCGCTTGGTCACCAAAATTGCATCCGCAGTTGCCACCACCACCACATCATCAACACCGATCAGCGCTGTCAGAATGCTATCGCTATGAACGAGATTATTTTTTCCCTGCATAATCACACCCTGCCCTTGCACAGCATTATTATAGGCATCAAGCTTCAACAGGTCGTGCACTGCATCCCATGAACCAATATCATTCCAAGAATAATCAACTGCAAACACCGCCGCGCGATCGGTTTTTTCCATCACGGCATAATCAACCGAAATTTTTGGGGAGCGGGCAAAGCCTTCAGTTTCTAACCACACAAAATCGGTCTCGCGGCGAGCCCCGGAAAATGCCTCTTGCACCGCGCTCAAAACTTGGGGCGCAAACTCCTGCAACTCATCCAGAAAAACTTTTGCCGAAAACAAAAAATTTCCGCTGTTCCACAAATAGCCAGATTGCACATATTCCTCGGCCTTCACCGCATCTGGCTTCTCAACAAATTTTTCGAGAGTACAACTGCCCCCAGCGCGTAATTGCGCACCCGGTTTTATATAGCCATAGCCCGTTGCTGCATAAGTAGGCTTGATGCCAAATGTTGTAAGGTTGCCTGCTTCTGCATCAGTCTTAGCTTGGGCTACAGCAGCTGAAAACGCAGCGGCATCTGGAATTTTATGATCTGCTGCCAAAATAAACACCAGCGCATCAGGTGAGCGCTGCAAAGCTTGCAAACATCCCGCAGCAATGGCCGCACAAGAATCGCGGCGCATCGGTTCCAAAATAATATCGGCTCGCACGGAAATCTCACGCAAGTCTTCAGCAATCAAAAACCTCTGGCTTTCACCCGAAACAATAATTGGCTTCGAATCAAAAATATTGGACGAACACCGCAGCACCGTTTCTTGCATCAGTGAATATTCAGACCCAAAGCGCAAAAACTGTTTGGGCTTTGCGTTACGCGACAATGGCCATAGCCTTGTGCCTGCCCCACCGCTCAAAATAACTGGAATGATTTTTTCAGCCATCATCAAATCTTCTGGTTAAACTCACCGATGGCTGGAAAGCGCGCTAGCTCAGATTCAATAAAGCGGAAAATCTCGCGCATGTGCTGATCGGATGAAACACTCTCACACACGATAACCAATTCTGGCTTATTGGACGACGCGCGGATCAAGCCCCAACTGCCATCAGCAAAGCCAAAACGCACACCATTCACTTTGTTGATTTCAGAAATTGCTTGCCCCGCAATGTGCAAGCCCGATGCTGCATGAGTTTCAATGCGCGCAATCAAATCTTTCACCACACCATATTTAACTTCATCAGCGCAATGCGGAGACATGGTGGGCGTGGCGAATGTTTGCGGCAAAGCGCGGTAAAGATCTGCCATCGTCTTATCCGGTGCGCGGTCCAGCATCCGGCAAATGGCGATAGCCGAAACCAAACCATCATCATAGCCATGACCATAGGGTGCGCGGAAAAAGAAATGTCCAGATTTTTCAAAACCAGCAACAGCCCCAAGCTCAGTGGTGCGCTGTTTGATATAAGAATGCCCAGTTTTCCAATAATCAACGGTGGCCCCAAGCCCCTTTAAAACTGCATCAGATTTGAACAGCCCCGTGGATTTAACATCCACAACAAATTTTGCATTTTCAATTTGGTTGGCAATATCACGCGCCAGCATCACGCCCACTTTGTCGGCGAAAATTTCATGGGCTTCATTATCGACCACACCACAACGGTCGCCATCACCATCAAAGCCCAAGGCCAAATCAGCGCCATGCGCCTTCGCAGCGTCGCCCATCGCATGTAGCATCTTCATGTCTTCAGGGTTGGGATTATAGTTTGGAAAGCTGTGATCTAATGCGCAATCAACCTCGATCACTTCGCATCCAATGGCCCGCAAAACGTCCGGCGCAAAAGCCCCTGCAGTGCCATTGCCACACGCCGCCACCACTTTAAGTTTGCGCGAAATCTTGCCCCCTTTGATGAGATCAGTTTTATATTTTTCAAACAAACCCTCAACGCGAACCAAAGCCCCACCAGCCCGCGAAGCCCCGCGCCCTTCCATCACAAGCGATTTCAGTGTCAGCATTTCATCGGGCCCAAAGGTAAGTGGGCGGTTCATGCCCATCTTAATACCGGTCCAGCCATTATCGTTGTGCGAAGCCGTCACCATTGCAACCGCAGGCACATCCAATGCAAACTGCGCAAAATAAGCCATCGGCGTCATCGCCATGCCAATGTCATGCACCGTGCAGCCGCCGTTCATAAGCCCAACAATCATGGCTTGTTTAATGGCACCTGAGTAACTGCGAAAATCATGGCCTACCACAATATGAGGGGAAACACCGCGCTCATGCAAAAGTGTTGCAAGGCCTAAACCAATCGCTTGAATGCCATAAAGATTAACATCTTTCTCAAACACCCAACGCGCATCATACTCGCGAAAACCCGTGGCCTTCACCAATGGCAACTGCTCATAGGCAAGTGTGTTTGCAACCAGATCCTGGCGCGGAACCAAAGACATCTAAAAACATTCCTAAATAAAGCACCGCAAACGCAGCCCTTCAACCCTTCAAAGACTGAAAATAGGCGATAGTCTTTACCAAACCGTTTTCAAGTTCAACTTTCGGCTTCCAATTCAGCACAGCCATGGCCAGCGAAATATCCGGGCAGCGCTGCTGCGGATCATCAGATGGTAACAGCAAATGCACCAGCTTTGAATTTGAGCTGGTTAAATGCAGCACTTTTTCAGCAAGTTCCAGCATTGTAAATTCATTTGGGTTGCCAAGGTTCACAGGTCCGGTCACATCGGCTTTACTATTCATTAACCTAACAAAGCCTTCGATCAAATCATCAACATAACAAAATGATCTGGTCTGCTCGCCATCACCATAAATCGTCAGGTCTTCGCCGCCCAGGGCTTGCACAATGAAATTGGAAACCACGCGCCCATCTTGCGGGTGCATACGCGAACCATACGTGTTGAAAATGCGCGCCACTTTAATCTCAACGCCATATTGGCGGTGATAATCAAAGAACAATGATTCAGCACAGCGCTTGCCTTCATCATAACAAGACCTGATGCCATGCGGGTTCACATTGCCCCAATAAGATTCAGGTTGCGGGTGCACTTCAGGGTCGCCATAAACTTCACTGGTTGAAGCTTGAAAAATGCGCGCCCCATTTTCGCGCGCCAAATCTAACATGTTGATGGCACCAAGAACACTGGTCTTCAAAGTTCGCACCGCATCGGCTTGATAATGCACTGGCGAGGCCGGGCAGGCTAAATTATAAATCAAATCCACTTTGAGATTTAAGGGCGTGGTCACATCATGTTCAATAAAGTGCAAACGTGGATTATTTTTATGATGCGCAAGGTTAGCAACACTGCCAGTAAAAAGATTATCAAGGCAAACAACCGAATGGCCATCGCTAAGCAATCGGTCCACCAAATGCGAGCCAAGAAATCCAGCACCGCCAGTTACAAGAATATGATGATGATCAGACAAACGAACAATCCTTAAACGGCTGAGCGGCTGGCGCGGCCCAGCGAATGATATGAGAAACCAGCTTTCACAACATCATCTGGCTGATAGAGATTGCGGAAGTCGAAAATCACCGCCCCGCGCACGGCATTTTTAAGTTTGACAAAATCGACACCCCTAAATTCATTCCATTCCGTCAACACCACAATGGCATCGGCATTCTTTGCAGCACTATACATATCTTCACACCACTGAACATTGGTGAAGACCTTGCGCCCATGCTCCATGGCAGCTGGATCAAAAACTGAAATTTTGGCCCCCACCGCTTGCAACGCCGGAATAACTTCAAGCGCCGGAGCATCTCTAATATCATCAGTATCTGCTTTGAAGGCGATGCCAAGAATGGCTATTTTACTCTCTTTAACCGCACTGCCCAACACGGCGGCCACACGCTGCGCCACTGAAACGCGGCGGCGTTCATTGGCGGCAACCACATCTTCAATAATCGAAACCGGAACCTTGTGTTCGCGCGCCATGGCAATCATAGCGCGGGTGTCTTTTGGAAAACATGACCCACCGAAGCCGGGGCCGGGTGCAAAATAATGTAACCCAATGCGCTTATCGAGTCCGGCTCCCAAAGCTACTTCACGAATATCCGCCCCAACGGTTTCGCAAAGATCAGCCACTTGATTAACAAAGCCAATGCGCATCGCAAGATAACAGTTAGCAGTATATTTAATGAGCTCGGCTGACTCTGAAGATGTAACCACCATTGGCACAGCACTGGCCGAAAGCGGTTGATACAAATTCCGCATCACCTTCTCAGCCTCAGGCGAATTTACCCCAATCACCACGCGGTCTGGATGCAAGAAATCGTCAACCGCACTGCCCTCGCGCAAAAATTCTGGATTGGAAGCCACATCAAATTGCGCTGCGGGATTTGCTTCAAGCATAATTGCGCGTAGTTTGGTCGCCGTTCCAACTGGCACTGTCGATTTGATCACCACCACAGTATAAGATGAAATGAGGCGCGCCACCTGCCGCCCGGCTTCAAAAACATAAGTGAGGTCAGCCTCATCTTCACCTGCCTTGGTTGGTGTGCCCACTGCAATAAACACAGCCTCAGCGCCATTAACCGCTGCAGCAAGATCGGTGGTGAAGCTCAAGTTTCCATTGAGGCGGCTGCGCCCCACAACACTCTCCAAGCCAGGTTCATAAATTGGAATGATGCCAGATTCGAGTGCTGCAATTTTCGCCGCATCTTGATCAACGCAAGCGACAACAAATCCAAAATGCGAAAAACACGCCCCCGAAACGAGCCCCACATAGCCAGTGCCAATAACTGCCAATTTCATGATTTCTACAAACGCCTCTAAACTATCGCGAGCCAAATCCCGATAGCATGGTTTGTATGGTTTTCAATACAATCAATAAATCTAACCATGGTGAAAAGTGCTTAATATAGTAGAAATCAAATTGCAGCTTTACAGTGGCCGCATCAACTTCTGCCACATTGCCTTGCATCACCTGCGCCCATCCTGAAAGGCCGGGCCGCACCGCATGCCGGTAAATATAAAATGGAATATCATTGGCATACCAATCTGCCAGCCTTAATGATTCCGGTCTGGGCCCAATCCAACTCATCTCACCTTTTAGGATGTTGACTATCTGCGGCAATTCATCAATGCGATATTTGCGAATGAAGCGCCCCACCTTGGTAATGCGCGGATCATTCTCTTCGGTAAAATCTTTGCCCGTTGCCACATCCATGCGCATACTGCGTAATTTATAAATGGTGAATACCCGTGCGCGAAACCCCATGCGCGGTTGCGTGAAAAATGCTGGCCCCGCACTTTCAAGTTTAATTGCTAGAGCAGCAATTACTATGATGACCGCAAAAGTCGGCAACAAAATAATAGCTAAAACAACATCAAGAGCGCGCTGCATGCGCAAATAAATACTGGATGGCAGCACTGAACCAAAACTATTTTCCGACAGGTATTCAATGTCCACTCGCCCGGTAAGTGATTCCATAACACTCTTCACATCATGAACCGGAATTCCGGCCAAAACGCATTTTGCAATAAAGCGCTCCCAAGATTTTCCCATATGGGCCGAAAGATCAGCCACCACACCTTCAACACCGTGCAATTGAATCGAAGGGTTTTCCAGCAATATCCACCGCGCTGCCGCAATATCCGTTATGCGGCGTTGGTTGCCATTGGGGATGATGGCAAGCAGCGGCAAGAAGTGATGCTCGCGCAAACGATATTCAATATGCAGCCAAACCGATACTGTCAAAAAGCTAGCAACAATCACATAGCGCGAATAATCTGTGCGCAAGAGAAACATGATGAACGCTACAGAACTATAAGAAAACAGCAGGCACGGCAGAATATATGAAACACTATGTTTACCAGGATAGATCGTAAGTTGCCGCATCAGAACAAACCCAAAAACAGCGGCCACTGAAGACCATACCACGGTTTCATAAATCAGCGGAATCCAAGCGCTATCCCAGCGCAACATTGTAACTGGCAGCGCAACCAACAAGGGCAAATAAATTCCAAGCAACTGAATAACAATGACAATAGCAATTTGCACCCGCATCAAACTTAACAGCGAGCGCTTTACGGGTTGCATTACACCAATTTTAAGTTCTTGGCTCTGCGGTTGGTAAGAAGACATCATCACCATGTCAAAGCTTCCTTACCACGCGCAGCTTGTCAAAATAGATTTGCCCCGATAATGCCTTCTGCACACTCAAAGGTTCAGCGAGCCGCAAAATCAATTTTTGATAGGCGCAATTTAACTCCGGCACCGAGAAATTACTTTCCACCTTTGTCCAACCAGCAGCACCAGTGGCGCTGCTAATAAGTATCTGACCAGATGTTTTCTCTGCACAACGGATCTGCCATTGCAAAGCATTATCTGATTTAAAATTTTTAGAATTCACCTCAGCATTCAAAACATAATTCCCAGGCGGCAACAAAACATATTGCTCAATAAGATTTGCGCTGGGTTTGGCCAAAGCAAAATCTAGCATCAGGGTTTGATTATTCTGCCCCCCAATCCGCGCTACTTGAGAAACGCTAACACCAGCTATGTCTCGCACAGTCCAGTCAAAAAATAAGTTTTGCGGCCGCTCGGTAAATTCCCCATCATAGATCAGCTTTACATTGCGCAGCTGCTTTTCGTTCAAAAAATCAAGCCAAACAAAATAAGCTTTTTCGATATTTTTTTGATCAATTAGATTTTTTAGAAAGCCACGAATTTCTCCATCAGCAAGATGAACTCTTCTATCTCGCATCTCAGCAAGAAGTGAGTAAACCACATCCACTTGCGAACGATCCGCACTTACAAAGTTGAAAAAATTCCGCCGCCACGGGGGATCACTTGCCAACATATTAACAACAGGCAGCAAACCGCCTGGTTGTTTGGTCAGAGCCAAAACTACAGAAAACACCTGCGGTGTTTGCGCAGGCTGTGCACGCAACAGACCATCAATGTGAATTAGCGCATCAGAAAATTGCCCTCGTGCAATTTGGCTATCGATCAACGCAGATTGCGCCACACCATCGCGCGCGCTGCGGGCTGCTGCTAACGTAGAGAATTTTTCTGCGCCTCTAATATCGCCATTGTATTTTTCCAATAAAGCAAGGTTATTGAGGCTGGAACTTTCCAAGGGCTCAGCCACCATAGTATCGATTTCAAGTGCGGTGCGCGCAGCCCGTTCTGCGTCTGAAAACTTTGCCAGCATTTCAGGCGTCAAAGCGGGCCGCAGCTCAAACCTTGGCAGCAGAAGTAAACTCAAGAAAATTAAAAAATGCCCGGCCCAAGACAGCAGGAGTCCATTCAGTTTCCGCACTTGCAAAGCTGTGCCGGGATTATGCCGCTTCATGTTTGGCATCATCCGAACCGTAACTATAGTAGTCATAGCCGGTATAGCCATAGCCATAACCATCACCGGCTTGGTCGGCATCAAACTTGCTGAGCAAGGCACCAATCACATTGCCTCTTGCCATTTGCAAACGCTTCAAGGCAATGCGCGTGGTGTTACGCCGCGTTTCGCTCGCCGCAATAACCAGCAATGTGGCTTTTGCAATGCTGGCCAAAAGCGGTGCATCAGCCAAACCTAAAATAGGTGGGCCATCAATGATGATAAAGTTAAATGACTTGGTGCACACTTTCATCAGAGACATCATGCCCACACCCGAAAGCAATTCAGCTGGGTTAGAGGGGGTAGGCCCTGATGGCATGACATAGAAGCCCTTGGTGTCTGTTGTCTGCACAACTTCTTGCGCCGTTTTCTTGCCCGCTAAATAATTACTCAAGCCCAATTGATTGCTACAACCCAACTTGCGATGAACTGATGAGCTGCGTAAATCGGCATCGATCAACAACACATTCAGACCGATGCTGGCCAGCGATTTTGCGAGCGCAATCGATGTTGTGGTTTTGCCTTCCGAGGCGCGACTGCTGGTCACCAGCATGGTTTTTGGCAGGCCATCACTGCTCGCAAATTGCAAGCCCGTGCGCAGCGACCTTATGGCCTCAGACATACCCGAGCGAGCATTGAGCAATTCTTCATCAACTTCAAAACCGGGCGCAGGTTTTGGCACAACACCTAAAACGCTAAGGCCAATGCTGCGTTCAATATCGGCGGGAGATTTAAAGCTATCGTCAAAATAATCTCGAGCAAAAGCCGCAGCCAATCCAAAAATCAAGCCCAGCACAAAGCCCAAACCAAGATTTTTTGCTAAGTTTGGCGATTGCGCAATGGTGGGTAGAATTGCCGAATCAACCACTGAAATATTATTATTTCCCACCGCACCAGCCACACCAATTTCTTTGTAGCGTTGCAACAAGCCATCATACAGCGTACGATTGGTATCGGTTTCGCGCTTTAGAATTGTGTAATCAATGTTGCTGTTGCGTTGCGTGGTCACATCGATTTTGGTTTGAACCAGTTGCGCCTGCAAAGATTTTTCTTCTTGCGAGGCAGCGAGGTATGATGATTCGATGGCCGATTTAATTGAATAGATTTCCGCCTCAGCTTGACGATCAAGTTCTTGAATCTGATTGCGCAACTGCACCATGTCGGGAAAAGCAGGCTTAAAAATAGCAAGCTTCTGCTGATATTGCCCAGAAAGATTGGCGCGCTGCTTGCGATTGTCTTGAATAGTGGGACTGCTTAGAATTTCTTTAAGACCAAAACCATCCGTTGCTTGTGCACGCTTCCACAAAAGCTCAGCCTTCACTCTGGCGGCATGGGCTTCAGCCAGCTTGGCATTAATTGATTCAAGATCGACCAAGGCTAAGTTTTTATCCTCGCCAATATTGATAATGCCTTCCTTCTCAGCATAGCGCACCAATTGCTTTTCTGAATCTTCCAGCTTAACCTTGAGCTGCTTTAGCCGATCTTCAAGAAAGCTCCGCGCATAGGAGGTTGCCTCATAGCGTCGATCGAGATTGTCCGTTATGAACACTTGCGCATAGGTATTGGCAATCTTCATAGCCACCGCAGAATTCGGATGATCAAAGCTGATGCGGACAATGCGGCTGCCACGCACGGGCGCAATGGTAACGCCATTGAGCAAGGAATCCACATCCGTCAGGTGGCGTTGATCAGAATCCTTTGACGCGGCAACATTAGCCCTATCTCCAAATAGCAGCCGTTCAATATTGTGCCTGATGCTGGGTGTGGCAGTTTGGAATGATTTATCTTCGGAAAGATTGAGGGCTTGGGCCACCCGCTCAGCCAGAGAGCGGCTCGCTAGCAATTCATATTTAGTTTGATAGAAATCATCAGCAAATGGATCTTGCTCGGCCTGTACACCTTTCAAATTCACAACATCAACAGTTTCGCGGTCAATTTGAATGCTTGAAGTTGCCCTGAAAATTGGCGTCATAAAAAAGGTCAAAGCTGCTGCAATTAAAACAGTGGCAGATGCAATACTTAAAACCCACACGCGATATTTTTGCGCTGTGAACAGCAATCTTTGCAGATCAATTTTTCCAGCAACCTCTTGGTCATCGGCAAATTGTGCAAAATATGGTAAAGCCTGTTCAGGTCCGCGCTGAGCATTTGGTGAACGGTCCATGCCCGAAGATACAAAGTGATTATGGTTTAGCGGGGGATTCACGCTTTTGCTCTCTATAGACTAAACAGTTGGAAAACATTGAGGAGCGGCAGAGCTTCTTTAACTGTGCGCAACATTGTTTTCGATGCAGACTCGTCCACCATCACAATATCACCTGCCTTCAGCAGAGGGTCAGCAGTTTGGCCCGTTCGAATTTGTTTCAAGTCGAAGCGTGCAGCGCTGCGCTCACCATTAACCGTGCGGAACACAAGAATTGCACTCACATCAGCAACGGTGGTCACACCTTGCGAAAGTGCAATCGCTTGCATCAAGCTAAGCTGCCCGCTGAAGGGGAATATGCCAGGTTTTATCACAGCCCCATCAACAGTCACACGTTGGCTGTTAAATTCCTTTACAAAAATCGAAACCTGCGGTGACTGCATATAACTCACGCGTAATTTATCAGCGATTGAGGTTTCCAATTGGCTTGGCGTAAGTCCACCGGCGCGAACTCTTTGCAGAAGCGGCAAAGTTATATTACCACTCGAACTCACTTGCACGGTGCGGTTCAAATCTTGCGCACCCAACACACTCACTTCTAACACATCTAATGGCGTTATACGGTAGTCATCAGCATCAGCAGCGGCGTGGCCTTGGCCGCGTGTCGCAAAAACACGCGCTGCGTCCTGCGCGGCAATGCCCGTGATCACTTGTGCATGTTCAGTTTTTCCAGCACTAAAACCAGCCGGAGTAATATACTCAGTGCCAGCGCGTTTGGCACAACCACTCATGGAAACCAGCAGCATCAACATAGCTATGAAATGTCTGTGCGGCATAGTTCTCAGCCCCTTTTCCAGTGAGCAGCAGGCTGCTGATAATAATGTGGAGCTTCGAAAGTTTGATTATGCAGCACCGCAAGGGGTCGATCGAAAACAAGCCTCTGAGCTTCCGCTGGACCAATCTCACGCGCAGCAATACCAATTGCATGAGCAAGTCGTGGCGGCCTTGAACCAAGATTATGCGCATCGGTTGCCATGATGTGAACCAGCCCATCTTGCAAAAGCTTTTGCGTCCAATATTGTGCGCGCCCACCAAATCGGCCAGTCATTGAGCCTGCGGTAATTTGCAGCCAAGCCCCGGCCATAACCATGCGCGCGAGGGCTGCATAATTATGTTCAATCCACGCCAATCTTTCAGGATGTGTGATCACCGGAACATAACCAGCCGCCACGAGACTGAAAATTAAATCCTCCAACCGCAGCGGCATAATTACATGCGGCGGTTCCAACAAGATATACCGTGAATCATTAAGTGTGAGCACGCGTTGTGTGGCAATCGCTTTCACCAAATCCGGCCGCACATGAACATCGCCGCCTGGCACTAAAATAAGATCTAAGCTTTGTTCACTCAGAGCTTGGCTCAAAGCATTAACGCGCACCCGCACATCTGCCACTTCAGTGTCATAAAGGCCCGGTAGAAAATGCGGCGTGCAAGCCATCACTTTAATGCCGTCATCCAAAGCCATGCGCGCCATCGCAAGCGATGTTGCCAGATCAGGCGAACCATCATCAATGCCGAACAGAATGTGGCTGTGCAGATCAATCATGCTGTCACCGCTCCTGCCCGCGTAAAAGCCGCATCAAAGCTCAACAATGATTCTTTGCTGTTCTGCGGTGCAGCAGCCCTCACCATCAGGCCGCAGCAACAGGCAAACAGCACTAATAGGGCAGGTGACCGCAGCGGATAATCAGCCAAGGAGTGCAGCATTACAGCAATTGCAGAAATTGAAGCTGCCTTGCCAAAGTCAAACTGGTGAGCCCACACTGCTTTTAAAGTGAGCACAAACCAACGCAAGTATGCCACCATCAACACAGCCATCAGTAGGCCGCCTTCTAACAAAAGTTCCAGCCAATCATTATGGGCATGGTTGACATAGCTTGGTGTGATTGAAGCCGACGCTTCATACATTTGGTAAATTGGAACAAAACTGCCAAAACCACTTCCTGCAGGCAAGAAGCTGAAAAAAGCTGTAACACTGGTGCTGAATATATCAGCACGTTGTGCAAATGCGGCTTGTAGTCCGGTAAATCGCTCAATCCCGGTGCCACCAAAAAGCAAGGCCATAACAATTAGAATCGTAATAACAGGCAGGCCATATAGTGCTGACGTTCGACCGATTTTTTGAAAGCTCAATGCCGAAGCAACAGAAACGCCAAATGCCGTGAGCAAGCCAAAGCGAGAGCTTGTTTGGCCAATACCCACAAAACAAAGCAGAACCACAATGGCTGACACAGCCCAAAGTGATTTTTTCTCCGACCGTGAACCAAGGGCAATTGCAAATGGAATGCTCATATAAAGCAAAGCTGCAAAGAAGTTCGGATTGATAAACTGCGCACTCACCGTTGCAGCACCGGGCTGCACCAAGCTCAAAAGCAATGAGGCCATTGCTAGCGCGCAAATTGTGAGCGCAATCACAACACGCCCTTCACGCGGAATCGTAAACAGGGACACAAAAATTGCTGCCGCTGGCAGAAGCGCAAGAATATCTTGGCGCGTTGCATTTGGGCTCAGGGAAAGCGAAAGCCAAGCGCCCGTCTGGCGAACCAACTCAAAGCTCGTAACCACAAACGCCCGCCCACCCAAAACGGACCATATGGTTTGCGGCAGGGGAATAAGCTGCGCCAACATGGTCACAAAACCTACCGCCAAAATGGTCAGGCCAGAAGCAGCAAGGCCATCAAGTTTATTGTCGCGCAAACGCCAGATTGCAAAACCAAGCACAGCCAAACTCATCCAAGACTGAGCGACAAAGAGGTCATGGCTGGGCAACGAGCTTCCACCTGCCATCACCATGATCGCAAGAAACCCACACACCAAATAAACCCAAAACACGTCCTTCATCATCTTTTAGCAATTTTGGGAAATTTGCTCATCTGTTACTCCCAAAATCTAACTCCAATAAATTGAACTAACCTTTAATTAATTGGCCAAACTGGCCGTTTTGTCGTTCTCTAAAATACAAATTCTTAAGGTAAACTCGCAGGCTTCGGAGGAGGCGAGGTCGTCGTTGCGCCCGTCGATCCACCACCAAGCGATGGCACCGAAAAAGGCGTGGAGCTGCGTTGCGCAGCACCTGAAACAGCCCCGCCGCCACCCGATGAACCGGAATTTTTTGTGCCCGATTTATTGGCGCAAGGGGCAGTGCTGCCCACCGTCACCACCGAAGGGTCTTGAAACGTCGAGGCACAGTCGGCCGATGCGTAATCCAAACTCACGCTGGCATCTTTGCTCACCAATAACTGATCACCCACATCAACCGTTGCCATTTTTTCAACAGTTTGAAAGCCATCACCCTGGTTCAGCAAAACCTTGCCTTGCACGGCTGTCACCTGGGCTATTGGCTCAGCAGAATGGGCTGGCGCAACCGCCAGACTTAAAACTGCTAATGAAATATAAACAACCCTCGTGCCCATAATGTCCAAATAAAACCTGTGACAATTACAGCGCACATTCATGCGAGATCACTTAAAGACCTCTTAATTTATTTGCTAAAATGAGTCACAGGCCAAAATTTGAAAGCTCAAAACCCAAATAATGTCTGCCGGCTGGCAAAGATGAAGGATTTTCAACCCAAGGGTGCAAGGAGAAGCCTTAAATAATCTTAATAAATTTAGCGTCCCAGCCCTTTGGTTCGGGGAATTTAGGATCCATCTCTTCCAAAGTCTCACGCACAATTCGCGCAATAACGCCATTGCGCACCCAGTTTCGGTCGGCTGGAATAATATGCCAAGGGGCATGCTTAGTTGAGCAATTTGTAAGGGCAGCCTCATATGCTTTCATATACTCATCCCATAAAGCCCGATCCTCTAAATCACCGGGATTAAACTTCCAGCGTTTAGTTGGGTCATCAACGCGCTCTTGCAGGCGCACCGCTTGCTCAGCCTTGGAAAGATTGAGCATGAACTTGAGAACCTTGGTGCCATTCTCAGAAAGCATTTTTTCAAATTGATTGATCTGCTCATAGCGCTGTTCAATCACCTCTGGCGGTGCAAATTTTTTCACTTTGGCCACCAGAACATCTTCATAATGCGAGCGATTGAAAATCCCAATCATACCCCGTGGTGGGCAAGCTTTGTGAATACGCCATAAATAATCATGCACCAGCTCATCAGGTGTGGGCCCTTTATAAGATGTCATCACAACGCCAATGGGGCCGCAAGTGTTAAACACCGCCCGCACTGTGCCATCCTTGCCAGAACTATCTATGCCCTGAATCACCACCAAAAGGGCGCGTTTTCCCTCGGCATAAAGAATGTTCTGAAGCGCATCGATGGCCTCAGAGTCTTTTTGGGTTTGTTCTTTAATTTTATCTTTGTCCTTGAAATCGCCCAAGTCACGCGGATCATATTTTGATAGATCAACCGTTTTGCCGGGCTTCACCAAAAAATTTTCTGCAAACGTCATGTTCAACTCCTCACTCACGTAAACCTGACTTAGACTTCACTTGATTACAAGAGATGTTAAGCTTACCCCTGATTTATAGTTAAAAATGAGGATTCGCGATTGCCCGACCGCCCATCGAATAAGCCGCAAATGGCCGCCAGTGCCTTTCGCCTTCCGGCCCTAGACCGAGATTTCCTGCTGGGCGATTCCACGCGAGGCATCAGGTTCCAACTGGAATATCAAAAGGCCGAAGAATCTTTGCGGAGCCTGCACATTGAATCAACCATTGTGGTCTTCGGTTCAGCCCGCGTCAAAGAAGGCGATGTAAATGGTTGGTATGAAAAAGCCAGAGCCTTTGCGAAACTTTCATCTGAGAGAAGCGGTGCAAAGCTCAACAATAAAACGGCGCGCCACAATGTGATCGCAACCGGCGGTGGCCCCGGCATTATGGAAGCCGCCAATCGCGGCGCTTATGATGCCAAAGCAAAGTCCATTGGCTATAATATCACTTTGCCCATGGAGCAGGAGCCAAACCCCTTCTCCACACCAGAACTCACTTTCCGCTTCCATTATTTCGCCATGCGCAAAATGCACTTTGCCATGCGCGCTGCGGCGCTTGTGGTGTTCCCGGGGGGCTTTGGCACTTTGGATGAATTGTTTGAGTTGCTCACCTTGCGCCAAACTGGAAAAATGACCAAGCCTTTGCCTGTGGTTCTGTTTGATAAAAACTTCTGGACCTCGGCCATTAATTTTGAGCATTTCGCCAAAGAGAAATTGATCAACCCAAACGATCTCAAATTATTCACCTTCGCCGACACACCCGAACAAGCTTGGAGCGCCCTTGTCGAGCGCGGCTTGCACATTCCCAAGGAGTAAGCTGATGCTTAAAATCAAATTCTGCGGTGCCGCCCGCACTGTCACTGGCTCGTGCTACTTAATAGAAACCGATGATGCCAAAGTTATTGTCGATTGCGGCATGTTTCAGGGTTCCAAAACCATGAGTGCGCTTAATTACCGCGAATTTCCGTTTGACCCAACCACAATCGATGCCATGCTTTTAACCCACGCCCACATTGATCATACGGGTGTTATTCCAAAGCTCACCAACCGTGGCTTCAAGGGTAAAATCCATTGCACGCCTTCAACAATTGATCTCTGCCAAATCATGTTGCCGGACTCCGGCCACATTCAAGAATCTGATGTGGAGCAACTTAACAAGCGCAATGCCAAGCGTGGGCTTGATCCCGTTGAACCTATCTACACCCTCTTAGATGCGATGGCCGCTCTCAAACATTTCTCCCCTGTAGATTATGAAACCTGGATGAGCCCGGCCAAAGGCATTCGCGCCAAATTTTGGAATGCCGGACATTTATTGGGATCAGCTTCTATCGAAGTTGAAATCGAACAAGCAGGTGGGAAGCCTACGCGCATCTTATTCTCCGGCGACATTGGCCCTGACAATAAATTGCTGGAGCAAGACCCAGAAGCCCCAACAGTGTGGGATTATGTGATCTGCGAATCCACTTATGGTGGCCGCGATCGTTTCGAGCGCAGCTTAGAAAAGCGCCGTGAAATTCTGGCCAATGAATTGAAAGATGCTAAGGCCCGTGGCGGTGTCATGCTCATTCCATCCTTTGCAGTGGAGCGCACTCAGGAAGTGGTTACTGATCTGGTTTATCTGATGGATCATAAATTAGCGCCCGAAGCCAATATCTTCATTGATTCGCCATTGGCCAATAAAGCCACTGAGATTTTCCGCAACCACGCCCGCGAATTTGAAAATGGTGAAGACCTCGCAAAAGCCTTTGCCTCGCCTTTAGTGAAAGCCACTGAGTCTGTTGATGAAAGCAAGGCTCTCCGAACTTATTCTGGCTTTCATATTATCATTGCAGCTTCGGGCATGTGTGAAGCTGGCCGCATTCGCAACCACCTGATGAACCATCTTTGGCAAAAATCCACCACGGTGTTGCTGGTGGGCTTCCAAGCAGGAGGTTCACTCGGTTCCATGTTGGAGCAAGGTGAAAAGAATGTGCGCATCATGGGCCAGCAAGTGGCCGTGGCCGCAACCATCCGCCGCATTGAAGATTATTCCGGCCATGCTGATGGGCCAGAACTGGTGCAGTGGGTGAAGGAGCGTCTGCCCATCGCCAAAAACCTTTTCCTCACCCATGGCGAAGAAGAGGGCCAATTAGCCATGATCCAAGATTTAAGGGATGTTGTGCCACAAGCCAAAATCATCCGCCCGGCTTTGGATGAAACCTATGATCTCACAAGCGCTGCCGCCACATTGATCGCAGGCGAATCCATACCGCGCATAGAACTTGATGCTGTTGCCACACCTGATTGGCACAATGATACGCAAAGCCTGATCATGGATTTGCAAGACACCCTCAAAAATGCCGCCACTGACAAAGACCGTGCTGCAATTTTACGAAAACTAAAACGCGCCCTTTCAGGCGGAGACGAAAGTGCATTGCCCGCTGTCAACACCGCAAGGCGCAGGCCATTCAGAGCCAGGGGTTTTGATGAAGGCTAAACCTGACCGACCCTTCGAGGCCGTGTTCCACGGCACCTCAGGGCGAGGGAGCTTTTTCACCTCCCTCATGCTGAGGCGCTCGGAGCGCAGCGAAGAGCCTCGAAGCATCGGCCATGAGCGGAGCTATCGGGTTAGCATGCCCCAATCTATGCCTTTAATCCTATTTTAAGCCTCATACGGCCCATTCCATGGCCTCCCCGCTACACACCCCTAGCCCTCATTGCAAATCTCGCTCTAGCGGCCCCTTAGAGGCCTTAGAATTGATTTCTATTTAAGGTTTTAAAGCCTATATATTTCATCATAGAATATCTATTCCAATTTTCTTGGCAGCGAAACGACTCTGTGTTTTAGTAACCGAATGACCGCAGCCGAAACACCCAGAGATTTTGCCAGCTTAAAAACCCGCATTGTGGAACGGGCGGCTGAACTGCCCCGCAGGCTCACCCAAGTGGCAAGCTATGCCATTGAAAATCCAGATGAAATTGCCTTTGGTACCGTGGCCTCCATAGCCCTTGCCGCCAATGTGCAGCCTTCAACATTGGTGCGCTTTGCCCAAAGCTTTGGCTATCAAGGCTTTTCCGACCTGCAAGACGTTTTCCGTTCGCGGCTGCGCGACCGGATTTTGAATTATGATGAGCGCCTTGAGCATTTGCGCCAGCATGATCTGAACGCCACCAAAGCCACCGTGATCTTTGGTGGTTTTAGTGAAGCCGCTGAAAAATCATTGGCCGATTTGCGCGAAAAACTTGACCCCGCCAAATTGGAAGAGGCCGTTGAAACTCTGGCCCGTGCTGAGACCATTTATCTGATTGGCCTGCGCCGCTCCTTCCCCATCACAACCTATATGTCCTACGCTTTTGGAAAACTGGGCATTCGCAATCATTTGGTGGGTGCCATGGGCGGCCTTGCGCAAGAGGATGTGAGTTTTGCTGGCAAAAAAGATGTGGTGCTGGCCATCAGTTTCACTCCCTATGCGTCTGAAACCATATCTCTCACCCAAGCAGCCGCCGCCAAGCAGATTCCCATCATCGCCATCACCGATTCGCCGTTTTCTCCCTTGGCTCCGCTCGCCAAAACTTGGTTTGAGGTAACGGAAGCCAATTTTGAAGGTTTTCGCTCCATGGCGGCAACGCTTTCGCTGGCCATGACCCTCACGGTGGCTGTTGCAGAACGCCGCAGTAACCCAAAAACCTGAAACGGAACAAACATTCTATCTTGACTTAAAAATGGAATTGGCGTTTCATATTCATGGAATTTACCCTTTAGGAGTCTCCCATGACGTCACAAAATGGCGCTGTAAACGCATTGGACGTAATTACCATGGGCCGTTGCTCGGTTGATCTTTATGGCCAGCAAATTGGCGCAAGGTTGGAGGATGTTGCGTCTTTCGCCAAATCAGTGGGCGGTTCACCCTCGAACATCGCAATAGGCACAGCCCGATTGGGCCTGAAATCCGGCCTGATCACCAGAGTAGGTGATGAGCAGATGGGTCGCTTTGTATTGGAGCAAATGGCCCGCGAAGGTGTCGCAACTCAAGGCATTACCACCGATAAACAGCGCCTCACGGCACTGGTTCTCTTGAGTGTTGAAAACGACAAAACCTTCCCTCTGATTTTTTACCGTGATAATTGTGCAGACAGCGCCTTGGACGAGTCAGATGTTGATGAGAAATTCATTCTCTCGGCTGGCGCACTTCTCGTAACTGGCACGCATTTTGCCAAAGCCAACACTGACGCAGCCCAACGCAAAGCCATGGCCATTGCCAAAAAACACGGACGCAAAATTATTATTGATATTGACTACCGCCCAAATCTCTGGGGCCTCGCTGGCCATGCCGCTGGCGAAGAACGCTACATCAAGTCTGATAAAGTAACCGCCCACTTACAATCCATTCTCGCCGATTGTGATTTGATCGTCGGCACCGAAGAAGAAGTTCACATTGCGGGCGGCAGCGAAGATACGCTCGAAGCCTTGCGCAAAATCCGCTCTTATTCCAAGGGCACCATTGTTTTAAAACGCGGGCCCATGGGCTGTGTGGTTTACCCAGAGACAATTCCTTCATCATTAGATGAAGGAATTGTCGGAACGGGCTTTCCTATCGAAGTCTATAATGTTTTAGGTGCGGGCGATGCGTTTATGTCGGGCTTTTTGCGCGGGTGGTTGAAAGGCGAAAGCTTTGAGACTTGCGCCACCTGGGCCAATGCCTGCGGTGCCTTTGCCGTGTCGCGCCTGCTCTGCTCGCCGGAATACCTCACTTGGACTGAGTTGCAATATTTCTTGACCAACGGCAGCAAGCACCATGCCATACGAAATGACGAAGCACTCAATCACATCCATTGGGCCACCACGCGCAGAAAGCAGCCAGATCAAATTCTATCCTTCGCCATTGACCACCGCAAACAACTGGAAGACATGGCTGATAAATTGGGCGCATCGCGGACCCGCATTGCCCCCTTCAAGCGCCTTGCCATGCAAGCCATTGGCAAAGTGTCTGGCGGCAAACCGGGCTTTGGCACCTTGTTGGACGACACTTATGGCCGCGAAGCCATGTTTGATGCGGCAAAATTAGGACTGTGGATTGGCCGCCCGTTGGAGCAGCCTGGCTCACGGCCCTTGCGCTTTGAGTTCACGCAAGATGTGGGCGCAAGGCTGGTTGATTGGCCTGTCACCCACACCATCAAATGCTTGGCCTTCTATCACCCCGATGACCCGCAAGACCTAAAAACCGAACAGGCCCAAAAACTGCGCACACTCTATGAAGCCGCACGCAAAGTGGGCCGCGAACTTCTCGTTGAAATTATTGCCAGCAAAAATGGCAAGGTGGACAATCACACCATTGCCCGCGCTATGACTGAACTCTATGCGCTGGGCATTAAGCCTGATTGGTGGAAGCTTGAACCGCAAAGCTCATCCCAAGCTTGGGATGAAATTAGCAAAGTGATTGACACCCATGATCCGCTTTGCCGTGGTATTGTGCTTTTAGGTCTTGAAGCCCCAGCCGATGAATTGGCCAAGGGCTTCAAAGCCGTCGCTGGACAAAAATATGTAAAGGGCTTTGCAGTGGGCCGCACAATCTTTAATGAAGCAGCAAGTGAATGGCTGCGCGGTGCCATCAGTGATGATGCCGCCGTCACCATGATGGCCGAGAAATTCGGCAATCTGGTGAAAATCTGGAACGGAGCACAAAGTGTTTAACCTGAAAAAAACGATTAGACTGACCACCGCACAAGCATTGGTCAAATTCATGACCAAGCAGATGGTGATGGTTGATGACAAGAAGCTTCCCATTTTCGCTGGCATGTGGGCAATCTTTGGCCACGGCAATGTAGCAGGCATTGGCGAGGCTTTATTTCCAGCCCGTAAAGAATTGCCAACATTTCGTGCACATAACGAACAGACCATGGTGCACACCGCCATTGCTTATACCAAAGCCAGTGCGCGGCGCCGCATGATGGCAGTCACCACATCAATTGGCCCGGGTGCTCTAAACATGGTCACCGCCGCAGCCGTGGCCCATGTGAACCGCTTGCCTGTGTTGCTTTTGCCCGGCGATATTTTTGCCAACCGCAAACCTGACCCGGTATTGCAGCAGATTGAAGACTTTAATGATGGCACAGTCTCCGTCACCGATTGCTTCAAACCCGTGTCACGCTATTTCGACCGCATCATGCGTCCTGAGCAACTGATACCAGCTCTCAACCGCGCCATGGTGGTGTTGACTGATCCTGTTGATTGCGGCCCCGTAACGCTTGCTATGTGCCAAGACACCCAAGCTGAGGCCTATGATTATCCGCTTGAGTTTTTCGCCGAAAAAATCTGGGTAACGCGCCGCCCGCGCGCCGATGAAGCAGAGCTTGAACAAGCAATTCTCACACTGAACAATGCCAAGAAACCCGTGATCATTTCTGGTGGAGGTGTTCTCTATTCTGAAGCATCTTCAGCGCTTGCAAGCTTCGCAGCCAAGCATGGAATTCCGGTTGTTGAAACCCAAGCCGGAAAATCTTCACTGCCATTTGCGAATGAACTCAATATGGGAGGCATGGGTGTGAGCGGCACCACGGCATCAAATGTGCTGTGCAATGAAGCCGACGTCATTCTAGCAGTCGGAACCCGTCTGCAAGATTTCACCACAGGCTCATGGTCGCTCTTCAAAAACGACAAGAAAAAAATAATCGGCCTTAATACCCAAGTTTTTGATGCCACCAAACACAGCGCTCTTCCGTTAGTGGCGGATGCAAAAACTGGCCTTGATGATCTCAGCAAAGGCCTTGGCAATTGGACAGCGCCAAACGTCTGGACAACCCGCGCCAAGAAAGAACGCTTAAGCTGGATTGCCCTTGCTGAAAAATACACCAAAGCCAGCAATGTTGATCGCCCTGCAGACTCACAAGTGCTGGGTGCCGTTCAACGTGCGCTTGGCAGCGAAGCCCATATTATGGGGGCGGCTGGCGGATTGCCCGGTGAGCTTCACAAACTTTGGCAGGCAGGAGTTCCCGGTTCTTATCACATGGAATATGGCTTCTCCTGCATGGGCTATGAAATTGCCGGCGGCATTGGCATTAAAATGGCGAGGCCTGATGCTAATGTCGTGGTGATGATCGGTGATGGCTCTTATATGATGGCCAATTCCGAACTCGCAACATCTGTGATGCTGGGTCACAAACTCACAGTCGTGCTGCTCGATAACCGTGGTTACGGCTGTATCAACCGCTTGCAATACGCCACAGGTGGCGAGCGCTTCAATAATCTTTTCGATTATAACGTGAAGCAGGATGTTTCCCCAGCCATTGATTTTGCTGCTCATGCCGCCAGCATGGGAGCAATTTCTGAAAAAGTTGCATCGCTTGCTGATTTGGAATCCGCACTTCAAAAATCAAAGACCAACACCAAGACCACTGTGATTGTAATCGACACTGACCCCATGGCCTCAACTGATGCTGGAGGGTCATGGTGGGATGTGGCAGTGCCCGAAGTGTCAGATCGCCCAACGGTACAAGCCGCACGTAAAAAATATGTGAAAGCGCTGAAGAGCGAACGCTAGGAATAAAGAAATGTCAAAGCTTCTCGTAAAACCAAAAAAAGGTGATGGTCGCATCACCCATGTCACTCCAAAATCCGCCAAGTGGAAGTATGTGGGCTTTGATGTGTGGAACACACCTAAAGGCAAAATTGCCAAAGGCAGCGAAGTCAAGCGCGAGACCTGTTTAGTTTTCGTTTCCGGCAAAGGCAAAGTGAGCATTGGCGGCAAAGATTTTGGCGTAATCGGTGATCGAATGTCACCCTTTGAAGGCAAGCCTTGGTCGATCTATGTGCCACCTGGTGTTAAGTGGCAAGTGACGGCAACAACCGAGATGGTTTTAGGTGTGTGCTCAGCCCCGGCCAAAGGCAAACATGCAGCCCGCATCATTCCGCCTGAAGGCCTCTCCCAAGAAATCAGAGGCAAGGGTTCAAACACACGCCATGTGACCAACATTTTGCCAGAGCAAGATTCACTGGCCGAAAGTCTTCTGGTTGTTGAAGTGATCACCCCTAATGGTAACACCTCATCTTATCCACCGCACAAGCACGACAAAGATAATTTGCCACGCGAATCTTATCTCGAAGAAACCTATTATCACCGCATCAACCCGCCCCAAGGCTTTGCCTTCCAACGCGTTTACACCGATAACCGCAAGTTAGATGAAGCCATGGCTGTTGAAGATGGTGATGTGACTTTGGTGCCAAAAGGCTATCACCCCTGCGCCACGGTGCATGGCTATGACCTTTATTATCTAAACGTGATGGCCGGCCCCAAGCGCACTTGGAAATTCCACAATGCGCCTGAACACCAGTGGCTGTTAAAATAGTAGGTTAGAATTTAGCCCAATCAGGCATAAATGGCACAGCCTCGGTGAGCGCATTGAGCAGTGCCACCGTAAGCGGAAGTTTTTCCGCGTCCAGTCTCTTAGAGTTAATATGGGCGCGAAGAGTGGCCGCAACCGCAATGCCAAGCTCAGCGCCTTCAACCGTGTCATGCAGCATCGGCCCAGCTTTCACTTGGTGATACGAAAGCCCACGACCCATATGATGGCCTAGCCGCGAATTGCGTCCGGCTTGGCACGTGACATAAAGATCACCAGCTCCCGCCATGCCCCAAACCGATTCAGGAGAACCACCAAAAGCCCTCACCAAAACCATCATCTCACGAATAGCCTGATCAAAGAGAATGGCCGCGGCATTATTATTGAACGCCTTGTTCTCAGTGGGTGGCAAGTTTTCGAGGAGGCCATGGGCAAAGCCAACCGCAATGGCAAAGAAGTTTTTGAAGGCCGCGCACATTTCAACGCCAATCACATCAATTGACGGGCGTGGTTGATAATAGTCCGTTTGCAAATCTTCACACAGCTTCAAGGCAAAGGCAAAATCATGCGACACAATCACCGTGCCCGTTGGCCTGCGCTGGGCCAGTTCGCCAGCAATGCAAGGCCCAGCAATCGCAGCGATGGCACATACAAATCCAAGCCTGCTCTTCAATGCGGCAGCCATCACATCGGGCAAGGCCTCCATATTGGAAGACAGACCTTTGGTGATCATCACAATGGGTGTAGATTTTTTGAGGACCAATGCCAACTTCTCAATTGCCCAAGCGATGCCAGCAGAGGATACACCCAAAACAATGAGATCACTCTCGTCCTGCACATAACCTTGGTGACTGAGTATGCGAATGCCAGCAGGCAAAGTGACATTCAATTTTGGATGAAGCTGTTTTGCCTTGAGCGACACTACAATCTCTTCATCAAGTGGGGTTCCAACAAGTGTAACATCAAACCCACGGTCACAAAGCGGCAGGGCCATTGCGCTGCCCATCACGCCTGCACCCAAAATTATAACACGTTTTTTCATTGGGAATCACTCGCCAAAAATTCATCGAGCAATCCGCAATCATCGGCCAAATCTAAAAATGACCAGCGGTTGCGAATATAGCGGCCGTGTTTCATGGCATCGCGCCACACTGGAAGTGAAAGACCAAGCTCCGTCGCTGTTGTGGGTCCGCCTGCAGAGGCAATTGTTTTTTGCATCTGAGCAGGATCAATCATGAATTTCCGAAGTTCTTCGCGCAGCTCTGGCCACAGCCTTTCAATCTTGCTATTGAAATCATCGGCACCCTTGTCATCAAAAGCTTTCTTTTTTGCCTCGCCATAACACAGCCGGCCAAGCGCATCGCCGTACCGCAAAATAAAATCTTCCTCGACAATCTGTGTGGGCTTAATTTGGGGCGCACGTGAAAGATCCAACATTTGCTTTTGCAATCTTGCAATGGCCAATGCCGCAACACCAACTTGTTGGCCGTGAATGCTGTTTGGATGTTGCTTACCAGCGAACATATCAATCCAATGTGAAACCTGATGCTCGCCCATGGAGCCTGAATGAGACGTGCCGGTGAAACAATTGCCAAAGCCGGTGAGGATCATAACGCGGTGCAAATGCCCCTGTGCTGCCACGTCATGCGAGGCGAGAGCTGCGGCAGAAGCAATCATGCGCGGTTCATCTTCACCGAGCAGTGTATAAGGCGTGGTTGAATAGAAACTCTCAAACAACCTATGCGAAGCCCACCAATCAACCTGCGCTGTCGGCCTGCATAAACTGTCGGCCAAGCCTGCTGCTGGAAGCCAAGAAGGGGCTGCAGCATTTACTTTAAGATCAATAAAAATGCCGCGCGGCGCTTGTGCTGGAAGTGAGGTTTTATAACCATTGTTGAGCGTCACGGAAGCCGTGCCAGCCGCATAGCCGTTCATTGAAGCAGCAGTGGGAAAACTCACATATTTGCGGCCATCTTTGAACGTTGCATATTTCACCACATCTGAAATTGAACCTGAACCCACCACCACCACACCATCGGCATGGCGCGATTTTTCTTGCATCTGAGCTATCGTTGGCTCGTCACAATGGGTGTCACTTGGCATAATAATTTCATCAATGGTGCCAAGCGCTTTTAGCTCCTTGGCAACGCGCCTTCCCATAGCCTCATGCGTATTGTGATCAGAAACAACGGCGATACGCCGCCCCAGCTTGAGGGGAGCCACCATATCTGCAGCGCCACCTTCTAAATCTTCTTCAAGGCGGATTGTTTCAAACGGCATGATGGCAGCCTTGCCCGTTTCAGGGTCGCGCCACTCTCCGGCAATCACTTCGCGGATGAGATGATTCCAATCAGCCATTTTGCCGACTCGCGAAATCTTGTAATTTTGTATTCCAGCTTGAAACTTGCGGCCAAAGTTCTCGATAGATACTTAGCAATTCACTATAAGCCTTATTTTGTTTGGTCCGTGGATGGAAGGTTTTTGATGGCTTGCCAGACATAGAGGCTGAAGCTTCGGGAATTGATTTAAACCAATTGGCAGCTTTAGCGGCAGCCATGGCAGCCCCTTGCGAAGAGACTTCAACCGTTTCCAAGCGCTTCACGTCGCGCCCAGAAGCATCAGCCACAATCTGACACCAGAAATCTGACTTCGCCCCACCCCCCATAATTACATAATGATCTATGGCCGTGGTTGCCGCCTCCGCCCCATCAGTCATCATCACTTGCTCTAATGCAATGCCTTCCAGCATGGCGCGATAAATATCGCCGCGTGAATGATTGCCTGAAAGTCCAGCAATCATGCCTCTTGCACTTGTATCCCAATAAGGCGTCATGCAGCCAGACCAATAAGGAACAAGTGCTAAGCCACGGCTGCCAATGGGCGAAAGCTTGGCTTCGTTTTCGAGTGTAGCAAAAATGCCAGGGTTCTTAAGAGGGTCCAAGTTGAACAAGCGCTCAACCAACCAATTCAACAAAAATGTGCCGGTGCGAATACACGTCTCGTAAATGTAACCTTCTTCTGCCACCGCCGTCAGGGTGCGGAACATGGGATTACGGGCATAGTCCAACCCAAAATTTCCAGAGACAGCAGCAGTACCGAGATTAAGATAGGCCCTGCCCTTCACAAACACATTGGCTCCCGTGCCTGCACATTGGCCGTCCCCTCCGCCCGCAATAATAGCGGTGCCAACTTTCAAGCCAGTGGCTCTGCTAGCTTCTGATGAAACTTCACCCATCACAGCTCCTGATCTAAAAAGCTGCGGCAATTTTTTGCGCGTGAGACCAACATATGCGGTCAATTCATCGGACCAATCATAGCTGCGCATATCACTAAGGCCCATCGGGTCAGCCGATGCAACCGATGTATGCCACTTGCCTGTAAGAAAGTGTGTGAGCACGCCATGAACTTCAGCCGCCATGGCGGTCTTCTTCCACAGCGCTGGCATATTTTTCTCAAACCACAAACAGCGCCCTATGCAAGGTGTTACATCTGATGGCTTGCCTGAAATATCATGCAAGCGTTCTGCACCAATACGTGCCACAAGTTCTTTGGTTTCAAGATGAGCGCGTTCATCCAACCACAGGCTACCAGGACGCAGCGGCTTATTCTTGGCATCAAACTGCGCAAAGGATTCGCGCTGATTAGAAATGGAAAGTGCGGCAACGCGGGACATATCAATTTTTTTGGAAACTTGTTTCAACGCGGTTGCAGCAGCTCCGGTCCAATCGGAAACGTCTTGCTCATACCAGCCGGGTTTTGGAGTGCTCAACGGAACCGCCGCGCGACCCTCAGCAACTAAATGACCGCGCCTATCCCAAGCAATTGCCTTGGTTGCAGTGGTTGAGGCGTCAAGCCCGATGACCAAATCTTGTTTCATAAACTGCCGTTAAAAATACGGAGGCGGGCATGAAGCCCACCTCCACAGGAGTGTTTAAAGTTATAGACCAGCTTCGGCCACAGCTTTATCGATTTGCGATGCAATGTCATCCATACATTTTTTGGCATCGCCACCATAATCTTGGCCCGTCAGTAATCTGCCAAGACCCACTGGAATCTCGTTATTCGAGAAGCCAGCCCACAACGGCATGTCAGGTTCAGAAGCCATGGCATTGTCAATAGTCCACTTCACTGTTTCAAGATGGCGTGTAGTGCCAGCCCCCACAACAGCTTTGGCTTTCACGCGTTCATCCGCAAATGATGAGAGACGCATAGGCGCAAAACCACCCGCCAAGGTGCAGCGGGTCATGATATCTTTAGAGCAAGCCCATTGCATGAAAATCCAAGCTGCATCGATATTCTTTGAATATTTGGAAAGACCCAGAACAGAGCCGCCTTGATGGCCATTGTTTGGAATTTCTCCAAAGCCAGCATCAGCAACAGCCCGCAGTGGCTTGCCAACAATGGGGTGCAATGGTTCCCACAGACCTTTCACTTTTGAGTCATCTGCATCTTGGCCAGGGAAGTCTTCATTCCATGTATTGACGAGCGCTACTTGACCAGACACCATCATTTGGAATTGACCAACCCAAGTTGATGCCGTGGATTGTGGCGGCGCATTCTTCAACATTTCCTGATACCATTGAAGCCCGCGAACGCCAGCTTCATCATTACCAGAGAATTTCTTGTCCTTCGTGAAGATTGATCCGCCTTCATTCCACACAGCCTGCGTCCAATCGCAGTTCAGCGAATAGTGACCAGACTTAGCTTGCAGGCCTGTGCCGAACATGCCGTTGCCTTTTTCAGCTTCGGTGATCTGCTTCACGGCTGCGGTATATTCATCCACAGTGGTTGGCGGAGAAATTTTCAGTTTTTCAAAAATGTCTTTGCGATACATGGTGATGAAAATTGGAATGTCGAACGGAATGCCAACCCACTTGCCATCATATAAAGCCAAACCATCAACCAATGGTTTGGAGAAATCTTCAAAGTCGAAACCAGGCATGGCAAGGTCTGGCTTATCTTTATAATAAGCTACTGGGTCAATCGTATCTTGCGCAAATGTGGCAACCCATGATTGATCGAGGTAATAGAGATCATAGGTGCCAAACTGGCCTTGCACATCTTGCGTCGCTTTGGCCAGAACTTGCTCAAGCGGAACAATTTCAATTTCAACTTCGATGCCAGTTGGATCGGTAAATTCTTTCTTGATCTTGTCCAGAACAACAGTTGGCGGTGTAGCTTCTGACGTATACCGGATCTTGGTGCCCTTGAATTTGGAACCAACATCTACGAGCCACTTGTTCACTTCTGGGTTGCCTTCGGCCAAAGCCTCAGTGCCAAGCAGATTGAGATTGCCACGGAAAGGCCGGGTGTTGCCTAGAAGGCCAGCAGCAAAGGCTGAAACGCCAACACCACCTAAAGCCATTTTTTTCAAAAAGCTTCGCTTGGAAATGCGGCGTGCAGCAAAATCTGCTGCCGCATCGACAATAAAGGTCTGCTTATCGTAGCGCTTAAAGCTCATCATAAATTTCCCATTGGCGTGCTGATTTTCGAATGCGCGTTCATGATCATTCCTTGAGAGAGTCAGTGATGGGAGAAGCAAAATTGCAGCGCTGTCAATCCACAGTAATCAAAAAACGTCGCTGCAATGCAGCATTATTTGGATTTTGTTGCTTTCTTTTTCACATCGCGGCGCGTTGGCGCAAACACCGCATGGGCCGAAACATCCTCAGCTTTAAGGGCATCAGGTTGACGGCCATAGGTTTTGAAGCGCTTCAAAACACTCACCATTTTGTCATCCGCTAACACCACGGGGTTGCCCGCAACAATTGCTGCCCAATACATGTGGCACAGCGCTTCCACTTCGCCAGCCAACCACAAAGCCTTGTCTAAATTATTTGAAAAACAAATCTGGCCATGATTGGCAAGAAGGCAAGCGGTGCGATCTTTCATCGCTTCCAACATGGTGTCTGATAAGTCTTGCGTGCCGAACTCGGCATAATCAGAAACGCGAAGTGAAATGCCACCTGTCACACCAATCATATAGTGAAAGGCCGGAACTTCCTTGCGTAAACACGCCATCGCGGTGGCATAAGTTGAATGCACATGCACAATGGCACCTGCTTCAGGCCGCGCTTTAAAAATATCCATATGCATGCGCCATTCGGTTGATGGCAAATAATCGCCTTCATAACCACCATTCAAATCCATCGTCACGATGTGATGTGGCTTCATTTTTTTGTAGGGAACACCCGATGCCGTGATGAGGAACCCCTCGGGCACCCGCACACTTACATTGCCTGATGTGCCTTGGTTGATTCCCTCATCATTCATGGCCAGACAAATTTCGATCACCTGTTTGCGCAATTCGAGATGTTTAAGCTTCGCCATGATCATATCCTATAAAAAATTAAAGATGATCCCGCGATAACATCAGTTGTGTTGTTGCGTCTAGCCTGTTCCCGTGAAATCATAGGCACTATGCAAAAAGAACAAACTCGCGGAATTGTTGTTGTCGATGTGGGGTACACCAACACCAAAGCAATTTTATTTTCGCCCGAATTGAAAATCATCGCTTCGCGAAAAATCGCCAGTGCGCACCGTGAGGGTGCCGATTACAAAATCATCGATGCTGAACCAACAATGGATTTTCTAAAAATTGCACTTCGAGAACTCGACGATATTATGCCCGTCGATGTCATTGTGCCTTGTGCTCATGGCGCATGTATTTCCTTGCTCAATGATAGTGGCGAGCTTGCATTTCCAATAATGGATTACGCGTCGCAACCGCCACCCGATGTGATTGCGGATTATTTAAAACTGCAACCATCTTTTTCGGAAGTTTATTGTACGCTGCTGCCCATGGCGCTCACCCATGCATTGCAGATTTATTGGCAACAAAAATTAGATGCTGAGAAATTCAAGACTGTCTCAACCATCCTGCCGTGGATTCAATATATCGCGTTTCGCTTGTCAGGTGTGGCTGCCACGGAAATTTCATCAATGGCCTGCCAAAGCCAATTGTTAAATGTGAACACAGCAGCACCTTCAAATCTCGCAATCCACCAAGGTTGGGCAAAATCATATGCCCCTATGCGCAAAGCCTGGGAGAACTTGGGCACCTTACGCGAAGAGTTTGCGGGAAAAAAATTTCAAGGTCGCGCCAACATATTGGCCGGCGTTCACGATTCCAATGCCAATTATTTGCGTTACCTTGCCGGCGGGCTCCATAATTTCACATTGCTCTCGACGGGAACCTGGGTGATCAGTTTTAACAGTGCCGCCGATATTACCAAGCTTGACCACACAAAGGACACCAACACCAACACCGATGTGCTTGGCAATGCTGTGGCTTGCAGCCGATTTTTTGGTGGCAAGGAACTGGAAGTTTTATGTGCAGGTGCGTCAGCAGATTTGGCTGATTTAGTGCTTGCGCAAAAACTGGTGGATGCAGGAACTTTCGCAATACCAAGTTTCACTGATTCAGGCGGCCCATATCCCGGCACAGGCAATAAAGGACACATCACAGGCTTGCCGCCTGCCACTCCCGCTGAGCGTGCCAGTCTCGCGGCACTCTATTGTGCGTTCATGGTCTCAGCCCAACTCGATGCTGTGTGGTCTGAAAATCAAATTATTGTTGATGGTCCATTTTCCAAACACCGCGAGTTTTTAGCCATTCTTGCACAATTGCGCCCGGCCCAAAAAATCTACGCCTCTGATCTGCGTGATGGCACTGCTGCGGGGGCTGCCTGTTTGGCATTGTTTCAGGATGATAAGCCACCCATCATTAAAATTGAGCTCAGTCCAGTCGAACCTTCTCATTTGCAACATCTGCAAACCTATCACAAAAAATGGCAAGCGGCGGCCCCGTAAGGTTAACGATTTTGCAATCTCCTGAGCGCAAGACTTCTCCTCGTTAGTTGAGGTGTGTCATGCGTAATTCATCGATTGAGTGTGCCGATTTCACTGTGTCTTGCCCAGAATCTGCCAAAGCAGGTTCGCCCATCCACGATATCAGGGCCAGAGGCAATCTCCCTTTGGTGCTGGAGCAGGATATGGTGATTGAACTGAAACGCAGCGATCTTTTGGAAAATTGGCGCGAGACCTGTGCGCTCGGTCGAAAGCGCGCCGATAACTTAATGCAAGAAGCGGCAACGCGCATTCAGGCGGCCTTGGACGATGAAGAATTTATTGACGCCCCAAGCTTGGCCACCGACGCTGCGGCCTTTTTCTTGTTGGCGCTTCGCCAGAAGGGTGTAAAATTTCCATGCAACATCCCCTCCTGTGCAGTGAGTTATTTTCACGATGAGCATGATTATCAACACGGCGAAGTGGTGATGAATTAAACGATGTCTAGGGAAACGCCAATCTCCGCTGCGGATTATGGCAAATCCTTGCGGGGGCTTGGCTTCAATTTAATTGTTAAAGACATTACGCGAAGTGTGAATTTCGCTGAACAAGTTCTGGGGGCCAGAGTATTTTTCAGAACTCCCAATTTTGCGGCCATGAAACTAAGTGGCAATGACTTCATGTACCATACCGACGAAACTTACCGTAATAATCCTTTAAGCGGCAGTCTAGCTTCGCAAGAGGCCAGAGGGGTTGGCGTCGAACTACGCATTTATGGCTGCGACCCAGATATAGCTGAAGCCAAAGCCAGAGAATCAGGCTATACAGTTCTGGCTGGGAGTTTAGATAAACCCCATGGTTTGCGTGAAGCGATGCTGATCGATGACGATGGCTATGTCTGGGTCCCTTCGATTCACCTAAAATAATAAAGTATTCCTCCAACCTATTGAAATTTTGTAGAATTCATGAATTGTTGAATCATGGAAACCAAGCAGCTTTCAGCGTTTTTTGGCTCAGTTGGCCAAGTGACTCGTTTAGAAATATTGAAACTTCTCGCTCCTTTATCAAAAGATGAGGCCGCAACTGGCATGGCCGCTGGCAAAATTGCCGAAGCCTTGGGCGTTGCCCCGCCCACTTTATCATTTCATTTGAAAGACATGACTCTTCGCGACATTCTCTTCCAAAAACGTGTTGGCAGGGAGGTTCATTATCTTGCCAATCTTGAACTCATTCTCAAAGCCCTCGAAGATTTAGTCGCACAGCTTGAAAAATAGAATTTATGTTCTATCTTCTGGACTGAATGATTTATTTGTTCCATTTCAGCTGGAACTCGTATAAAGAAGTTTCATCTGCTAAATCCGTACATCACATATTTAAGAGAGAACTCACATGGTCAAGGAAATCGGTCACTTTATCAATGGCAAGCACGTTAAGGGCACATCCAACCGATTTGCTGATGTTTATAACCCCAACACTGGCGAAGTGCAGGCCAAAGTGGCGCTTGCATCAACCGCTGAACTCCGCGCTGCTGTAGAAAACGCCAAGGCAGCACAACCCGCTTGGGCCGCAAAGAACCCGCAATTCCGCGCCCGCGTGATGATGAAGTTTGTTGAACTTGCCAACAAGCACCGCGAAGAATTAGCCACGCTCATTTCTATTGAACATGGTAAAACTGTGCCTGATGCTTTGGGCGATTTGCAACGTGGTGTTGAAGTGGCGGAGTTTGCTTGCGGCGTTCCACATCTGGTGAAAGGCGAATTTACCGATGGCGCAGGCCCCGGCATTGATATGTATTCCATGCGTCAAGCTTTGGGCGTTGTTGCCGGTATTACCCCATTTAACTTCCCCGCAATGATCCCGTTGTGGAAATGCGCGCCCGCCATCGCAGTGGGCAATGCTTTCATTATGAAGCCATCAGAGCGTGATCCATCTTGCCCGTTGCGCATTGCTGAGTTGTTCCTTGAAGCAGGCCTGCCACCAGGCATTTTGAATGTGGTGAACGGTGATAAAGAATCGGTTGATGCGATTTTGAGTGACCCAGACATCAAGGCCGTTGGCTTTGTGGGGTCCACCGCCATTGCGCAATATGTTTATGCGGGTGCCACCGCCACAGGCAAACGCGCGCAATGTTTTGGTGGTGCAAAAAACCACATGGTGATTATGCCAGATGCAAATTTGGACCAAGCCGTTGATGCACTGATTGGTGCTGGCTATGGTTCGGCCGGTGAACGCTGCATGGCAATCTCCGTGGCCGTGCCCGTCGGCGAAGCCACGGCCGATGCGTTGATGGCCAAGCTTATTCCCCGCGTTGAAAAACTGAAAGTTGGGCTGTCAACAGACCGCGAAGCTGACTACGGCCCGCTGGTCACCAAAATGGCTTTAGACCGCGTGCGTGGTTACATTGATATTGGTGTTAAAGAAGGTGCTACTCTCGCTGTCGACGGCCGTGGCTTCAAAATGCAGGGCTATGAAAACGGCTATTTCCTCGGTGGCACCTTGTTTGACAATGTGACCAAGGACATGCGCATTTATAAAGAAGAAATCTTTGGACCCGTGCTGGGTGTGCTGCGCGCCAAAACCTATGAAGAAGCTTTGGGCCTGTGCAATGACCATGAATATGGCAATGGCGTTGCGATCTATACCCGTGATGGCGATGCCGCGCGCGACTTTGCTGCCAAAGTGCAAGTTGGCATGATCGGCATTAATGTGCCCATTCCAGTGCCTTTGGCTTACCACACCTTTGGGGGCTGGAAATCTTCAAGCTTTGGCGATTTGAACCAACACGGCCCAGATGCAATTCGCTTCTATACAAAGACTAAAACTGTTACGTCTCGTTGGCCCTCCGGCACCAAGGAAGGTGCACAGTTCTCAATTCCAACGATGCGGTAAAAATTGACAACACTCAACCTCCCCAACGGATACTATGATCTGCCGCCAGGCAAACTGGCCAACATTGTCACCTGTTTAGAAATGAATGCAAATCCACTGCTAGAGCCACAAGCCCTGCCTGTGAGTTATGCATTACGCGTAGTCGATCCAGATGATCTCGGCGCTTACCGTGCCTTGTTCAGCAAAGTCGGCATCGATAATATGTGGTTCTCGCGCGCCATCATGCCGGATGAAAAATTGGCGGCCATCCTCAGCCATCCACAAATCGAATCTTACGCCCTCTTCAAGGATGAAACCGCAGTTGGCATTCTCGAACTCAACTTCACTGAAATGCCAAATTGCGAACTGGCCTTTTTTGGCCTGACGAAAGATGCAATCGGCTTTGGCCTCGGCCGCGCTTTAATGAACGTGGCAATTACCAAAGCTTGGGCAAAACCGATTAATCGCTTCTGGGTTCACACCTGCCATTTTGACCACCCCAATGCCATTGGCTTTTACCAGCGCTCAGGTTTCAAGCCCTATGCTTTAATGGTGGAAGTGCATGACGACCCGCGTCAAACTGGCCATATGCCACGCCATGCCAGCCCGCAAGTTGCCTTCATTGAAAAGTAACTGAGCATTTTCGTGGCGTTAAGACTTTCTCGGTTAGGCTTAAAGCCTGATCAGAAAGTGAACCATGTATAGTATCGTCTCGAATCTTGGCCCCGAAATTCCCTTCACTTTAATATTGCTGGCGCTGCTTGGCTTGCGCTCGAATGTAACACCACGCACCAGCCTCTGGATCAATTCCAGACTCGAAAATATTTGGGCTTTGATCGACGTTTCTGATGGCAAAATTGAAAATTGGGGCCGCACTATTGTTAAATCCGAATTGGTTGATGCTGCCAGTCAAACTTACCGCAAAACCTATACCACCACCTTGATGAATGGCGTGCAGCGCCCTTCCACAGCCCTGTTCAGGATTGCCGAACGCACCGAAAACCAATCGATCGTTCTGGAGCGTTGCGGCTTAGAAGGAAAATCGCTGAACAACGAACTTCTAAAAATCACCCATCACCTGTCGGCAGAAAATTGCGGCACCAGATTGCAAACCGCATATCATTGGGGCTCGCGGCCCTTGATCGCTCAACTCTTAGCCCGAGCAGATTTGTGGAGCGGTGTTTATCGCCTGAAAGGTCTCGCCGAAAACGGAATGCCAGATGAGCGCCCCTATTACATCATATCGGCTTTTGTGGCTCTCATCACAGGCATTTTCACACTGGCCGCCTTTGGCATCATGATGGGCATGACCTTTGCTCTGCTTTTAGTTTTTGCCTTGTTCATCCATGAACTTGGCCATTTGTTGGCTTATCGATTAATGGGCCAGCCTTGGGGCCGCATGATTTTTCTGCCATTTTTAGGCGCAGTTGCCGTGCCGCGCTTGCCCTTTGAATCGCAAGGTCAAGCCGTATTTGCAGCCTTGATGGGGCCGGGCTTTTCCATTCTCTTGGCCATAGTCTGCGCTGGCCATTTGCTCACGGGCTATCCCTTAATTCCGTTGCTTTATGTGCTTGGCATGATCACGGCAGGCGTGAATTTGTTTAATCTCATTCCAGCCGAACCCTTAGATGGTGGCATTGCGCTGCGCTCAGCTTTTGCCCGCCTTATCGGCAGACGCGCTCATTATGGGCTTATGGCAATCGGTCTGTTAGTCGTCGCTTCCGGTCTTTATTTCAGCCAAATCATTCTGGTTATATTTGGTGGCATGGCGGTTTTGGCAAACTTGAAATCCCGTGCCATTGATGCAGGCCTCGTGCCCTTGACCACATTGCAGCTTTGCATAACCGGCTTTGGTTATGTTGCCATCACTGCGGGCCACATCACCTTGCTGCGCTATTTCATCGAACAAGTAAGCCACTTGCCAATTTGATCTGGCTCTCGCAATAAGACGCCATGAGCCTCACCGAGAATTACGAAGCCCTGCTGCACAGTGGCAAACTTAAAATGGATGCGCCGCAACGCGCAGTGCTGCAGAAACTTGAAAATCTCTCTAAGGTTTTGAATGCGCAAAACCGCCCGAGCTTTTTCTCAAAACTATGGCGCACAAAGCAAGTGCCCCCACGTGGACTTTATATCTGGGGCGAAGTGGGCCGCGGCAAAACCATGCTGATGGATTTGTTTTTAGCGGCGGTGAAAAATCCCAAAAAACGCCGCGTCCATTTTCATGCCTTCATGCAAGAAATCCACAACTTACGCGCTACGCTAAAATCAGAAGATGTGATTTCCGATATCGCTGATGGTATTGCCGCCAGCACTTCGCTGCTCTGTTTAGATGAAATGCAAATTAGCGATATTGCAGATGCCATGATTATTGGCCGCCTGTTTGAAGCTTTGCAAGCACGGGGAGTTTGTTTTGTTACAACTTCAAATTTGCCACCCAGTGAGCTTTATAAGGATGGTTTGAACCGCCAATTGTTTTTGCCGTTCATTGCAAAACTAAACATAGATTTGGATGTGGCGCATCTTGCTGCTGGCAGGGATTATCGGCTGGGGCGCATTGCCCGCAGACGGACCTATATTTCGCCGTTGAGTGCTGCAGCAGATCGTGAAATGGCCGAGCTGTGGCAGGAATTGACTGATGGTGCCGAAGGGCAGGTCCAGAATTTAGAGTTTCTGGGCCGCAAGCTGCATGTGCCTTATGCAGCGCATGGCTGTGCGTGGTTTAGCTTTGCCGAGCTTTGCGAGGCGGCCTTGGCGGCTCCGGATTACTTAGCAATTGCCAGGAATTATCGGACTATCTTTGTAAAACATATCCCTGTTTTGAAAGCCAGCCAGCGCAATGAGGCCAAGCGCTTTATTCTGATGATTGATACATTCTATGATGCTGGAATAAGGCTGGTGGCTTCAGCTGCTGCAAAGCCCGAAGCCTTGTGCCCAACTGGCCAGCACCGTGCTGAATTTTTGCGCACCGCTTCAAGGCTGCAAGAGATGCAATCAACAAGCTGGTGGAAAACGACGTGAAATGATGGGCGCACGTCATCAATCTTTTCTTGATGCTGCGGCGCAACAGGTCTAGAGAGGCCAAAATTTCAAGACAAAACACGAGGGGTCTGGGTATGGCACGTAAGAAAATTGCTTTGATTGGCGGCGGTATGATCGGGGGCACGCTTGCTCACCTTGCAGCGCTCAAAGAACTCGGTGACATTGTAATCTTCGATATTGCCGAAGGCCTGCCCCAAGGCAAAGCCCTCGACCTCAGCCAATCAGGCGGCATTGAGGGCTTTGATGCAAAGCTATCAGGTGCTAACTCTTATGAAGCCATTGCTGGCGCAGATGTGTGCATCGTTACTGCTGGTGTGCCACGCAAACCCGGCATGAGCCGCGATGATCTGGTTGGCATCAATCTCAAAGTGATGAAGTCGGTGGGCGAAGGCCTCAAAGCCCACGCGCCAAATGCCTTCGTGATCTGCATCACCAACCCTTTGGATGTGATGGTCTGGGCTTTGCAAAAATTCTCCGGCCTGCCAACCCACATGTTGATCGGTATGGCAGGTGTTTTGGACTCAGCACGCTTCCAACATTTCCTTGCTGAAGAATTTAAAGTCTCCGTCAAAGACGTGAATGCCTTTGTGATGGGCGGCCATGGTGACACGATGGTGCCGCTGACGCGCTATTCTACAGTGGCTGGCATTCCGGTTCCTGATCTCATCAAGATGGGATGGAGCACGCAAGAAAAAATCGACCAAATTGTTCAGCGCACCCGCGATGGCGGCGCTGAAATTGTGGGCTTGTTAAAGACGGGTTCCGCGTATTACGCGCCTGCCTCATCGGCCATCGCCATGGCTGAGAGCTATCTGAAAGACTTCAAACGCGTGTTGCCCTGTGCAGCTCATCTCACGGGTCAATATGGCGTGAGCGGAACTTATGTAGGTGTACCGATTGTAATTGGC
>JANLPA010000002.1:0-46119 GCA_031366855.1 Hyphomicrobiales bacterium | reverse complement strand
ATGTTGATCCATCCCATGACCCAGCTGGGCATCGTCATCCTGATGGTGGTACTCATTCTGTTCAACAAGGAAGACTTAAGAAACAGAATGATCAGGTTGATAGGAACCGGCGACCTCAATCGCACGACGCAGGCCCTTGATGAGGCAGGTCTTCGCCTCAGTAAATTGTTTACCGCCCAGATTCTCATCAATGCTGCAACTGGGACATTCATTGCGATAGCCCTTGCATTAATTGGCATTCCCGGAGCGATTCTATGGGGTGTCCTGACGACTATCCTGCGATTTGTACCTTATGTGGGTACGCTTATGTCTGCAGTATTTCCTATTATTATTGCCATAGCAATTGGAAATGGATGGAGCTTGGCGCTTATGACAATTGCAACTGTAGTGGTGGCTGAGTTTGTCGTCGGACAGATCTTAGAGCCGCTGTTCTTTGGCAAAATGACAGGACTATCGCCTGTGGCCATTGTTGCGGCTGCTGCCTTCTGGGCAGCACTTTGGGGACCAGTCGGATTGATTTTAGCCACTCCTTTGACAATCGGCCTCTTGGTGATTGGACGCAATATTGAATCCTTGGATTTCTTTGAGGTTCTTCTCGGCAGCGATGCTGTGTTGACACCTGATCATGCCTTTTATCAACGCATGCTCGCTTCAGATCCGATTGAGGCCGCAGAACTTGCAGAGGAGTATATTAAGGATGAAAAAATTGAAGAGTATTTTGATAAAGTTGCAATACCGGGCTTGATGCTTGCACATAAAGATCAGTTAAGGGGAGTGCTATCCACCGAACGTCAAACAGCAATAGCATTTACATTCTCTGAAATGCTGGACGAAATTTTGGCCGATTACGAAAAAGCAGAAGTCACCTCATCGACCATGCTTTTGGTCTCTGCGCCGGGGGCCCTCAACTTTGCAGCCACATTGGCATTTTCAGGGCTCCTCAAGTTCAAAAATGTGCCACACAAAATGTTGGAACAGGATGCAATATCGCCGGGCAAACTTGTTGGAACAGATATCTCTAATGTTGAATTTGTGTGCCTATGCTATCTGACATCTCCAAGTGAAGCCAAGCACAAATATCTGCTACGTCGGATAACGTCGCTTGCGAGAGGTGCGCAGATTATTAACGTTGCTTGGTCCACAGAGGGTGATCACGCTCAGGTATTAAGCCCTGCCAGCGCAATTTCAATTCTTCCAAGATCGGCCCAAGAGTTATCTGAAGCGGTAGCTCTTTGAAGTTTCGGCGGTATTACCACAATTGCCCGTTACATAAACTTTACTAGAGCGTCTTTCTTTTAGACGGAACCATTTCCAGCGTTTGCGAAGTATTTTGAGCATTCGTTTGGTTCAGCATGGGTTGTCCTTGTGGCATTTTCTAACAATTGACGAACGGTACGAGGCTGTCGATTTGATCATCATATTGGCCTGCAGGGAAGGCCTGGCATTCTAAGAGCCACGGCGCTTCTTTGGGCAAGAGGAACTTGCCCGTCTCAACCTAAGCCGTTGCGGCTTCAGCATGTTAATGGCCTTACAACGCCCACTCTCTGACCGGATGGCCGCAACTATTTTAGCCAGAACACCTGCCTATGATCACATTGTTGCTGCCGTGACCACCAATGGCAAAAACTTTAAGCCACGTGTTGCTGCCCTTCTGGACGTGATGCTGCTAATTTCTACTGAGAACTGACCCGGGATTTTCACTGAGATTTGACCCGTGAGATTGTGTTTATGTCTTCCGTTGCTTGTGCGAGTCAATGCAAGCAAAATATAGTGCGAGGTGCAAAGTTAAGATCAAGATTCCAACTCTTCCAATTTTGCGAGTTTCACCAAGTAGTCCGGTGTTTTCAGATTAAGCTGTGAGAGACGCCTCTCAATACAGGTTGGGGAGGCGCGAAGTGTTACCGCAGTGTTGATGATTTCGAGGATGCGTTTGGTGTGGGCGATGTCACGCTCAAGCTGATCGAGGTGCGGCGCGTATTCTGGATCGTTCTTGTTCTCTGCAAAATATTGCAGTTCTGCCTCATTATCATTTTTGCGGGTGAGCCAAAGGTCAAGATCTGCAAGTTCTCTTTTATCCATTGGCCCGCGAATAGAGACAGTATTTCTCCAGAAGTCGACAATGATATCGTCGGGACACTTTCGAGCGGTTTTCCCGATACGACAGGTAGAATCCCTGATCGCTCATAAATTCCTCCCTGTTCTATCGAATTAAATTCCCTGTTCCCGAAATCAGCTAAAATTAAAAACAGCTGCAATCTAAGAGCCTTTTCTACACAATGGTTGACGTTGGGGCATTGAGTTTCTCAAAAGTTCCCTGTTATTTCCCTGTCAGCAGTGAATTTGAACCTGAGACGGGTTCGCCTTAGACTGCGTCCACCACCATTTTCCTTTATAACTTCAAATGCTTGTGCTAAAAATATTATGTTGCCCTGCAGCGACTTTCAAAACTTGGTGGAAGAATCTGTCGAGGCGCACTCCCGTAGGAATTCAGGATGGTGTGTCTCATACCAAGATGTTGCATCACGCTTTCTATCACCTAGCCATTGACTGCGCTGCTCATGTCCAACATTTGATCCGGTTAAACCGTGAACCCGCGCCGCTATAAAGTGACGCACGGTGTAGCGGGCAATCCTTTTGATCCCGATCTTTTCAGCATTGTTAAGAGCTTGGTTCAATAGAGTGCTGTTGCTGTTTCTGCCTGCCTTGAGCATTATCTCAATTTCTTCTGGTCGAGCCCATGTATTTAACGCAATGATATCGTGGCGTCGTAAGAGCTCGCCGTGATACGTGAGCAGATGGCCTCTCATCTTCAATTACAAACACCAAAGGCACTTGGTCTCGTCAGCCTTGCGCGGAGCTCAATTGCCGTGAATAACTGAGGCCAACGTTTAACAACAGCCTCCAAAGTCATGAGTTCGTCAAGTTGAGTTTGTTTTTCTTCCAAGGCTGCGATACCATGCTCATTGACTGAGCTGCAGAGATTCACGTTGTGGCTAAAAAAACTTAATTGGTAAAATAAGGCAATCGCGGGAATCAATTCAAAATACGCGGCGACCCGGTCAGTTGAGGCGTGTGCGATATGTGTGCAGCAGCACAAAGATTTTAGCTGAATAGCAGAGAAACTGCTAGAATTCGTGTTTAGCTGTAGGGTTCCTTTCTGCACATGGTGTCTCAAACGCTTCCGTTCCAATATATAAATTACATTCAGTGATAGATGGGACAGACAATACAGTAAGACCAACAAGTAATAAGCAGCGTGTGCAGTAACGGGCAGAATGTTACGGGCATTTTTGCAATCATATTGACATTGTTCTTGTTTTGTTCTTAATTGCTTTAATGCAAGTAGTCTTTCCCTTCAGGCAAGCCGTTGACCTCGCGTCTATCCGAGCGCGCCTGACCTTGCGCTTTGGCAAAATTCGGCTTGAAGATCGGCCCGATCCGGTCAGCCAATTGATTGGTTCCTTTATTGGCAGCCGCACTTACGACTGGAAATCATGGGATGCTTTTGTAAGGCTCGTGAGGCGCTATCCGAGTTGGGATGCGGTCGCGGATGCCCCAGTCGCTGATATTGAGGCCACACTTGACGGGGTTACATATTCCGAAAAAAAGGCACCTGAACTGAGACAGGCCTTGCGGACAATCCGTACCCGCTTTGGCCAGATCAATCTCGATTTTCTTGCGAGATATGATGTTGATCAGGCCATGAATTGTCTTAGGCAAATTCACGGCGTTGGCCCGAAAATCGCGGCGGCAACCTTGAACTTCAGCGCATTGCGAATGCGTACCTTCGTCGTTGATACGCATGTTCTGCGCATTCTGCAGCGATTTGGGTCTATAGGGACAAAAGTTGATATCGCATCAGTCTATGATGTCGTGATGGCAGCGGCTGATGGTTTGGATGCGGATGATCTCTTTGAGTTGCATTGGCAAATGAAAAGCCTAGGCCAAACGATCTGCACACATGCGCAAGCTTTATGCGCATCTTGTCCGCTTTCAGATATTTGCTTGCGTCGTGTTGGGAATATTGAAACGCTGAGGCGGTTTCTTGATAGGCCGGAACAGCAAGAAGCTCCGCTTCACACTCCACTTGGTTATGGCGCAGCCGATCTTTGTTTGAAGGACGGGCTTCTGCATGGAGTTCTCCATGAGGTTTTTGCTGTTGTTGGCCATGAGGCGGCTGCAACGGGGTTTACCGCAGGGCTTGTCGCTCGCGTGGCTGCAGACAAGTATTCACTTTGGATCCGGCAAGATTTTTCAGCACAGGAATTTGGTGAGCTTTCGCCCACAGGCCTTCTTGAATTTGGCCTCGATCCGGCACGTATACTTTTGCTTTCTGTAAGCAATGCTAGCGACGGGCTTCGCGCTGCACATGATGCACTGTCTTGTGCGGCACTTGGAGCTGTGGTGATTGAAATTCCGGGCAGCCCAAAAGTTCTCGATCTGGTGGCAAGCAGGCGATTGACGCTGGCAGCCACGCAAAAATCCGTTACGATTTTTCTTTTGCGTCTTGGTGTTGAACCCGATGCCAGCATGGCGGAAACCCGTTGGTTGGTGCGAGCGGCACCTTCGCAAACACACAATGATGATTGGGGCTATCCAGTTTTTGAAGTTGATCTTGTTCGCAATAGACATGGGAAAACTGGGCATTGGTTTATGGAATGGAATTGTGATGCGTATTGTTTCCAAACCCCGACGCAGGATCGTGGCTCTGTGGTTTCCGCGTCTTCCTACTGATCGGTTGCAACGCCGGAAAGCCGCTCTGAAAGATGTGGCGGCATCACCGCCATTGGTGATCGTTGCTAAAGAAAAAAGCATGTTGCGGCTTTCTGCTATGGACCGTCAGGCCACTGCGATGGGTCTCGCAATAGGTCAGCCACTGGCCAATGCCCGAGCCATGTTGCCCACGCTTGATGTGGTGGAGGCAGATGCACCTGCAGATTTGCAACTGCTTACCCGTCTTGCCGATTGGTGTGGTCGGTTTACGCCGCTTGTGGCACTGGATGGCTCGCGGGGCTTGCTTCTTGATGTGACGGGAGCCACCCATCTTTTCGGTGGTGAAAAAGCCATGCTGTTCAAAATATGTGAAAGTCTCAGGAGCCGTGATTTTGCTGTGCGTGGCGCCATAGCCGGAACAGCTGCTGGGGCCCGTGCACTGGCTCGCTATCGTGATGGCACTGTGACAGCAGTTGGCGGGGAAGCTGAGGCTATAGTGCCATTGCCCATTGCAGCCCTCGGTCTTGATCTGGTCACAACCCACGCGCTCCGCCGCGCTGGTCTTAAAACTGTGGGGCAGGTGGCAGCACGCAAACGCTCCGAGCTTATGGAGAGATTGGGAACCGCCATGCTTATCGTTCTGGATGAGGCTTTGGGAGGTGACGCAAGACCTATCACACCGCGAAAGCCTCCCCCCGATTATTGGCAGGAACAGAATTTTGCTGAGCCTGTTGCCACCGAGGAGGTGATCCGGGCAGTGCTTAAATCTTTGGCCGCTGCCTTATCAAAAACTTTGGAAAGACACGGGCAGGGCACGCGTCGTCTCGAAGCCGAATTTTTTCGGGCCGATGGCGCAGTGCGTTACATCTCTATTAAAACGGGCGCAGCTACGCGTGATCCCGCCATCATTGATCGCCTGTTTCGTGAAAAGCTATCAGCGCTTTCTGATCCACTTGATCCGGGTTTTGGTTTTGATCTCATTCGCCTTTGCGCGACCCATGTTGAGCGTTTGGATTCGGAAATTGTTGATCTCAATGCTCGCGGCAATGAGAGAGCTGAAATCAGTTTTCTGGTTGATCGCTTGGCCGCACGTTTCGGCAGCCATCATATTCTTGCATTTCAACCGCATGATACGCATATTCCTGAACAGGCATGGACGGCTGTGCCTGCACAACATGCACAACCCTCGAAATTACTCTGGCAGAAAACTCGAAAAGCAAAGGATGCGCCGCGCCGTCCTTTGCGTTTATTTACGAGAGCAGAGCCTGTCGATTTCAAGACGGGGCAACAGGTTGTCTGGCGCAAAGTACAGCGTGTTGTGACGCGATGTGAAGGCCCAGAACGCATTGCTATGGAATGGTGGTGCCATGAAACACTTCAACCCGCTCGCGATTATTTTCGTGTGGAGGATAGTGAGGGAAAGCGCTATTGGCTTTATCGCAACGAAACGACATCACAATGGTTTCTGCATGGGGTTTTCGCATGAATGCCTATGCCGAAATCGCTGTGACCACGAATTACTCATTCTTGCGGGGTGCCTCTCATCCGAGGGAGTTGATTGAGACGGCAGCACGGCTTGGCCATGCCGCTATTGGTATTGCTGATCGCAACACGCTGGCTGGTGTCGTACGGGCCTATGCAGCCTTACAAGAGATCAAAGGTTATCGACCCAAACTGCTGGTTGGCGCGCGGCTGGTGTTTGTTGATGGCACGCCAGACATTCTTGCTTATCCGAGCGATAGAGCCGCTTATGGCCGTTTGTGCAGATTGTTGAGCGCAGGAAAATTGCGCGCGCCCAAAGGCGAATGTTATTTGGCGCTGGATGATCTTCTTAAATGGCAAGAAGGTTTGTTGCTTGTTGTGCTCCCGCAAAACAATGAAGTGCTTTTGCTGCAAGAAGGTAATTTTTGGAATAAGGGAATGGCTTTTGAACTCACCCTTCCCCCACTGGGGGAAGGTGCCCGCAGGGCGGATGAGGGTCTTAATTCGAATTCAATGTCAAACATTGCAGTCTTAGATAGGCCCTCATCCGCCCTGTCGGCCACCTTCCCCCAACGGGGGAAGGGTGACGGCTATTTATCCAGTCTCGATCTAACCTTGCAGAGACTCCATACTCATGCCCCCACGCGCGTCTGGCTCGGCATCTCCATGCCTTATCATGGCGATGACCAGCGCCGCTTGCTACAATGGCAAAAGATGGCACGCGATGTGGGTGTGCCACTGCTGGCCACCAATGACGTGCTTTATCATTGTGTTGAACGGCGTGAATTGCATGATATTATTACCTGCATTCGTGAGCATGTGACACTGAATGAAGCGGGTCATCTTCTCGAAGCCAATGCTGAACGGCATTTAAAATCAGCCGATGAAATGCTAGCGCTTTTTCATCAAGTGCCAGAGGCCATCGTCGAAACTATTCGCTTTGCTGATCGTATCACGTTCTCGCTTGATCAACTCAAATATAATTACCCCGATGAACCCGTTCCAAAGGGAAAAACTGCTGAGCAACACTTACATGATATTGCGTGGCAAGGTGCTGAGTTACGCTATGCAGGTGGCATCCCCGACAAGGTGCGAGCGGCGCTGGAAAAGGAACTGGCGCTGATCACCAAAATGGAAATTGCGCCTTATTTTCTAACGGTACATGACATTGTAGGTTTTGCTAAAAGCCAAAACATTCTCTGCCAAGGGCGCGGCTCGGCAGCCAATTCCGCCGTTTGTTATGTGCTTGGCATTACTGCGGTTGACCCCATGCAGATTGATCTTCTGTTCGAACGCTTCATTAGCGAGGAACGCAAGGAGCCGCCCGACATTGATGTTGATTTTGAGCATGAGCGGCGCGAGGAAGTGATTCAAAATATCTATCAGCGTTATGGTCGCCATCGTGCCGCACTTGCAGCCACGGTTATCTGCTATCGTCCGCGCAGTGCCATTCGGGAAGCCGGAAAAGTGTTTGGCCTCACCGATGATGTTACGGCTAATCTTTCTAGCAGCGTTTGGGGCAGTTGGGGCAGCGCTTTGAAGGATTCTCAAGTGCGGCAAGGCCGGCTTGATCCCGCCAATAAACTGGTGGCGCGTGCGGTGAAAGCCGCCAATGAACTCATTGGTTTCCCACGCCATCTTTCGCAGCATGTCGGCGGCTTCGTGCTGACGCAAGATCGTTTGGATGAGTGTGTGCCTATCGGCCCCGCCACAATGAAAGACCGGTTTTTCATCGAATGGGACAAGGATGATATTGATACTTTGCGCATGATGAAGGTGGATGTGCTGGCGCTTGGAATGCTCACCTGCATCCGCAAGGCCTTCGATCTCATCCGCGTGCATGAAGGCAAGTCCTATGATCTCGCCACGGTGCCGCGTGAGGACCCGGCAGTTTATGAAATGTTGCAAAGAGCCGACGCCATTGGTGTGTTCCAAGTGGAAAGTCGCGCGCAAATGAACATGTTGCCACGCCTGAAGCCGGAAAAATTTTATGATCTCGTCATTGAAGTGGCCATCGTTCGACCCGGCCCCATTCAGGGTGACATGGTGCATCCTTATTTGAAGCGCCGCAAAGAGTTTAAAGATTCAAACGGTACTAAGGCGATAGAATATCCTTCTCCTACTTTTGAACCTGCAGCTAAAGATGAACTCGTCCCCGTGCTGAGCAAAACAATGGGTGTTCCCTTATTTCAGGAACAAGCGATGAAGCTCGCCATTGTGGCGGCGCGGTTCACACCCGAACAAGCCAATGGCTTGCGCCGGGCCATGGCTACGTTCCGTAACGTGGGCACGATCAACAATTTCAAAAGATTATTCATAGATGGTATGGTGCAGCGCGGCTATGCGCAGGATTTTGCCGAACGCTGCTTCAAGCAGATTGAGGGTTTTGGTTCTTATGGTTTCCCCGAAAGCCACGCCGCGAGTTTCGCTCACCTCGTTTATATCTCAGCGTGGATCAAGAAATATCACCCCGCTGCTTTCGCCTGCGCGCTTTTGAATTCACAGCCCATGGGCTTTTACGCTCCGGCCGAAATCGTGCGTGACGCAAGGGAACATAATGTTGAGGCGCGTCATGTTGATGTGAATTTCAGCAGATGGGACAATACGCTTGAACTTTGTGCTGATGGTGCATTGGCACTGCGTTTGGGCTTTCGTCAGGTGAACGGGTTTAGAGAGGATTGGGCCAAAACCCTCGCTACCTGCCGCAGTAATGGTTTTGATACGGTGAACGTGGTGGCACGACGCACGAAACTGCCCAAACGCGCCCTCATCATTCTGGCAGAAGCCGATAGCTTTCAATCCATCTCTATGGATCGCCGCGAAATTCTCTGGGCAGTGCGGCGTATTCCCGGCGATGATGCGCTGCCGCTTTTTGCGGCGCACTTTGTTGACGAACAGGCGGAGGAAGAGATTGCACCTCTGCCAGTGATGCCGCTCAGTGAACATGTGTTGGCTGATTACCAGATAATGCGCTTGTCGCTGAAAGCGCACCTCATGTTTTTTCTGCGTGATTTGTTCCGTAATGAAGGTGTTCTGAGTTGCGCCGAAATAAATGTGGCCCGCAACGGCAGCAAAGCCAAATGCGCCGGCATTGTTTTGACGCGCCAAATGCCAGGTGATGCTGGCGTGGTTTTTGCAACACTCAGTGATGAGGCAAGTGTTGCCAATGTGGTGGTCTGGCCCAAGCTGGTTGAAACCTTCCGCCGCGAGATCATGGGCGCGCGGCTGATGTTGGTCGAAGGTAAAATACAGCGCAGCCCTGAGGGTGTCGTCCATCTCGTAGCAGAACGCATCTTTGATCGATCGCACGAGTTGCATCGTCTTTCGGAAGATGAGCCGGATGCGCCTTCGTGGCGGGCACAGGCTTCAAGCACGCACAAGCACCCGCGCAATATACGTACTGTGCCGAAATCGCGAGATTTCCATTAAGCAGAAAAGTAACGGAAATGATCAAAATTGGAATTGGAGGCTGGATCTATGAATCTTGGTATGCCACGTTCTGGAAGTGTTGTGACCTGAGCCCTGCAAACTGATCGAAGAATGAGTAGAGTCTGATCCCGCTTTCAACGAGAAGACGATGCAGCAGAGCAGATTTAACGAAGAGCAGATCATCTAGATTTTGTATGATCAGGAATGCGGCATGACGGTTGTTGATCTGTGCCCTTCGCCAGCGCCACGCCGCGTTTTCCATTTGAAAAAATTGCTGATGCAAATTTGAAAAAAATATAGTGACGTTGAAACTTTCCTTTGTTCTAAACTTCTCAAATTCCGCCCGAATATTTTCCTTCATCCGAAAACTCGTTCAACACTTTACGAAGTGCTTGGACCTTTGACTGGTCGGTAACCTTTGACCCTACTTCGAAAAAACCGAGTTCTGATAGTCTTGAGTTGTTTTGTATTATGATGGTTGAACATGAGGCGTGGAGCTCTTGAACAGGCAGTTTGTCCAGAAGAGTCAACGCTGCGGCAACATTAATTCCGCCGCCCGGCATGATCTTTATGCGCCCCGCTGCATAGTTCATGCAATCTGAGAGTGTTGCGATGCCTTCACTTGCTGATGTTGCACCGCCGGATGTTAATACCCGTTCGAAGCCAAGCTCAATAGCAGTGTCAATCGCCGAGTGAAAATCAGTCACCAAGTCAAACGCACGATGCAAGCTAAGACCGAGTCCGTTTGCTTGAGCAATCAAAGCACGAAGTTGCGATGAGTTTAAGGTGCCATCGACTTTGCTCGCGCCAATCACGATACCTGCAAGACCACACTCTCGAACACTTGCAATGTCGGCTTGCATCATTTCAATTTCGTCTGCGCTGTAAACAAAGTCGCCCGCACGCGGTCGGACCATTGCATAGGTTGGGATCGGAAATTTTGCGGCAAATTTTATCAGCCCGATTGAGGGGGTTAGGCCTCCAACCGAAAGCGCTGAACACAATTCAATTCGGTCAGCACCGCCCGCAACTGCGGCTTCAAAGCCCGCAGCATCATCGACGCAAATCTCCAGTAATATCTTAGGCATTATTCAATTCCTGAAAACCCACAATGGCTGCTCCGATCAGACCGGGCTCAACTTGGTTGTAAGCCTTGATTAAAATGGGAGAGGTTGTTTTGCGCAGCAGTTTGGCACGCACATTTTGATCAAGCAGCGTTATGAGTTCCGGCACCTCGCTCAAGCCACCGCCAACTGGCACAATGCCTGCTCCTGTAATGTTGATAGCGAAGGCAAGTGGTGGGTTCACCAGTTCAAGATAGGTTGCAAGCGTGTTCGCAGCGGCGGTATCACCAGTGCGCCAAGCTGTGATGATTTCCCGGCTGGTGCGGGTCTGGTGGTTTAAATATTGGTGAAGCACTTCAAGTCCTCGAGCGCCACCCACAGTGTTTACGCATCCGTATTGTCCGCAGCCACACAGAAAATGGGGAATATCGCGTTCTGGGCTTTTGACTTTCGTAGCGAGAATTTGTCCATGACCCCACTCACCAACAAAGCCGCCACTGCCACTCACAATGCGACCATCGATAACCAAGGCTCCGCCCACTCCGCTGCCGAGAATAATTCCAAATACGTTGCGGTGGCCGCGCCCTGCACCCAAAGTTGCTTCTGCCAAGGTGAAGCAATCAGCGTCATTTGAAATCTGAACGGGTAGTCCTGTTGCGGTTTTCAAATCAGCAGCGAGTTTTTTTCCGTCTGCGCAGGCGATGTTGGCGCATTTTAAAATTCCAGTTACAGGATCAATAACGCCGGTGATTGAAATGGATATTCCCTTCGCATCGCCAACACAGGACGCAATGATGTCAATGAAGGCGTCATAATCACGCAAAGGGGTTTTGAGAATTGGCAACGACTTTAGCTGCTCCGGCGAGTTTGCAACGGCGGGCTTGATGGCTGAGCCACCAATATCAAAACACATCAGCATGTGACATCCTCAGCTCGAGAGGACAGATAAGCAACCGGGCTCCATTCAAAATCATAATCAAACGGAAACGTAGGCGTGGATTTTCTCAGGCGTGGCAAGCGTTCAACATATTGGTCCACGGCACCTGCCGAAAGGGCCATCATTGCGGGGTTGGCGAGTGGGGCCAGTTCCGGCGAAAGATAGCCAGATTTAACAACGATAATGTGAGCAGCGTGAACATCAAGACCCAGCCGTGTGAAATCTGAAATGTTATGAAAGGGCCTGCGCCGTGTGGTGATTACCAGTTTGATGCCATCAATTTCAAGCACGGCTTCACGCTCAGAAGATGTTTCACAGTGAAGCAAATAAATGACTTTTCCAGTCACTTGAACAGATGCGCTGCTGGCATCAAGCGATCCCCCGATTGAACAGAAAATCCTGCTGCCAACGCCCGCACTATAAGCCTGATCTGTTGCTGGCGCATCAGCAATACCAGCGTAAATCACATTCTGCACTTTTGCATTGAGCAGAGCAGCCAGCATCTCTGCACGGTCGCCTGCGCCACCGCCTGTTGGATTGTCGCCAGATTCAGCGATGATAAAAGGTGCCGTAGCACTATGCATGGCTTTGACGATGCATTCTTCAATGCTGCCGACAGGCATTCCAAACGCAAACGCATTGCGGCAGTTCCAATAATCTTGCGCCAATGACAGCGCGGCACTTTTCATGGTCGCGCGATTGGTTCCGGTCATGATCGCAGCGGCAGTTGCGCGCGGTTCATCGGCCCACACATAGCCCACCTGCAACGAAGCATCCCAAAGGCCTTGCGCCATTTCAATAAGCGGCAATTTTGCGTATAGAGATTTCGCCGGCTCATCCACAGTGCTGGTTTTTTCTCCAGGCAACACCACGGGAACGGGAACCCACAGCACACTTGGCTTTATGTTTTCAGCAATGGCGCGAACTAGCATGGTCACGGAGCGACTCATGCTTTCTTCCACATCAATATGGGGAGCCGTGCGATAAGTGGAAAAAATATCGATGTTGTCGATAATGCGTTGGCTGATATTGCCATGCAGATCATAGCTCACGGCAATCAAACACTGTGGCCCAACAACATCGCGCACCGCTGAAATGAAATCTCCTTCAGCATCTTCCATCCCCGCCACAAACATTGCACCATGCATGGCTAGATAGACCCCGTTCAAGGGGAAAAGTTTTTTGAAGCCTTCCAAAAGTTCCTGTTTGAAATTATCATAAGTTTGCGCGGTGATGGGTCCACCAGCAATCGCGCGCGCGTGCATCACAGGCAAGAATTCAGCATGGTAGTCTTGTAGAAAACTGAAATAGAAGTGCTGTAGAAGCTCAGCCCCACGCAACACCCGAAAATCAACCGCAGTGGCTTGCACATTGTTATATGTGCTGCATTCCATATGTATTCCACCAACTGCGATGCGCATTATTTTTCTCGATGCCCAAAAACCAGCGGCATTAAATCAACGCAGCCAATAAAACGCTCATAGGATTTTGTGGGCTTCTGCGTCCATGCGGTTTCAGCGATGGCTGAAAGGCGCGGAAACAGCAAACGGTCAAACACGGCGCGGTCAGTCATCGACTCCGACCATATGCACGCTTGAATGCCCATGAAATGTTTGCGTTGATGTGCTGTCCAATTTTCTGTTGGATCAAAATTATAGGTGCTCTGCGGTGAAGAATAACCCGCCCACCATGCACCAGGTTCAGACCATTCTTGGCCTTGGGACATGTCGAGATAATAATGCTGACCGGGGCTTACGACGATATTGTAACCTTCTCCTGCAAGTTGCCCGCTGGCCGCCACATCGCGCCAACCCACCAGATATGATTTTTCTTTGTCGATCACATGGCCATGTGAAGCTTCTTCCCAACCACCCGTTACACAGCCACGCAAGGCCAGAAATTTTTGGATATGGCGCAGAAACTCAGCCTGAAGAATTGCGGTTCCAGTGCCCTCAATGCGGTCAGCACCGTGCAGATTGCTGGTGATTCCGTTTAGCTTCGTATGGCTTTCCGCAAGCTCCTCACCAGCAAGCTCACGCAACTTTGCAAGAGCAAGAGGCGAACCCGACCAAGCGGCAAGCGGAACTTCATCAGCTCCGATGTGAATGATTTTCGCCGGGAACAACTCAATCAGTTCGTCAAAAGCTGTTTCGAGGAATGTGTAGGTTTCGGGACGTGCGGGGTTCAAGCAATTGTTGGGAAACACCTGAACGGAAGCATATGTACCAGTTTCATTTGGATCACGAAGATGCGGCAAGGCTTGCAACACACAATAGCAATGGCCCGGAATATCAATTTCTGGAATAACTGTAATAGCCAAGCTGGCGGCCTGAGCGACCAACTCACGGATTGCCGATTTGGTATAGTATCCACCAAACTTTGCTGGGCCTGAGCCAAGCAGGGGAGGAATAGGCAAACCATGCCCGCGCCACGCAGCAATAGATGTGAGTTCCGGATAGGCATCAATCTCCACCCGCCACGCCTCATCATCAGACAGGTGCCAGTGGAATCGGTTCATCTTGTTCCACGCTAGCACATTAAGGAATTGGCCAATTTCGGCTGACGTATAAAATTGCCGCGCCACATCCAAATGGCTACCCCGAAATTTCATAGCGGGGCCATCAATAATGTCGCCATCCGCAGGAAAGAAAAATTGTGTTGGATGAAGTTTAGCGCCGCGCAACATTTGCCCGAGTGTAATCATGCCATAGAGAAAGCCCGATGATGTGGCAGCGGTGAGCAATATTCCAGCGGTGCCAAAGTTGAGTTTATAGTGCTCATCGGCCATTCCATTTTCGACAGTACAATTTACCGTCGCGCCACCTTCAGCAGCGCTGCGATTGATCTCCTCTGCCGGATATAAACTGCTGCATAATTTTACAAATGCGGTGTGAGCAGATTTTGGAATCTCATCCGGAGTTAAAAAGTCTAACCCCTGCGGTACCTGCGCGAACGCCGAAACTTCAATCCGGTTTGGCCATGGAATAATTGACACCGGTGTCTTTTCATCGGGCATAACGGGATAATATTTTGCGCCGCGCAAATGCGCCTCATTGTTGCCCACGAGAAAAGTGCTTGCAACAGCCAATGACTGAATGCGGCCATCATTAAAAGCTAGATAAGCACTTGTTGTGCCTTCACTCCAATGTTGAAAGCGGTTTCGGATACCATGAAACTTGATCACCCATGATTCATTGGCAGCTATAACTCTGCCGTTTGGCAGCTTGAGTTCGAGGTGGTTTGAAAGCCGTGATTTAACTTCAGCACCTTCAATGCGGGCTTTTGAATCCACTCGCCCCGGCCCACTTATGCACAAGGAAAAATCGGTTAACGAAGTTTCGCCTCGATTGATTAGTGTGAGAGTATAAATTGACGGAGTGTGTTCGGTGGCCGAGGTCCAATGTGATGCGAGTGTGAAACGTGAACTTGCGGTGGGGTTAGGAGTTGGTGCGGGCAATTGTTTGTCCTTGGGCATCGAACAGATGGCAATCAGATGGATCAACGCCGATCGACATAGTTATGTTTTCTATAATTTCAGGATTGCCTTCAATCAGGGTTACAAAGTTTTTGCCGGATGAAAGCGGACTATAAGCAATAGTATGAATGCCCAAGCGCTCAACAATGACTGGTTTGAGTTTGATGTTGAATCCAGATTTGCCGAGGCGTTGGTTCTCAGGCCGAATGCCCATCGTCAATTGCTTGCCAACCAATTCGGCGCTGCCTTTGCGGGGCAGGGTGATTTTACCAAAGTCTTCAAGTTCCAAGGTAATGCCCGTTGGTTTGGCCGCGAGACATATGCCATTAATTAAATTCATCTTTGGACTGCCAATGAAGCTGGCAACGAATTTGTTGGTGGGGTGATTGTAGAGATCAAGCGGAGAACCCACTTGTTCAATCACGCCGGCATTCAGCACCACAATTTTATCGGCCATAGTCATGGCTTCCACTTGGTCATGCGTCACATAAATCATGGTGGAGCCAAGCGATTTATGCAGGCGTAATAATTCAATGCGCATATCTGAACGCAATGCCGCATCAAGATTTGAAAGTGGTTCATCAAATAGAAAAATCTCAGGTTGGCGCACAATGGCGCGGCCAATTGCAACGCGCTGGCGCTGGCCACCTGAAAGGGTGCCTGGCTTTTGTTTCAGGCGTTGATCAAGCTGCAAAACTTTTGCGGCAGCTTCTACGCGTTGTTCTGTCTCTGCTTGTGACAAGCCCTCAACCCGCAAGGGGAACGCGATATTTTCAAACACGGTCATGTGGGGGTAAAGCGCATAGGATTGAAACACCATGGCAATGCCACGCTTTACTGGGGGCACATCTTTGACGGGCTTGCCGCCAATCACAATTTCGCCAGCGGTAACATCTTCAAGTCCGGCAATCATGCGCAGTAGCGTTGATTTTCCGCAACCAGATGGGCCAACGAAAACCACGAACTCGCCTTTCTTGACATCAAGATTAACGCCGCGAATAATTTCCGTGTCGCCGAAAGACTTGCACAGATCAGTAAGGACGAGTTGGCTCATGGTCTGATAGTCTCCGTCATAATGAGGAAGGCCGCCACACATGGGAAGGATGCGGCGGCCAACTGAGTTATTTATATTGCTCGAGGTCGGCAGCAGCTTTTTTCAAAGCAGCAGCAGGCTCAGCTTTGCCGGTTACAACTGATTGAACGAGTTCAATCATGGTGTTCTGCAAACCCTTATAGTCCACAAACAAAGGTTCTGGTCCGCCGAAAGAAATGCCATCAATAAATGGCTTCCAATTGGCATCGCCAGCAACAAGCGCATCAACAGCTGCGCCTGGGCGCAGCGGTGTCAGGCCTTCCACAGCTTCATAGGCTGGTTGATTTTCTGGGCTGGCGAGGAACTTGGCAAGGCTGATTGCTTGTTCTTCAACGCCTGTGCCTTTGAACACAGCCAAGCTATCGGTGATCAACAATGTGCCTGGGCCCTTGGCGCTTGGTCCAAGTGGCAATGGCGCAACGCCCCATTTAAACTTGGCATCCTTGAGCAGACCCTTTGCGCCAACTGAGGCTTGAATCATGCCGAGCTTGCCATCCAAGAAAATGGCGCGCACTTCATTTTGCTCATAAGAAGTTGGACCTTCTTCAGCATAGGCAGTAATTTCCTTGAGTGCTGTAAGAGCGGCAAGGTTTTCTGGGCTATCCAAAGTGATTTTGTTATCAGCATCAATTACTGAACCATTGTTGGTGTAAATCCAATGCAACAACTGGTGCATGGTGTTGTCAAAAGTTTTTGCCACAACGCCAAAACCCGCTGTGCCAGTTTTTTCTTTAATGGCTTTTGCATCAGCAATTTCTTCTGCCCATGTTGCTGGTGCCTTTTCAGGATCGAGACCAGCAGCAGCAAACAGATCTTTGTTCCAATAGAGTGCCTTGGTTGAGAAGGCGACTGGAACACCCCATTGCGTGCCATTGGATGTAACGGTTTCTGCAACGAAGTTAAAGTATGATTTCTTTTCATCATCGGTCATTGGAATTGGAACGATAAGTTCATTTTGTGAAAATTGCTTCAGTGTGCGTGAACCAACATAAGCAAGGCCAACCGGTGTTCCAGCAGCGGCAAGCGTTGTCACTTTATCTTGGCATTGGTCCCAACCCACAGCTTCACCGGCAACTTTAAAGCCCGGATTTGCTGCTTCCCATTTTGCAATCAGATCTGTGTGCACAGCCGACATTTTGTCGCCGCATTCCACAAAGCTGATCGACTTATCTTCGGCCTGTGCAATGGCTGGCATAAATGCCATGACCAGTGCCACAGTTCCCAATAATTTATGTGCTAGTTTCATTCTTCTTTCTCCCTTTTATGCGCACCGTAATTGGCACGATAACTATTGTTTGACAGCGCCCGCCGTAAGGCCCGCCACAAGATAGCGCTGCAAGAAAATGATGATGATGAGCGCTGGCAGAATGCCCACAAAACTCGCCGCCATCAGCTCATTCCAAACCACTTCCTGCCGTCCGAAATAAGCAAACAGACCAATCGGCAGCGGCATAAATTCAGTCTTGGAATTGAATGTCAGCGCATAAATAAATTGTTGCGCGTAAGATCCAATGAAGGTTGCGATTGCGGCAACAACAATGCCTGGCATGGCCAGCGGCAGAACTACGCGGCGCAGAATATAAATGCGGCTGGCACCGTCCACCCATGCGGCCTCTTCAAGTTCACGAGGGATGCGCAACAGATAAGCGCGCAGCAACCAGATGGCCGTTGGAATGAGGAAGGCAATGCCGGGAACAATCATGGCAAAATAAGTATTGAGAACGCCAAGGCTGCGCATCAAGCGGAACAGGGGGATTAACAAGACCGCACCTGAAAACATATTGATGGCGAGAAACGCACCGAGAAGCTGACCGCGAAATGGAAATTCAAACCGCGCAAAGGCATAGGCTGCTGGAACAACAACGAGCAAAACACCGATAGTCACGATGGTTGAAATGAATAGACTGTTGAAAATATAGCGGCCCATCATGGGAACACTGGTCCACATGGTAAAGTAGGCATCGAACGAACCATTCTTGGGCCAAAAACTATAGGGCGATGAAAACAGCAACGACAGTGGTTTCAACGAAACGAGGAAGCCTTCGATAAAGGGTGCCAACAGGAAAAACATCACTAAGGCAATGCCAGCATAAATGGCAACCACTTCATACCATGTGTAGCGGTCAATCATGGCAACAGGTGCGCGTTTCAGTTTCATGTGCGCTCGCCCCCTGCGGTAATTTTGCTGACCACTTTGAAATAGAGGAATGAGAATATGGACAGGAAAATGCAAATCATCACAGCGCGGGCCGCACCCTCACCATATTTATAAGAACCGATGGCAGTCTTATAGGTATCGATGATCATGGTCGTGGTTTCACCACTGGGTCCGCCACGTGTTAAAATCCAAATGATATCGAACGAATTGAATGTGAAGATCAGCGACAACATCGACATGGTGATCATGGTCGGAACGATCATCGGCAAGGTGATGCGGCGGAAGCGATAGAAACGCCCCGCACCATCGGCCCAAGCGGCCTCATAAAGATCTTTTGGAATAGCTTGCATGGCTGCAAGAAAATAAAGTGTGACGATGGGAATGCCGATCCACACATCGGTTACAATGGTTGCCCAAAATGCACTTGATCCATAAGCAAGGAATGCGACCGGACCACTGGTGATTCCGAAGTTTTGCAACAAGCCAGAGATCATGCCGAACTGACCATTATACATCCAGCCCCACATAAAAATGCCAATGGCCATTGGAACCACCCATGGCGGCATCAACAAAATTCTAAATAATGTTTGCCCAGGCACCGCCGCATTGAGCAGCACAGCAGCAAAAATTCCGATGATCATTTTGCAGCTGACAGAAAAGAACGTCCAAACAAACGTACGCAGGATTACGGCCGTAAAATCATTCGCGAAAATCTTATGGTAATTGGCAAAGCCGACCCAATTGATTGAAGGCTTGAGGGCCGCATCGGTGAAAGATAATTTCACCGTTTCAGCCAACGGATAAAGCACGATGACGGAAACATAAAGCAGTGCTGGCAGCAAAAGCAGCAAGGCAAAGATCTGCGCGCTTCGAGAATTTGTCATGCTACCGCCGCCTTCTTTGAGCCTTGGGCGTTCAATGCCGCATCAAATCGTTGCCAGATGGGCGTCATATCAATCAGGCTGCGGGTTTTGCGTGCCTCATCCAAAGTGATCGCGAGAAGACCTGCTTCAAGCGCATCAACAACAGAAACTGGCAGTGCCGCACCTTCAAGCATATGCTTTGCAATATCGCGCGCCATTTGTTCGTCGGCACCATAATGTTCTGAAAGTTCTGAGACTGCATAAGTCGTATCAATCACGCGTTCAGACGTGCGGGCGTCATGAACTTTGAAAAAGTTCCGAACGAAATCACCTTCCGCCATGCCCTTGGCGCCTACCACACAGAAGCGACGAAATTGATCGGGCACATTGAGGTTTGTGTGAAATGCCATTGATGCACCATTGGCATATTCCACGATCGCGGTTTGGAAATCGATGATATCGCCGTCACCGTCAAAAACTCTGTCGCTGCCTTCCCAGCCACTAGGTTTGCGGTGATAGACATTCAAATCATTTATTCCAGCTTCCGTTGGCATATTGCTTGGTGTAAAAGATTTACGACCACCAAAACTTGCCACACGGATGGGCCTGCAGCCCATAACGCCGTTATACAAATCAAGATCATGGCAACATTTTTCAAGCATGAAACTGCCCGAGTATTTTGCGTATCGACGCCAGTCTCGCATAAAGAACGCACCATGATAAGGGGCGATGTGTTCAGAAGCTTCAATCGAAACCACATCCCCCAGCAAGCCGTCCGTTTGGGCTTTGCGCAAGTCAACATAGAGTGGTGCATAGCGCAGCACGAGGCCCACCATGATATTATCCGAACCATATTCTGAAATGAGTTCGGCAAGTGCGATGGTTTCTTCAACAGTTGTCACCACTGGCTTTTCAGTAAATATTTTGAGCCCATGGCTCAGGCCAGTGCGGATATGATCAAGATGAAGATGATTGGGTGATCCAACCATGAGAAGATCGAGTTTATTATTTGCGATGAGAGCTTCGAGAGTGTCGAAAGGTTTTCCAACCGCGATGCCGTGTTGCTCAGCATAGGGAAGTCCTGCGGGCGCAGGATCGACATAACCGACAATTTCAAAATTAGGCACAGTCACGGAGAACACTCTTGCGAGATATCCCAATCGGAAGCCAAGCCCAATGATGCCAACCTTCATCCGTTTTTTCTCCGCCCCGGCGCTCTGTTCAGCGTCCATGTCTGGGCTTACATCTCGCCTGTAAACTTCCTACATTTAAGAATTAGAAAGTTTCTTTGTCAACATAAAAAACTCAAAAATTGCTTGGTACACACAATACCAATTGCAGATTTTTTGATGCCAATTCACATAAAATGGCTTATTTTGTAGCTTTTAATTTGTTTGAGGGGCAAAGAAAACAATGGCCGCCCCTTAAAAAGAAATGCGGATTCTTAGTGCAAGCCAGAATCATGTTGTAGAGGCAAAAATTCTAAATTAATTACATTTTGGATGTGATCGCCTTGATCATTTGTAAGGCATATAGCCAATAAACCCCGCTATTTTCCACGTTGCATCAACTTTTCTGCAGAAATAGAGCGTTTGCCAATTGAGCGTGTCCACACCGCCATTTGCTAATTTAATGGTTCCATCAAATTTCTTGTGGGCAATTGCTGCACTGCCAGTGATTTCAATTTGTGTAAGGTTTGTAGCGCGATGAATGCCCGCTTCAAGTGGTTCAGCAAATTCTATCTTCTGGGTTTCTGCGGCCTGCCTTAACCATTCGGTTCGGTAATCTTTGAGATTTGGAAAAGCCAAAGTCCAAGCATCAGGATTTGCAGATTTATGTGCGTGGGTTCCTGAAAAACCAGCTTCAACAAAATCACTAGAAACCATGCTCCAGTCTGCAGCTACGAATGCGGCAATGTCTCGCGCAACAAGCATCGTCCAAATTTCTGCACGGTCCTTGTCGTTCGGAAAAGGATTTATCGAAAGCGGCATTGCATTTCTATCTCCAAAATTTTAAAATTCACCCAACACGCCCACGCGCAGCAACCTGCATCCGTCCAACGACGTTTTGACCAGACGTGAAATAGACCTCATCAAATAAATTGGACACGACACAGGCGTGATTGGGCAAGACGCGCAATCGGTCACCAACACCCAGCGGTGCTCCGGCAGTTGCAAGTATGCCGTGTTCTTCGTTGAGACCAGTGATTGTCACCTGTGGATGACCAACAACTTCGCCAAATCCTTCTAGGCCCAATGTGTCGCTGCTGAGCGCCTTTGAACCAGCATCGATGATGGCACGCGCTGGCGTGGGGTGGCTTACAATTGTGGTCAGAACATGCAAGGCACAATCATCTGCGCCACCAACGCCATGCTCAACCTGTGAACGATCAAGATAAATATAGGTGCCGGGGCGATATTCGGTGATGCAGGAATTTTTGAAGGACTGCCACATGTCAGGCGTTCCGCCGCTGCTGATTGTTTCACAAACAATTCCTACAGCAAGCAAGACATCCTTGGCCGAGCTTAACCAATGTTCGGCCTCTTTCGCCTTGCCCGACCTTGGATAGGTCATAAGTCCGGCAAAGTGTAGGCCCTGATGTGAAGCAATGCTCTGCGCCAGAGCAAGGGCTTCTTTCGAATTTTGCACGCCGCAGCGACCCATGCCAGTGTCACACTCCACCAAGACTGAAAGTGGGCGCAGAGTGTCAGTAAATTTTTCTGCCAACCCAGAAAGCACATGCTGATTATCGACAACAACAGATAGCTTGTTGCGCTTATGCAATGCCAACAACCTGTTCAGTTTTTCAGACCCAAGAATATTGTAAGTTATGAAAATGTCATCAATTCCCGCATCCGCCATAACCTCAGCCTCGCCAATTTTCTGGCAGGTAATACCAACGGCACCTGCTTCAATTTGTTTCTTGGCAAAGTAAGGCAGTTTATGGGTCTTGATATGCGGTCGTAGTTTTATGCCATTCGAGTTTGCAAATTGCTGGGCGCGGATAATATTTGCCATGGCGCGGTCAACATCGATAATAACTGCTGGTGTGTCTATGTCATCTATAGTCTTTGGCATCATCGCTCAATCACCCAATGGTAAACTTGGATCTTTAACTTTAAGTGTATTCAAGCTCTGCTTGATACGGCGCAAATTTTCTAAAACTTTAGTACCACGGCTTTCGGCAACCGACATGGCAAGCATGTCCAAAATTGCTAGCAAGGCAAATCGCGATGATGTTGGCTTGAAAATGTTACCGTCTTCGATGGGCTGATATTCGATCAAAAGTTCTGCAGCTTTGGAAAGCGGAGATCGTGGCGCAGTGATAGCTATTGTTTTAGCCCCATATTGCCGCGCCAGATGAACAGCATCAACAATCGATTGAGCGTGGCCAGATGTGGAAAATGCAATCACGGTTGTGTCTCGGGTGGCGACTGCTGCAAACATCAGTTGTAATTGTCCATCAACTTGTGATGTGGCCGCAAGGCCTAGTCGAAACAATCGGTTTTGCATTTCCGTTGCCAACATGGATGATGTGCCTCCCGAGCCAATGCACAAAACCCGCTCGCTCTTGCCGATCAGCTCAGCAACATTCGCAATCATGGCCATATCCAACGTTGAAGCCATCCGTGTTATTGCGGTGACGGCACCATCGGAAACAATTTCAACCACCCGCTGCTCGCGTGAATCACGTGAAGCAATGGTGGGTTGAAGATATTGGCCACCAACAGCCATCGCCTGCGCCAACCAAAACTTAAAGTCGCGCACACCTTCGCAGCCAAGATTACGACAAAACCGCGTTACTGTTGGTTCGCTTACATTAATGCATGCCGCAATTTCAGAAATGGAAGCCTTGGACGCAAAATCAAGATCTGAAAGCACCATAGTGGCGAGCAATCTATCGGATTTAGAACCGTCAGCTTCCAACCCTTGCAGCCGCATAATAATATCAATGATGTTGCGTTGCTCCGCCAAGATCATCTCCCCAAAATATCGTCGATGAAGGGCTTGTTGCCAGCCGTCAATCCAGCATCCACTGCGAGTGATACGCCAGTAATGCCGGAAGCCCGATCAGACGCGAGGAACATCACGGCCTCGGCAACCTCAGTGTTTTCAACGATGCGACTCAGCGGATAGATCCGTGCGAGTTTGCCGGGAATTGTGGGGTCACGCGCTATGCGGTGGTCCCAGGCCGGGGTGCGAATAGAACCCGGGCACACTGCATTGGCTCTCACTCCATGTTTGCCATACTCCACAGCTATGCTGCGCGCGTAAGCATCAATACCAGCTTTCGCTGCCGCATAAGCTGGGTTGCCATAATGTGCAAGCGCGTTGACCGATGAAACGAAGACAACAGAACCATGGCCGCGCTTGGCCATTGCATTTACGACAATCATGGTAAAATTCATAACACCAGTGAGATTGATACCGATCTCAGTTTCAATTTTTTCTTGGTTCAGTGATGAAAGAGTTTCAGCCCGAGTCCACCCGGCATTATTGATAAGAATATCAGGAATGTTTCCAGCATCGACTAGTGCTTGCGCCGCTGCAACGGTTTGCTGCTGGTCATAGAGATTGAAAGTTTTTTTGGTCGCAACATTCAGATTTTTCATCGCGTCTAAGCTTTGATCACACGCAATGATCGTTGCCCCGTTGGCCGCCAACAAAGCAACGATAGCACTCCCAAGACCGCCGCCAGCCCCAGTGATCAAAACTTTTTTATCCGTGAAATCACCTTTGATCATAAACTGCGGGCTCCGGCACAAAGGCACTGATAAATACTGCTGCGCCCAACAGTAAATCAAAAAATGTAAACTAACAACATAATATTGGCTTGAATTGCTTGAATATGACGGTTATGTAATAAATTCACTTTAATTTTGGAGCATTTTTTGCTGTGACAAAAAAACAAACATTCGGAACATCTCACGTGCCTTTGTCGCCTGCAGTTCGTGCGGGTGATTTTGTTTATGTGTCTGGGCAAGTGCCGGTTAGAGCTGATGGCAGCCTCGTTGAAGGCGGCATCGAATCACAAACCAAGCAAGTTCTTGAAAATATAAAAGCAGCCCTCGCCTTGGCGGGTGCCACCCTCGATGATGTTGTCAAAACCACAGTATGGGTAGAGGACGCGCGTGATTTTTCTGGCATGAACAAAGTTTATGGCACCTACTTTTCGGTTACTCCTCCGGCACGAACGACGGTAGAATCGCGATTGATGATTGACATCAAAGTTGAAATAGAAGCTGTAGCCTACGCACCTCAGAAATAGAATTTTACGACTGACATTTTACGACTGACGAGGCAAAGCAAACTCATGCGAATTTTCACCGCATCGCTGGCAACCGAGACCAATACTTTTTCGCCCGTGCCAACGGACCAGGCCTCGTTTGAGCAAGCCTTCTATGCTCCACCTGGGCAGCACCCCGATACGCCAACTCTGTGCTCGTCCCCCATCATCGCACTGCGCAAAGTGAGAGACCGAGAAAATCTCACGGTCATCGAAGGCACCGCCGCATGGGCTGAGCCTGGGGGTATTGTGCAGCGGCAAGCTTATGAAAATCTTCGCGATGAAATTCTGCAGCAACTCGCCGAAGCCATGCCTGTTGATGGCGTTATTCTTGGTCTTCACGGAGCGATGGTTGCCCAAGGCTATGATGATTGCGAAGGTGATTTACTGGCGCGCATCAGAGAGATGACCGGGCCTGAGACGCTTATTGCCTGTGAGCTTGATCCCCACAGCCACCTCACTGAAAAGCGTGTCAAAGCCTCAAATATCCTCGCGGCTTTTCTTGAATTTCCGCACACGGATTTTTACGAGCGTGGCGAGCATGTGGTGGAGTTGGCGCTTGCTGCACTCAAAGGTGAAGTGCATCCGGTGATTTCAACATTCGACTGTCGTATGATTGCCGTGCTGCCCACCAGCCGCGAGCCCATGCGTTCATTCGTTGATCGTATCAAGGCGCTGCATGGTATAGATGATATTCTTTCCATTTCAATCATTCACGGCTTCATGGCTGCTGATGTGCCGGATATGGGAACACGCATCATGGTGGTTTCCAACAATCAGAAGGCAAAAGGCGATGCCTTGGCCGAGAAATTGGGTCGCGAACTTTTCGCCATGCGTGAAAAAACGATCATGGATATTGTGACCGTGGGCGAGGGAATTGATCAGGCTTTGGCGGCGCGCGTTTCACAGCCACAGCGACCAGCCGTGATTGCAGATACGTGGGACAACCCTGGTGGTGGTGTAGCCGGTGACGGCACGGTAATTTTACGTGAAATTATAAATCGCAAAATTGACAAAGTTGGTGTTGCAACCATTTGGGATCCGATGGCCGTTACATTTTGCCATGCGGCAGGTGAGAGCGCTGAAATTCAATTGCGCTTTGGCGGCAAAGCCGGACCCCAAGCAGGTGAACCGATTGATGCATTAGTGCGTGTTACGAAAGTGGTCGAAGAAGGCTGGCAGAGTTTTGGCAAAAGCCGTGTAACTTTGGGGAAAGCTGCGGTGGTGCGCATTGTGGGAACCGAAATTGATATCATCCTCAACACCAATCGCACGCAGACGTTTGAGCCAGATATTTTTTCAAATTTGGGCATTGACCCGTTGCAGAAAGCTATTCTGTTAGTGAAATCTACTAATCATTTTTATGCAGGCTTTGAACCCATCGCCTCACGAATCATCTATGTGTCTGCGCCCACGTCTTATCCAGCTGATCCTGCGAAAACCAATTACACAAAACTCAAGCGCTCAATCTGGCCAAGGATTTCTGATCCATTTGCAGTGGAATAAAATTGAACATGCCGATTAAGAAAATTTCTGATCAAACGTTGATCAGGCTGGTGTTTGCGTTGCAGCCCATCGCCTTTGGAAGTTGGTTGCCGCGTATTCCGGAAATTCAAGAAAGGTTGGCTCTTGATGCAAAAGGCTTGGCGCTTGTGTTGTTGGGCCTGCCAACTGGCATTTTGATAACTCTGCTTTTTGGCGGCAAGCTTGTGCGCCATCTCGGTGCCGGCGCAACAATTTTTTATGGCTTCATCGTTTTTTTGGGTGTTGTCTCGTTGCCGGTTTGGGCAAATTCACCCGCCATGCTATTTGGTGCATTAGCAATCGTCGGTTCGGCACTTTCCGTTATCGAACTCGGCTTGAATGTGATGGCCGACCAGATTGAAAAAACCAGTGTTAAACTTATTATGAATTCATGCCACGGCTTTTGGAGCCTTGGCATTATGCTAGGCAGTTTGATTGGTTCAGGCTTGGCCCAATTTGGCATCTCACCGGAAGGGAGTGTAACACTTGTTGCGTCGCTGGTTCTGGTGCCCGCACTTTTGATAAGCCACGCTCTGCCACGCTTTGAATATTCTTCGGCAGCTGCCGTGAAAAGTGTAGAAAGAAATTGGCCGAGCCTAACATTGCTTGGCATCAGCTTCTTTGCTTTTGGCATCGCTTTGACAGAAGGGGCTATTGCCGATTGGTCGGCGGTTTATCTGCGCGATGTATTTGAGGCCAAGGGAGCGAGCATTGGATTGGGCTATGCCGCCTTTGCAGCCATGGTGGCATCGGGCCGATTTGCTGGCGATCATTTCAAGCAACGCTTTGGTGCGCGCCGCACTGCGGAAATATGCAGCGCTATATCCTTGCTTGGGATTGCTGTGGTTTGTGCAGCACCCAATCTTATTCTGGCTTATCTCGGCTTTGCACTTGTCGGCATTGGCGTATCAGTAGGTTTTCCACTGGGCGTATCGGCAGCAGCTCAACTAAGTGACAGACCGCCAGCCTCAAGCGTTGCTACACTCACTTTTATTGCGCTGCTCGGATTTCTTGTTGGTCCGGTGTTGATTGGTTTTGTGGCTCAAGCTCTTGGTATGCGAATGGGGCTGCTTATGCTTGGTTTGCCACTTTTGCTCAGCCTCATTCTTGCAAGATTGCTTTCGCGTTAAGCGCCAACCTTAAATTTCCATCGGCTTCAAATAATCTTTGACGCGCAACGTCAATCGTCTCAGCGCCTGAACACAACAGGACTGCAAGTTTCACTTCACCTTTTGCGGTTTCAAGTGCCGTAGCAGCATCCGCTTCATCAACACCTGTGATAAGGCTTACAATTCCGCGCGCACGCTTCTGAAGTTTCAGGTTGCCAGCCTGTACATTGACCATCATGCCATCATAGACAGCACCCAGTTTAATATGGGCTAATGTAGAGATAAGATTGAGCGCCACCTTTTGCGCTGTGCCAGCCCCCATGCGTGTAGAGCCCGCGATAACTTCTGCGCCTGTATCAAGCAGTATTTCAAAATCAGCAACAGCCGCCAAAGGTGAGTTGGAATTGTTAACGACCGCAATAATCGTGGTCCGGTTTTGCTTTGCCCGCTTGGCAGCAGCAAGTGTGTAAGGTGTGGTACCAGAGGCAGCAACAGCAATGAGTGTGTCTTTGGATTCTAGCATGGAGGCTGCCTTGCTGCCTTCCGCTGCGTTGTCTTCGGCATCAGCGAGGGTTTCAAAAATTGCCGCACTGCCACCTGCAATGAGGTAGCCAATCTTATCGTCTTTCATACCAAATGTTGCCGGCAATTCAGAACCATCTTGCACACCAATGCGGATCGAAGTTCCAGCACCTGCATAATATAAACATCCGCCATTTTTTAAACTTCTAGCCAGCGCCTCTGCGGCCTTTGAGATTTGCGGAATCGCTTTGCGAACCGCAGCAATCGCGTGTTCCTGACTATCAATCAAAGCCGATAAAATATCAGTATCCGCCCATGTGTCGATGTTTTTTGAGGTCGCTGATTTGTCTTCGGTGGTGCTCATCTAATAACAATACCAAATAGCTACCACTAGTCCAGAACTAATTTTTAGCTATAGTATATGCAGGTAAATCGCGATATTTTCTCGCACCTCAACAAAACTCTTCCAATTTGGTATTAAGTTGGTATTAGTGTGGAATGGCAAATGAAAACTCATATTTTCTTGGAATTGATGGCGGCGGCAGCCGTTGCCGCGTCCGCATCCGCAATTTGGATGGCAAATTATTAGGCGAAGCCGTGGGAGGTTCCTCCAATATCTATCTCAGTTTTGATGGGGCGCTGGCCAATATTCTTGCCACCGCAGAGGAGGCCGCAGCCAAAGCTGGGTTAAAGACGATTGAGCTTCATGCAGGCCTTGGTCTTGCAGGAATTGTCACATCAAAAGGGGCCGATAAAATTGTTGCAGCGAAACTCCCCTTCGCATCCGTCATTGCTGATAATGATGCCTATGTCGCTTGTGTTGGCGCCTTCAGTGGCGGTGATGGCGGCATTGTGATTGCCGGAACCGGTTCCATTGGTTTTGCTGTCATCAATGAGGTGCGGCACATGGTGGGTGGTTGGGGCTTTGCATTGGGCGATCATGGATCAGGCGCGTGGCTTGGCCATCATGCCGTGCGCCGTGCGGCACTTGCCATTGATGGATTGTTACAACCTACACCACTGATTGAAGAAGTTCTCTCGCGTGTTGGGCGCAACCGGTTTGATTTATCGCGCTGGTCCGAAAAAGCCAGTCCCAAAGACTATGGCCAAATGGCACCATTGGTTTTTGAATGTGCTGCTAAAGGCGATGTGCATGGCATGACGATTGTGATTGAAGGAGCGGCCGCTATCTCAAATCTGGGGCGTGCACTTTTGGCGCGCGGTGCAAGAAGCATTTGTTTGTTGGGTGGCCTATCGAAAGTCTATCCGCCCTATTTGGATGCGGACGTTAAAAAATCTCTCGCTGAACCAATTCATGATGCGATGGATGGTGCAATTATGATGGCGCGTAAAGCCAATGGTGTGACGGAGGGTTGGGCATGAACCAAGCGGAAAAAATTTTTGCGCCAAGTCGCTTTGAAGTTGGCAGCAGGGCCCCACTTTATGCACGGGTGAAAAAGCTGGTGCGCGATGCAGTCCATGCGGGCGACTTGCAAGTAGGAGACACCATTCCAAGCGAACGCGATGTGGCTGTCATGCTCGACGTATCGCGTGTCACAGTGCGAACCGCATTCACGGAATTGGTGGCAGAAGGTGTGTTGTTGCAACGGCGTGGTTCTGGCACTTACGTGAATGGCGCGGCCTTGCGCATTGAACAGCCGCTCTCGCGCCTCACCAGCTTTACCCAAGACATGGAGCTGCGCGGATTGAAAACAGATGCCGATTGGCTTGATCGTTCAGTCAGATTGCCAACACCAGAAGAGGCCTTGAAACTTTCCATTTCGCCCAGTGAATTTGTGTCGCGCTTTCATCGTTTGCGCCGCGCCAATGGTGAACCTATGGCGATTGAACTTGCGGTTATTCCCTACAAATTTATATGCAATCCTGAAAAAGTTATAGGCTCATTATATAATGCTCTTGATGCGCTTGGTGTGAGGCCTGTGCGCGCCTTGCAGCGGCTACAGGCGACTGCACTTTCAACGCATGATGCTAGATTGCTTGGAATGCCAATCGGCAGCCCGGCTCTATTCATCGAACGCATTTCTTATTTGCCTGATGGTCGCATTGTAGAATTCACGCGCTGTCATTATCGCGGGGATGGTTATGATTTTGTGGCCGAACTTACCATTGCGCCAGGCGGTGCAGCATGAGCCACATGGCAAAAGAGGCCGCGGAAGCCCCAGAGGCCGTGGCACGATTTCTGGAGCGCAATGCAAAAACTTTAAGTGAGATTGGCACACGGCTGCGCCTCAAACCACCCCCGGTGATCATCACCTCAGCTCGCGGAAGTTCTGATAGTGCAGCGGGTTATTTTAAATATCTCACTGAGATTCAAACCGGCGTGCCGTGCTGTTCAATGGGTGCATCGGTTGTATCGGTATATGGCGCTCAGCTTCAAGCCCGTGATGGCTTTTGTTTAACGGTTTCGCAATCTGGCAAAAGCCCTGATATTGTGGCTTTGCAAAATGCAGCGCGCAAAGCGGGAGCACTTACTGTTGCTGTCGTTAATGTTGAAGACTCGCCTGCGGCTCATGCAGCAGATATTTGTTTACCGCTTTATGCTGGCCCCGAGTTGAGCGTGGCGGCCACCAAATCTTTCATTGTGTCACTGGTTGCTGGTGCAGCCATCATCGCCCATTGGCGCAATGATGGTGCAATGCTTTCAGCCATTGCCGCATTGCCCGAGCATTTGGAAAGGGCAGCGTTGATAGAATGGCCTGATGTTGTGGCCTTCGCTCAAAATGCCGAGTCGCTCTATGTGGTGGGCCGTGGTCCAACACTCCCCATCGCTGTCGAAACTGCGCTGAAATTGAAAGAAACTTGTGCCATTCACGCTGAGGCTTATTCCATTGCCGAAGTGATGCATGGTCCTTTGGAATTGTTGGGTGATGGTTATCCTGTATTGGCTTATTCACCAGAGGATCAGTCGCGGGCTTCTTCCGGGGATGCTCTGGGTAAGATCCGCAAAACCGGTGCACATGTTTTAGTGGCGGAGCAGGGCGGCTTGTCCTTTGAGCGCACGGGCCATTCACTGCTTGATCCAATTTCCCTCATCCAAACCGCTTATCGCTTTGTCGAAGCCACAGCACAGGCCAGAGGGCGTGATCCTGATCGGCCACGCCTTCTCAAAAAAGTAACGGAAACTGTCTGATGGTTTTCGCTCTCACTGGTGCCCGCATTTTTGATGGTGAAACCATTCGAGAGGGCTTAGGTATTGTCATCGAAGGTGAGCGCATTCGTGAGGTTGTTTCAGAACGTAAAATTGACCAGAATATTGAAGTGTTGAAACTGGGTGGTGGAATTCTCTCCCCCGGTTTTATTGATGTACAAGTGAATGGCGGTGGCGGGGCGTTGCTCAATGATAATCCGACGGTTGAAACTGTAAAGTGTATTGCCGAATCTCATCGCAAGTTCGGCACGACGGGCCTGTTACCAACAGTCATTACTGATGCACCAGAAATTCTCGCCCAAGCCATTGCAGCAGTGAAAGCTGCCCGCGCTGCAGAAATTCCCGGTGTGCTTGGCATTCACATCGAAGGTCCATTTCTCGATGTCGAACGCAAAGGGGCCCATGTGGCGCGTTATATTCGTGCAATGACATTGCAAGATGTTGAGCAAATTACCAACGCCGATTGCGGTGTTGTGATGCTCACCTTAGCCCCAAATAGGGTCAGCCCAAGCCTCATAAAATTACTAGCAGAAAAAGGCGTGTTGGTGAGCCTTGGCCATTCCAACGCAACACTTGCTGAAGTTCAATTGGCGTTAAACTCTGGCGCTCGCGCTTTCACGCATATCTTTAACGCCATGAGCCAAATGAACGGACGTGAACCTGGCATGGTTGGTGCTGCGCTTTGCGACAGCGAAAGTTTTTGTGGCCTCATTGCTGATGGTTTTCATGTGCATGATGCAGCTATGAAAGTCGCTCTTGCGGCACGGCCCAAGAACCGCATGATGCTCATATCCGATGCTATGCCTGCAGCAGCGGGTGGGCCTGATGTTTTTGAATTACAGGGCCGCACTGTGAAGCGTGTGAATGGTCGCCTGCAATTGGATGATGGAACATTAGCGGGCTGCAACCTTACCATGGATGAAGCTATGCGTTACTGTGTGACGAATCTAAATGTAAATATTGAAGATGCGTTGCGGATGGCGTCACTCAACCCAGCCACCTTCTTGCGCAAAGAACACGAACTCGGATTCATCAAGGCTGGATATCTTGCCAGCCTTGTGCATTTGAACGACAAGCTGGAAGTTTTACAAACCTGGATTAATAGCAGGTGATCAATTGAAATTGGTTGGTGCAATCACTGAAGGTAGTGGCGCAATTAATGAAGATGCATTTGGCTATATCGGAAGCACTGATGAAGTGACAGCCGCTTGGGTGTTTGATGGCGTTACTGGCATTAATGACAAAAGTTACTTGCCCGGTGGAACTGATGCAGCATGGCTGGTTGCCACTGCGCACACCCATCTTCTGCGTTTGGCTATATTAGATTTGCCACTGCGCGAGATTATTTCACAGCTTGTTAATGCATTGATTGAGGATTGGAAAGCGGCCTCTGAAAATTTGAACCTGCCTGAAAATTATGATCCCCCTGCAGCTTGCCTCATCTTGGCTAAGTGTTATGAGGGGAAGTGGCAGTCCGTGCGCTTGGGTGATTCATGCCTATTAGCCAGATGTGCCAATGGCACATCGCTAAATTTCTTCGCATCACCCAATAAGGATTTTGATACATGGCTCACAAACGAAGTGACTCAGCGCCGCAATTCAGGCTCTCAAAATATAGCTGAATTGCTTGCGGAGTTTCGCCCGCAATTGTTAGTGCGTAGAAAATTGCGCAATACGTCCGCTGGATGTGGCATTCTTGAAGCCAATTTTGCCGCGCTGAATTTTGCAGAATACATAGAACTTGGTCACTTGACTGATCTGCTGATCTGCACCGATGGATATTTTCGCGCCGTGGACTATTACGGATTATACGATGAAGCTGGCCTGCTTGTGGCTGAGCAAGGGGTGGACCAAGTGTTGCGTAACATTCGTGCCGCCGAAGCAGCCGATCCAACTTGCGAAAAATATCCACGATTCAAACCCGCCGATGATGCAACAGCGGTTAAGCTAGGCACTCTGACTTGAGCCTTGACTATGCGCGTGTTGTAACAGGGCAATGACTTTTGTTGCGGCCTTTGCGACGACATTAAAACTCAATTGCAATTATATTTTGTATAGACGCGCACCATTGACGGAGGAGGGGCCGTTGGATTTTTCTTTTCCAGAAGTGCCATCTGCTTGCGCCAGATGATGGATGTTTATGAGCAAGATGGCGGAAATGTTATCGCAGTTGAAGAAGTGGCCCCCGAACAGATTAGCAAATAAGGTGTTGTGGGTGCCCAAAATTGGAAGCAGAATTCATTCAAGATCAATCAATTGGTAGAAAAGCCAAAACTTGAAAACGCACCCTCAAACTTAATCATTTCGGGCCGGTACATTTTACAGCCTGAAATTTTTGCTGAAATTGAAAATCAGGAACCAGGAGCCGATGGTGAAATTCAACTGACAGATGCGATGACCCGGTTGCTGAATTACCAAGAATTTATGGGCGTAAAATACGCTGGTACAACATATGACCGCAGTGACAAGATTGGATATCTTTTGGCAAATGTTGCTCTGGCACCGTGGTCGTGATGAGTTGCGTTCCGATTTTATGGCAGCACTATCCGGCCTCTTGAGTAAGGATCTTAAAAGGTCGCTATCGTCAAAATTGATGGGAGCAAACGCTGGGCAAAAAGCGGATATGACTGGCGGTGAGCAGATGCTCGAAGAGCTTTTGCGAGCATAGATCTTCCATTTATTGAGTTGGTAAAAGCCGTTGCGGTGATTGTTTGATGAGATCGTCATAAAGGTCGCCCCGCCGATCACGGAAAACGCCCCATGATCGGCGGGCTTCTGCAATGGCTTTCATATCTAAGCTGGCGGTGATCACACATTCCGAAACACGGTCTGCCTCGGCCAGTTTGCCACCTGTATGATCGGCGATGAATGATGAGCCATAGAAGGCAATCTGGCCCGTGGCTCCTGTTTCAACGCCCACTCGGTTAGACGCGATGACGGGTGTTAAATTGGCACCCGCATGGCCTTGCATCACGCGTTGCCAATGATCGCGAGAATCCCATGCTGGGTATGATGGTTCGGAACCAATTGCGGTGGGATAGATCAGAATTTCGGCACCTTTTAAAACCATGGCGCGGGCTGCTTCGGGAAACCATTGATCCCAACAAATGCCTGTGCCAATTTTGCCTGCGGCTGTTTCAAAAACTTTGAAACCCGTATCACCATCCGCAAAATAGAACTTTTCGCTATAGCCCGGGCTGTCTGGAATGTGGCTCTTGCGATATAGGCCAAGAGTTGTGCCATCGGCATCAAGCATAGCCAAGGAATTATAGCTCTTGTTGCCATCAAGCTCATAAAATGAAACTGGAATAACCACGCCGAGTTCTTTGGCAAGGCTGGCAAAATGGCTCACCGTGTTGTGGCCCGCAAATGGTTTTGCTCTGGCTTTATGCTTGACATCCATATCGACACAAAAATATGGACCCTCAAATAGCTCCTGAAGCACAACAAGTTTGGCGCCGCGCCGCGCTGCATCTCGCACATGGGTTTCCAGCTTGTCGATATTTTGTTCAATGCTATCCGTGCAAGCAATTTGCACAGCAGCGACAATTAGATTTTCCATTTTGGCCTCCTTATGCTGGTTGTTGTTGAGTGGAGCAATGAATGCCACCGCCTGCTTCACCAATAGCGTCAACATTGATGCTGATCACTTCGCGCGATGGATAAAGCTGCTCAAGAATGTACTTGGCTTCAGCATCGGCTTTATCATCACCAAATTCGGCACTGATCACAGCACCATTGCAGACATAGTAATTTACATAGCTTGAAACAAAATCATCTTGCTGTGAGAGGATGTTAAGAGGCTCAGGAATGACAACTATGTCTAGCTTTTTGCCTTGGGCATCTGTTGATTTCTTTAGAATTTCATAGGTCTCATAAGCCGCCGCTGACCAAGAATCATTGGCTATTATTTTATCAGGCAACTGAATGAGAACTTGGCCAGGCTTCACAAAGCGCGCCAAAGCATCAATATGATAATCAGTGATATCAGCACCCACAATGCCGTGCGCCCAAATCATTTTGGTGGCCCCCACTGCGGCCAGCAACAATTCTTCAACCTCAGCTTTTGACCGTATGTTGCGGTTTTTGTTTATCCAACAGCTAGCATGTGCAAGAGCTGTTCCGGCACCATCAATTTCAGTGCCGCCGCCTTCACCAACTACATGGTTGTTATAAATCGGAAGGCCCATTTTTTCGGCAACTCGCTGGGCGATTTTAGCATCGTCGGCATGGGGTTGCTTGTTGCCCCAGCCGTTGAAATTTAGCTCACTTACGGCAAGTTCATCGTTGGCGTTAGTGATAAATGTTGGGCCAGAATCGCGGCACCACAAATCTTGAACTGGGATTGGCCAAAGCTCAACATTTTCGCCTGCTTGTAATCGTGCTTGATCAAGTTGATCTGGTCTTGCCAACAAAACCACAGGTTCAAATTTTGCGATGCTGTTGGCGATGAGGGTTATTTTCTCGCGCATATCTTCCAATGTATCTTGTCCACCATAGATTGATTTGAATGCTGGCCATTGCATGGATGTGCGGGTGTGTGGGTCTGACTCCAATGGCATGTGGAAGCCAGCGGTTGCTGCATCATCTTCGGCTTGAGCAGTCATTGTCATTGCTCCAAGGTCCGCCAGAATTAAGCCGCTTGCATCTCTTCTGTTAACGACCAATTTCCACTCACTGCGGTTGTTCTTGGCAAATACAATGAATGGCACCACCGCCTGCTGCAATAGCATTCACTTGCACTTGCACAATTTTGCGATCTGGAAAAGCAGCGGCAATTGTTTCGCACGCTGCGGCATCACCAGCTGTTCCATAGCCAGGCACAACCACACCACCATTGACGATGTAAAAGTTGATGTAGGACCTACAGAAAATATCGCTGGTTACTTCAGCATCGATTGCTTCGGTTAAAGGCAGCACTTCAAAACTTCGACCGCGCGCATCAGTTTGTGACAGCAGGCACGCGAGGTTTTCTTTTAGAATGCGGCTGTGCGGATCACTGTCATTTGGATTAGTTTCAAACAATACCGTGCCGGGCTTCACAAAAGCGCACATACCATCAATGTGACCATCGGTTTCTTTGTCCATCGGGTCACCGGGCAACCAAATTACTTTTTCAACACCAAGCATGGCTTTGAGTTCAGATTCTGCCAATGCCTTGTTAACTCCGGGATTGCGATTGGGATTGAGAATGCTGGTTTCGGTTACAATCAAAGTGCCATCGCCATCACAAGTGAGCGATCCACCTTCGCACACCAACCACGATTTGCGAGTGTGCACCTTTTCCAATTCGAGTATGCGACCCGCCAGTTTATCATCATTGTCCCAAGGGGCATGTTTGCCACCCCACGCATTGAAATTCCAAGAGACGCCAGCAATGCCGTCTGCGCTTGATAGAAAGCTTGGGCCGCTATCACGCGTCCAAAAATCATCTACGGGCAATGCAATAACGCGAGCTTTGTTGCCAAGTTTCTTTTGCGCCGTTTTTATATGATCGGGATGGGCAATAACTGTGACGGGTTCAAACTGCGAGATGGCATCAAGAATGTTTACGAATTCATTTTGCATGGGGTGCAAACGCTCCTCATAAAGATCAGCGCGGTGTGGCCACACCATCCATGTGCCGGTGTGCGGTTCAAATTCACCTGGCCTCCGTAAATCGTTTTTTGAATGAGTGGTTTTCATCTGTTGGTTCTTGATTGAAGTGTTTGACATGGCAAAAAATCTAAATTGAGTAAACGAGGGCTATAGATCCTTGCTTTTTCCGAGTAAAGCAAATGAGAAGCACACCCGTTTTAGATGAATGGAATTCATATGAGGCGCTTTCGCAATGTTCCGCCCCTTCAATATCTTTTGGGCTTTGAAGCGGCCGCAAGACTGGGCAGTTTTGGGCAAGCCGCTGAAGAGCTTGGTCTGACGCAATCAGCAATCAGCCACCAGATGCGATTGCTTGAAGCAAAAATCGGCCAGCCGTTGTTTTTGCGCATTGGCCGCTCAGTGCGCCTGACTGATGCGGGACGCGATTATCAGCGCAGTGTGGCAAAATCATTAGACCAGTTGGAAAATGGCTATCGCAGCCTTTCACCTTATCGCAAGGCGGGCAGTGTTGTTATTTATGCACCGCGCGATTTTGCGGCGCTCTGGTTAATGCCCAAGCTTCATTTGCTGTTGCAAGCCGTGCCTGAATGTGACCCGTGGATTGATACATCAGGTGCGCATGTGAATTTTGACGAAATGGAAGTGAGCATTGCGATAAGACGGATGCGAGAACATGACGAAAAATTGCAGTGCGTGAATTTGGTCAATGATGTGTTGGTGCCTGTGATGGCACCAAAGCTTTTAAAGAAACCAATCAGCAAGCCAATTGAGCTTTTGAATTATAATCTATTGCATGACGAGCGTGCTGAAGGGTGGCGTGATTGGTTTGCGCAGTTCAGCATCGAGTCCAATGACATCTATAAAGGACCAGATTTCAACGAGAGTGATTTTGCTTTAATGGCCGCCGAGCTTGGTCTTGGTGTGGCGCTTTCAAGTTTGGTGCTGGTTGAAGACGCCATTGCGGCGCGGCGACTGGTGCGGCCTATTGCTGAAACGCTTGCGACAAACCATTCATGGTTTGCTATCACGTCCGACAAAGAATTGGCCGACCCAGTTACCGCCCGCGTGTGGGCGTGGTTTACATCACTTCGCGGGTGACCACTTTTGTGCGGGGCTTGATTTGCTGAGAGTGTAAAATCCATCGCTGGCCAGTTTTTGCCACGCATCTTTGGAACCATCAGGCCAGACAACACGCACTTCAACTTCTCCTATTTCGCCCAAGCCAAAATGCCACCAACCGTTTTCACCGCTGGCATGGCCACCGCCTGAAGTGATTTCGCGACGCATAATTTTGTCACCATGATTCACTTCAATCCAAGCGCCAATTGCATCGCGGTTTATATCTGGTTGTTGCAATCTGAACTCAACCCAATGGCCCAGATTGGTGCTGGTGTTGCGCCAGAGTTGAGCTGGGTCATTGCGATTCACGACCACAAGATCAAGCAGGCCATCATTGTTGAAATCGACCACGGCACCACCGCGGCTGGAGAACATGCTGGCCACGCCGGCTTTATCGGCGACATCGATGAACTTGCCATCAGCACCTTGCAGCAGAAGGTTATTTGGGTCCTTCGCGGCAAAATCTGGCATCTTGTCCACATTGCCTTTGGCAACGAAGAGATCCTGCAAGCCATCATTGTTCACATCTTCAAATTGGGCGTGCCAGCCCGTGCTTGGCCTCAGGTCGGTGCCAACAGTAGGGCGATGTACTGTGACACCTTTGGCGAATGCGATGTCTTTAAATGTGGCAGCAGGGGCTGCTGCAAGAGTTTGAAGTTTATGATCGGCCATCGAGGTTAAGAAGTATTCGGGGTAGCCATCAAAATCTAAATCAGTTGAAGCAATGCCCATGCCCCAAATTTTCAAAGGCTTCCAACCTTCGGCTTCGGTGTAAAGGGCAGGGGGTTGGCCAGCGACCACATGCCAAAGCTGTTCTTGGCCACCCTCATAATATTCGCGGTCGTTTGAAACGCGTAAAGACGGCGTGCCAGAATTATTCCAATCGGTGAACAGCATGGAGAGTGTGCAGAAGCTTGGTTTGAGGGCTAGGGGTGCGCCAAATTTTTGACCATCGGGGCGGTGCAGCCAATTGTCCGTGCAAGAACCCCATGGCGAGACCTCCTCTTTGCGGTCGATATAATTTCCGATGGCCAGCGTGGGCCATGTGGCGTCTTTTTCCCAAGTTGCTGCAAATGATGTTGACCACGCATCGCCACCGTCAAATCCCCAAGCTTCGTTGGCGCGTTCAAATCTGCAATTGCCAAGGCCGCGCATCACAACATTTTCGCCAACACGCAGAAGGACAATATCCATATTGCCATCGCTGTCGATATCGAGCGGATAGGCACCAGAGACGCTTTCTAATTCTAGGCCACTGCTTTCGGCGGTGAAACTCAATGCTCCGCCTTGCTTTGATGTGTTGCGATAGAATTTTGCACTATTGGTGGCGCCTGCCAGCACCATGTCGGCAAAGCCATCGGCATTGCAGTCGAAGGTGGCCACACCACCGCCCACCATAAATTCCCACTCACCTTTATAAGTACTGTTGATGCCAGCGCTTGTGGTTTCTTCGGCGAAGCTCGGGATAACTAGTGCTGTATCAGCTGAACCTTGCGCTGCTGTTGCTATAAGGAATAGTGAACCTAAAATGATTTTACGCATGATTATTTCCGTGTCTTGAGGGAGTTTGAAGCGGCACCAATGCAGCGGCCTTGTTGCAATCCGTTTTCAATTGCTGGGCGAAAATGGATGCCGCCATAAAGGCGCGAAATTCCGGCTTCTTCGGCAGCAGCCCAAAAGCTTTTAAAGCTGCGCGGCCTGTTGCCATCTTTCAGTCCGGTTTCATCTGTGAAGGCAAAATTCTCGCCATAGATTTGGGTAAGCACGGTAGCCGCTGCGCCTGATTGGGTGCTGTGGCCACTTGGATATTCAGGGAAAGGAGGGGTGCTTAAGAGCGACTCCCATTTCGGGTCAATCACGCGCTTGATGTATGTTAGAGGCCGCAGAAAATCATACTTATATTTTGCACCCCAACAGCCAATGAAGGCATCTGCTTCGGCAACGCTAAGCTTTGCTAATACTTCAGTCATCTTTGCGGTGTCGGCATTTTCTTTTGCTAGAATTTGCAAAGCAATAGATATCCAATGACCTGGCGGCGTGACGGTGAGCATGGCATCATCAGCCCAGAATTTTGCAATGGCTTTTTGTTCGGGCGTCATGTTTTTCTTGGCTTCAACCACTTCCATTGCAAGCTTATAGAGTTCCGAAGTTTTATCTTCGCTATATTCAGGTGGTGCTGGGATATCGCATGTGGCACCAGCTTTCATAGCAAAGGGGCGGTTCTTGCCCCAATTTGGCAGCAAAGGGTTTTGCTGAAGTCGGATGGCGTTGGTTGGGGTCCAGTGGGCGGGGCCTTTGGTCAATGTATATTGTATGGGAAAACCCAAGTTTTCGACCACAGCCGCACCATCGGTTTGGCTCCAGTCTAAAACATGTTTGGCAATTGCTTGACCATAGGCATTGCTGCGAGTGACAAGGGCGGGATCAATGCCATCAGAAGCTTCGGTTGATAATTTTTTGTCGAGTGCAGCCATTACATGTTGGCCGGTGGGGCCTGTGTTGCTGAACAGGTTTTGCACCACGGTGCTCAAGGCCGCTTGCATGACGATTGCGTCATCATAGGTGGCACCCGCTTCACGTTGCGGCAGTGGCGTCAGTTCATTTAATTGACCTGCGAGCGTTTGCAAATTGGCTGAGCCAGATGCTGCGACTTCAAAACTCGTTACGCCAAGATAAGCCAGAGAGCGGCTGGCCACAGGCGGGGTATAAGTTGGGGTGTGGCGGATCAGTTCAAGGGTAAGCTTGTACCACCTGCTAATAACGTCCTGAGGGGTTGGTTGTGCAGAAAGGCTGGTGCCAGCTGCCAAAATGCACATTGCGAAAATTAATGCGAGGGGGGCGAATTTGCGGATCATGGGTTGAGTTCCTGGTGTTCTGGTTGATTGAGTTTTGGCCCGAAGGCAAAAATTTCTGAATCGAGATGGCGCAAAGCTGCACCAATTGTTCCGGTGATAATCATATCTTTGTTAATCGGCACGGTTTCGATTTTCACATCGCGGCGCAAAGCATCCACAACACCCTCATCAATAGCGGCCCGCAATGCCGGTTCGATGAGATCAAGGGCGCGGGTGCCCGGGCCAGCCAACACAATGCGATCGGGGTTCAACAATGCAATAAGACGGGCCAAGCCAAAGCCAATGGCGCGGCCAGCTTTTTGATAAGCGGCAACCGCCTTAACATCGCCACGGCGGGCGGCTGCCTCAAGGGCCAGCATTACACTTTGATCAACGGCTGAAGAAGGTGGCATGGTCTCATCGGGTAATTCTTCGGCACTGCGCAAGATGCCATAATCAGATGCATAGGCTTCCAAACACCCAGACCGACCGCACCTGCATATAGCGCCGTGTGGAATATGATTCATGTGGCCAAATTCAGCGGCGGACCCATTGGAGCCATGGTAAACTTTGCCTTCGATGACAAGCCCCATGCCAACTCCATAACCCATATATACCACCGCCGTTGTTCCCACATAGCGGCGATGATCATTGGCCATCACGCCTTCGGCAATCATATTGGCATCGTTGGCCAATGTGCTTGGAATGCCTAGCGCTTTTTGGATTGGCGCTACAACTGGAACATTGCGGGTTTTAAAAGCGGGGCTCCACGCCACAACGCCTTCGCGCGAGTCGGCCACACCCTGCGTGGCGATGCCGATACGGGCAATGTCTTTAGGTGTTAAACTATTTTGCGATAGAAAACTGCTGATTGATTGCGCCGCAACCTCACCAAATTTAGTGGGATCAAAATTATAGGTGGCCAGAGCTACAGTTCTGCGCGCGGTTACATTGCCGCTGAAATCTGCAAGTGCCAACTCAATGCCATCAATCGATATTTTCATGGCAACAACGTTTGCTGCCTTCGGATTGAGATCAACACGCACTGTGGGCCTTCCGCGCTGCGACGGATCGCGTGTGCTAACCTCATCGAGTTCAAGCATTGCTTGTTCTTCGATCAATTGTGTTGTGATTGAAGTTATTGAAGCAGGGGAAAGGCCGGTCTTGCGGCCAAGCTCAACGCGAGGCATGGGGCCATGGGTGCGCAACATCTCCAGCACCATGTGCCGATTTTGGCGTCTGATCAGATCAATGTCAGCCTTTACGCGCATTCAATTTCCGCATTGCAACATAATTATTGCGTTGCACAACAATTATTTATCAAAACATTCTTGACTCAGTTAGGCGCTTCATGCAACATTATTTTGGACGTCAAATTAAATTATTTTTAGCACCGAAAAAATCTGCACAAGAGACACCTTGACGTCTGGCAGGGTGAGTTTGGTGTGTAAGGGAGAATGGGAATGAAGAAGACAATTTTGGCTTTGATGACCGCTGGCTTGATGCTCGGCGCTGCTACCACAACAACAATGGCCGCTGGCAAAACCATCGCCGTATCTTGGAAGACTTTCCAAGAAGAACGTTGGAAGACTGACGAAGCTGCAATTAAGTCAGCTGTAGAAGCCGCTGGCAACAAGTACGTTTCAACAGATGCTCAGAACTCTGCTCAAAAACAAGCTGCAGACATTGAAGGCCTGATCTCACAAAAAGTGGACGTGGTTTTGGTTGTAGCTTTCGACAGCGATGCCATCCTCCCCTCGATCAAAGCAATCAACGATGCCGGCATCAAGACAATTGCCTATGACGTGCAATTTGAAGATCCAAACGCACTCTACATCACCTTTGATAACGTAGGCGTTGGCCGCATCATTGCTAAGGAAGTTCAAAAAGCTAAGCCAGAAGGCAACTATGCCTTCATCAAGGGCGACAAGGGCGATCCAAACGCCACCTTCTTGTTCCAAGGCATGATGGAAGTTCTGAAGGAAGGTCTCGACGGCGGCAAGATCAAGAATGTTTGCGAAACATTCACTGATGGTTGGAAGCCAGACAATGCTCAGAAGAACATGGAACAATGTTTGACATCAACCGGCAACAAAGTTGACGCTGTATTGTCTGAAAATGACGGCATGGCTTCAGGCGTTGTAGCTGCTCTCACAGCACAAGGCATGGCTGGCATTCCAGTTGGCGGCCAAGACGGTGACTTGGCAGCAATCAACCGTGTTGCTCTCGGCACACAAACTGTTTCAGTTTGGAAGAACGCATCAGATCTGGGCAAAGTGGCTGGTGAAGCTGCAAACGCTTTAGCTGATGGCACTGCCATGGAAGCAATTGCTGGCGTTGCTAAGTTTAACGGCGGCAAGAACAAGGTTGAAATGAACTCGATCCTCCTTGCTCCAACAGCAATCACCAAAGACAATGTTGATGTTGCCATCATGGCTGGTCACATTACCAAAGAACAAGCATGTGCTGGCGTTGCGGCTGGTGCTGCAAAAGGTTGCTAATTTTTAGCGCCTGATACAATAGTAAACCGCGGCACTTGCAAAAGTTCCGCGGTTTTTCTTTAAATAGATGAGGGTTTAGGGGAGAAGTTATGTCTAACATCACAAGCACCAGCAATAATCCTGCTTTGCAAAATGAAGGGCCTGTCAAAAGGTTTTTCCGCGCCACTGAAATTGATGCACGCATGTTGGGCATGCTCGTTGCATTAGTATTGATCTGGTGCATCTTCGACGTAGCCAGTGGTGTTTTGCGCGGTAATTTCGGTGGGCTTCTTGGCGGGTCATTTTTAACGCCACGCAATTTGTGGACTTTGCTGGTGCAAACTTCTTCCATTGCTGTGATGTCAACAGGCATGGTCTTGTTGATTGTCATGCGGCAACTTGATCTTTCGGTTGGTTCTATGCTGTCGATGGTTGCGGTTGCTGGTGCTGTTCTGCAAGTTTTCAAACTGGCTCCTGCTTTGGGTGTTGGCCATCCGGCGATCTGGATTATAGCAGTTCTGGTTTGCATCCTGCTCGGGGCAGCTGTTGGAGCGTTCAATGGTTGGCTCACGGCATATGCAAAGATTCCGGCTTTTATCGTCACTTTGGGCGGTTTGTTGGCTTATAGCGGCATTGCTTTTTATATGGCCAAAGGCGAAACCGTAGCCCCCATGGACAAGACCTTTGAGGTTTTTGGCGGCGGAATTACCAGCAGTTGGCTTGGGCCGTTCTGGAGCTGGGCCATTGCCCTTGTTGTGTGTGCAGCCATAATCTTTGCCGTCGTTAACGGCCGTAAACAGCGCCAGCGTTTCAATTTTCCACTGCGTCCAGTCTGGGCGGAAGTTTTTCTTGCCGCTGTCGGAAGTGCCGTTGTCCTCGGGGTCACCCATGTGATGAACTCTTATCCTTGGCCATTTAAGTTAATCGAAAACTACGCCAAGGCAAATGGCGACATCATCCCACCAGGAATTGAAAACAAAGATAGTTCCGCTGTCTGCATGGCCGGTGATCAAGTGGTGCGTTGCACAGAAGGATTGATTTATTACACAGGATATTCCTTGCCAGTTATTGTGGCGTTGGTTGTTGGGTTGCTTATGACATTCCTTGCCACACGCACGCAATTTGGCCGTTACGTATATGCTATTGGGGGAAACCCTGAAGCCGCCGAACTCGCCGGCATCAACACCAAATGGATGATTGTCAAAGTCTTTGCGCTCATGGGCGCATTGGTTGGCATATCGGCGGTCATTTCATCGGCTCGTCTCAATGCCGCAACCAATGCCCTAGGCCTCACCAACGAGCTATATGTGATTGCAGCCACTGTGATCGGCGGCACGTCGCTTGCTGGTGGCGTTGGCACAATTTATGGTGCCATGATTGGTGCCTTGATGATGCAATCGATCATATCAGGCATGTCGCTGCTCAATTTGCCAGCTGCTTTCCAAAATGTCGTCGTAGGCGCTGTTCTCGTGCTCGCCGTTTATCTCGATCAACTCTATTCCCGTCGCGTGAAATAAGGATTTAGATCATGGCAAAATCTGTAAAGAAGATCGCGAACAAGACCGCAGCGAAGAAATCAGCACCGGCGCCCAAGACAGTGGTTAAGGCGGCTGCGCCAGTTCAAAGTCAAGGCACGCCACTTGTAGAAATGCACGGAGTTTCGATTGCTTTTGGCGGTATCAAAGCCGTTGATGGCGCCTCGATTGATCTGCACCCCGGTGAAGTTGTGGGTCTGCTAGGCCATAACGGTGCTGGCAAATCAACTTTGATCAAAGTTCTCTCTGGCGCTTACAAACGCGATGCTGGCCAGATTATGGTTGAGGGCAAAGAGGTCAAAATCGATAATCCTCGCGATGCCAAGGCGCTTGGTATTGAAACGATTTATCAAACACTGGCTTTGGCCGATAATGTGGATGCTGCGGCAAATCTTTATTTAGGCCGCGAGATAAAAACCAGAATGGGTACACTTGATGATGTGGCCATGGAAGCCGAAACCCGCAAGGTGATGCACCGGCTTAATCCAAACTTCCGCCGCTTTAAGGAGCCCGTATCGAAGCTCTCTGGTGGCCAGCGCCAATCGGTTGCCATTGCGCGGGCTATTCATTTTAATGCGCGCATTCTGATCATGGATGAGCCGACAGCAGCGCTTGGCCCGCAAGAAACGGCGCAAGTGGGCGAGCTTATTAAGCAGCTTAAAGCTGAAGGCATCGGCATATTTCTGATCAGCCATGATTTGCATGACGTGTTTGACTTGGCCGATCGCTTGGTGGTGATGAAGAACGGCAAAGTGGTTGGGACAGCTTCGACCAAGGACGTGAACCATGATGAAGTGCTTGGCATGATTATCGCTGGCAAATGCCCTAAGGGTGCAATCCCCGGCCCTGGTGCCATGCGCGACACTGCTTGAGCGGATCGTCATGAGAGTGTTATAAAATCGAAATATTCAGTTGGGTCATGACCAAAGCGATCATTTCGGAATTTCTAGGCACTCTGTTGCTTCTCGCCACTGTTGTCGGTTCCGGCATCATGGGCGAGACGTTGAGTGGCGGAAATATCGCCATCGCACTTCTTGCCAATGCGCTGGCGACGGGAGCTATGCTGTTTGTTCTGATCAGTGTTTTTGGGCCAGTCTCAGGCGCGCATTTCAATCCTGCTGTGACTGCCGCACTGTTTATGACGCGGCGCATTTCATCTGGAAATGCCGGTTTCTATCTTCTTGCGCAAATTGCTGGTGCATTGCTTGGCGTGCTTCTTGCCCATCTGATGTTCGATCAATCATTACTGCAAGTTTCAACGAAAATCCGTTGGGGTGAAGGTCAATGGTGGTCTGAATTTACAGCTACATTCGGACTCCTTCTTGTCGTTCTAGCTCTTCTGAAGCAGAAACCTGACGCAATTCCACAAGCCGTGGCGCTTTATATTATTGGTGCCTATTGGTTCACAGCCTCTACGTCCTTTGCGAATCCTGCGGTAACAATAGCGCGCGGATTTACCAATAGTTTTGCTGGCATCGCGCCCAGCGGTGTCTTCGCTTTCATCGTTGCACAAAGCATTGGCACAATCTGCGCGGTTATAGTGACGCGATTTCTATTTTCAGAGCCAGGCGGGTGAATATCGTCATCCATCACAATCCTGATTGCGGAACGTCCCGCAATGTTGTGGCGTTGGTTGAGGCCTGCGGTTATGTGCCCACTGTCATTGAATATTTGAAAGAGGGTTGGTCAAGGCCACAGCTTCTCGCCTTATTCGCCGCAGCCAATCTC
>JANLPA010000175.1:0-16730 GCA_031366855.1 Hyphomicrobiales bacterium | reverse complement strand
GAAGTGCCGAAGGTTTTGACAACCAAGGCAATCGTTACGCAGGGTAAAATTGTTGCCGCCGCTTTGCAAAAATATTTTGGCATTGCTCACCCGCGCATTGCTGTGACTGGGCTTAACCCCCATGCGGGAGAAAATGGTGCGATGGGCCATGAGGACCAGAGCATTGTGCTGCCAGCCGTTTTGGAATTGCGTGGGGCTGGCATTTCTGTTCTGGGACCGCTTCCCGCCGACACTGCATTCCACGCGGAAGCTCGCGCCACTTATGATGCCATTCTGTGTATGTATCACGATCAGGCTTTGATCCCCGCCAAGACTTTGGATTTTTATGGCGGCGTGAATGTTACTTTGGGCTTGCCCTTCATCCGTACCTCGCCTGATCATGGCACCGCACTCAGCTTGGCTGGCACTGGCAAGGCCAATCCATCGAGCTTGATTGCTGCAATTAAGCTCGCTGCTTCTATGGCCGCCCACAATGTTTGAGGATGGGTTGCCGCCCTTACGCGATGTGATTGAGCGGCATGGTTTGCTTGCGAAGAAATCACTGGGCCAGAATTTTTTGTTTGACCTCAATCTCACACGCCGCATTGCGCGGGCCGCTGGCGCACTGGAAGGCTTCACCATCGTTGAAGTAGGCCCCGGCCCTGGCGGGCTTACGCGCGCGCTGCTGATGGAAGGTGCGACCAAGGTGATCGCCGTGGAGCGTGATGAGCGTACGCTGCCTGCGCTGGCGGAAATTTCCGCTGCTTATCCGGGCAGACTTGAAGTTATTTCCGCCGATGCGTTGGACGTGGATTGGGCAAGTGTGATTAAAGGCCCGGCCAAAATCGTCGCCAATCTGCCCTATAATGTGGCCACCGCTTTGCTGGTGGGCTGGCTCACACCCAAAACATGGCCGCCATGGTTTTCATCGCTCACGCTGATGTTTCAAAAAGAAGTGGCGATGCGGATTGCGGCCAAGGCTGGCGATGATGCTTATGGGCGGCTCTCAATTTTAAGTCAGTGGCGCTGCGAGGCGACGAGGATGTTTGACGTGAACAAAAGCGCGTTCACGCCACCCCCGAAGATTACGAGTTCAATTGTGCATTTGGTGCCCAGAGCAGTGTGCGAACCGCCGTGCAAAATGGAACTGCTGGAACGCGTGACAGCCGCAGGCTTCGGCCAACGCCGCAAGATGTTGCGGTCTAGTTTGAAAGCGGTGTTTCCTAATCCCGAAGCCGTTCTGGAGCCGCTGGGCATTGATCCTACAACGCGGGCGGAGCAAGTGAGTGTGGCCGATTTTGCGCGACTGGCGATGGTGTTGGAGCGGCTTTAACTATCTCACATCCGCCTGCACCGAAAGCCGCATTCCCATCGCTTTCAAAATTGCAGAAAAACTACTTAAGGCCGGATTGCCGTCTGGAGACAGTGTGCGATAAAGCTGTGTGGAATTAAGATCAGCTTGCTCAGCCACCGCTTGCACACCACCAAAAGCCTTGGCCATTTGTCGAAGCGCAATTAAAAACTCGCTTTGATCGCCATCTTCAAGAATGGCGTTGAGCAATTGTAGCGCATAGGCCGGGTCTTTACGGTAAACCTCGGCCATGGCATCATCATGTGGTTTATCTTTCATCGCTTGGTCTCCTTTGCCAGTCCTGCCAAAATTTACAGGCCACCTGAATATCCGCATCTTGCGTTCGCTTGTCGCCACCACACAAAAGCAAAACAATTTTTTTATCCGCGATAGCGTAATAAACGCGGTAGCCAGCGCCCACATCAATCCGAAGTTCCCACACGCCATCGCGGCAGAATTTGTGGTCACCAAAATTCCCGAGTTCAAGGCGGTTCACACGCCGGTCCACGGCAATACGAGCTTTGACATCGCGCAGTTTAAACCATCACTCCAGATAAACGTCTTTTGCATCTTCCGTGATGTAGTGACGAATTTCATAAATGACCTTTATTCGTTTATAAACGATAAAAAGTCAAAGGGTTTTGGAATACATGCATTCAAACCCAAAGGGACCTCATCAGTCGCGTTGCGACAGCTTCTCCAAAGGAGAAGCGTGAAGTCCTGCATCGCCCTAAATTATTTCACCCTTCTCCTTTGGAGAAGGTGCCCGAAGGGCGGATGAGGTCCCTTTAGCTGATGTACGTTCGAGACCTTCGGTCAGATTTCGTCCCGCAGGACTTACCCTTCGCGTGCCGCTCAGGGCTAAAGGCCTTTGGACGGAATGACATTTTTTTGCTTAAAGTTGGACTTTTTGTAGAGCTATCATAAAGAAAAGATGAACTTCAAAAATTTGATAAGATTGATGAATAGAAATGGCGCCAACCCGAAAAACATCAATATGAAGAATAACAAACAACCACGGCGATGTCTCATGCCAAAAAAACCGTTCGAGTTCTTAAGCCACCAAAAGAAACCACGAACGAAGTCTTTCAAATTTTTTAAAAGGGTTGACATAACTTTTTTCACAACCCCGTCATCAACCCGCGTACAAAATCCGTCAGCCCCAGCTGCCGTCTACGCTTCAATCTTTCCGCAGCTAAAATCGCCACCACTTCTTTGTGGGCCGCTTCGAGATTTTCATTCACCACCACATAATCATATTCCGGCCAATGGCTTATTTCTCTTCCCGCTTCGGCCATGCGTTTGGCTATTACGGAGGCTGCATCTTGGTTGCGGCCGATTAGTCTGGTTCGTAAACTATCCGCGTCTGGTGGCAGAATGAACAGGCGCACCAGATCATCTTCCATGGCTTGCGCCAATTGTTGTGTGCCTTGCCAATCAATGTCGAACAGCACATCGCGGCCTTTTGCCAATGCCTCTTCGACCGAGGCTTTGGGGGTGCCGTAGAGATTGCCGAACACGTTGGCCCATTCCAACAATTCTTGCGTGGCAATCATCGCTTTGAATTTTTCTTCTGAGATGAAGTAATAATCTTGGCCATCCACCTCGCCCGGCCTTGGCTTTCTGGTGGTCACCGAAATTGACATGGCGATGTTGCCATCGGCTTCGATCAGCATTCGCGAGAGTGTGGTTTTGCCTGCGCCTGAGGGCGAGGACATGACGAATAATAATCCGCGTCTTGCAATTTTACTCAATGTTTTGCACCTGCTCGCGCAATTGATCGATGGTGGTTTTAAGCTCTAGGCCAATGGTTGTCATGGCCTTATCGCCGGCTTTGGAACAGAGCGTATTGGCCTCACGGTTAAATTCTTGCGCAAGAAAATCGAGCTTGCGGCCCACAGGTTCGCGGCTGCTCAAAAGTTCGCGCGCGGCTTCAACATGGCCGATGAGGCGGTCCACCTCTTCCTGAATATCAGCTCGCGTGGCAATGATCACGGCTTCTTGGTGCAGGCGCTCTTGATCAAAGGATGCGCCCGTTTCGAGCAGACGTGTCACTTGGTCTTTCAACCGAGCGCGGATGGTTTCCGGCGTGCGGCTGGGATTATCGCGCGCTGCTAAAGTGAGTTCCTCAATGCGGGTAACTTGTACGGAAAGAATTTCGAGCAGCCGCGCGCCCTCTTCGCGGCGGGCTTTGGCTAATGCTGTAATGGCCTCATTCAGGGTTGCCAGAATTTCAGCATCGCGCTTTGTCTGCTCTTCTTCGCTCACTTCGGTTACGGCATATTCAAATACACCTTTCAATGTGAGGAAGGATTCTGCACTGGGTTTTTCTCCGCCTAAGCGGGCATGAAGTTTTTCAGCCAGTGCAATGTAATTATCCAACACCTGCTCATTGACGGCAATTTTTTCTTGCCCGTCATGGCCAGCGGTTGAAAGGGCTGCTTGCACATTGCCACGCTTGAAGCCTTGCATGAGGGCTGCTCTCGCCAACGGCTCAATATGGTCCATGCCTTGCGGCAAGCGCAGCTTGGCATCGAAGGATTTGCCGTTCACACTTTTTAATTCCCACGCCCAAGTGAAATGCCCGTGCGCGCCAGTGCTTCTGGCAAAGCCTGTCATGCTGGCAATGGTCATGGTTCGGGTGGAATGTCTGGTGTAGGTTCAGGTGGAATGACGGGCTTAGATTTTTTCTTCACCGGGGGTTTTTTCGTTGGTGGCTTAACTGCTGCTTTCTTTGCAGGCGGCGTTTCTGTTGCCGGAACATCTGGTAGCGGCTGCGGCGCAACTGTGTTTGCGGCTGGCACTTCCGGTGTGATGGCAGGTGCGGCATCAGCTGGTAAATTTTGTTGGGCCCGCCATTTTTGCACATTGACATTGTGCTCATCCAAAGTTGCGGCAAAGGCGTGGCCGCCTGTGCCATCGGCCACGAAATAAAGATATGAAGTTGAGGCTGGGTTGAGCACAGCTTCCAATGCGGCACGGCCGGGATTGGCAATAGGTCCCGGCGGCAAGGCCGGAATTTGATAAGTGTTATAAGGTGTAACCGCATCAATATCAGCGCGGGTTAAAGGCCGATCAAGCTTGCCCTTGCCGCCCACAATGCCATAAATAATTGTGGGGTCTGATTGCAGCTTCATGCCCAGCTTTAAACGATTGAGAAACACACTCGCCACTTGTGGGCGCTCTTCAGCAATGCCGGTTTCTTTTTCCACAATTGAAGCTAGCGTGAGAAGTTCTTCTTTGGATTTCAAAGTTGTTGTGGGCGGGCGCTTGGCCCAAAGCTCATCAATCAAATGCGTTTCAGCATCTTGCATATCTTCAATGAGCTTCTGGCGCGTGAGGCCACGGCGGAATACATAAGTATCTGGCAGAATGGATCCTTCAGCGGGGGCCGCTGAAACATCGCCTGCAAGCTCTGGCTGCTCTTGCAATTTGGCCACCGCCATTTGCGAGGTCCAGCCTTCAGGGATCGTCACTTTATAAGTGATGAAACGACCCGATGTGATGATGACCAACACATCTTGCATGGTGGCCCCGGCCGGAAACTCATATTCACCAGCCTTGAGTTTAGACCCGCGCAAGCCCTGCACGGCGGCGGCGGCACTGAACACCCGCGCATCAGAAATGATGCCTGCATCTTGCAAAGCAACGGCAATGGTGCTGCGGTCTTGACCTTTGTTAATTTCAATAATTTTAGCCGCTGAAAGCGGGCCTTGTGCGGTGAAACTTGTTATGGCCCAATATGCTACTGCACCGATGATCGCCCCGAGGACAAGCAACCATAGAAACAGCGATCCAAACACGCGGGTGAGCACGGGCCGCCTCACTTTTCTAATGTAAGGCTCAGGCAGGCGATCAAAAGGCTTGTTGTCGCTCAAATACTATCCTCCGCAGTGGACGCATCATGCCGCAAATCGGCGCAAAATCAAGGATGCGTTGGTTCCACCAAAACCAAAAGAATTAGACAGAACTGTGTTGATCTCTTTTTTCTTGGCCACTTTCGGCACAAGATCAATCGGCGTTTCCACGGACGGATTGTCCAAGTTCAAGGTTGGCGGGCAAATGTTGTCGCGAATGGCCAAGGTTGAGAAGATGGCTTCAATGGCACCAGCAGCGCCAAGCAAATGGCCCGTGGAGGATTTAGTGGAGGACATGGAAAGATTAGCCGCGTGGTTGCCAATCATACGCTCAACTGCGCGAAGCTCAATTTCATCGCCCATCGGGGTCGATGTGCCATGGGCATTGATATAATCAATTTCACTTGGTGAAATTTGTGCGCGGCGGAGTGCTGCCTTCATGCAACGGTAAGCACCATCGCCATCTTCGGCGGGAGCCGTCACATGGTATGCATCGCCTGACATGCCATAGCCGATTATTTCAGCATAAATTTTAGCACCACGCGCTTGGGCGTGTTCCAGTGATTCAAGAACCACAACGCCAGCACCTTCGCCCATCACAAAGCCATCACGGTCTTTATCATATGGGCGGGAGGCTTTTTCTGGCGTATCATTATAGCCAGTCGAAAGCGCTTTGCAGGCGATGAAGCCGGCAATGCCGATGCGGCAGATTGTGGCTTCAGCGCCCCCTGCCAGCATCACGTCGGCATCGTCCATCATGATAATGCGAGCAGCATCACCAATGGCATGTGCGCCAGTTGAGCACGCGGTGACCACGGCAGAGTTTGGACCTTTAAGGCCGAAGTTGATTGAGATAAGGCCGGAGGCCAAATTGATCAGTGATCCAGGAATAAAAAATGGGCTGATTTTGCGATGGCCTTTTTCAGCCAGCAGCAATGTGTTTTCGCTAATGCTGGGTAAGCCGCCAATACCTGAACCCACCATAACGCCAGCGCGATATTGCTCTTCAGGGGTTTTAGGTGCGTAGCCCGAATCGGCCATGGCTTGCTTGGCGGCGATTAAAGCGAATTGAATGAAATCATCAAAGCGGCGTTGGTCCTTAGTATCAACCCAATCATCGCGCTTCAGAGTGTTGTTGGTTCCGTCGCCATCTTTCACTTCAAAGGCGATGCGGGCTGGCAGATCAGAGCAATCAAATTTGGTGATGGGGCCTGCGCCTGAATCGCCTGCAAGAACGCGCTTCCAAGTGCCTTCGACACTGGGAGCCAATGGTGAGACCATTCCTAAGCCGGTGATTACGACACGACGCATCATTCAACCTCATCACATAAAAGAGCGGGGCACAGGATGCATAAACGCCCTGACCCCGCGCAGATTATCTAAACATTGCCCCTGATTTAAGGGCAATTGAATTAAGCAGAAGTTTTGGTGATGAAGCTCACAGCATCGCCAACCGTTTGAATGGTTTCTGCTGCATCATCTGGAATTTCGATGCCGAATTCTTCTTCGAAAGCCATCACGAGTTCAACCGTGTCCAAGCTGTCGGCGCCGAGATCATCAATGAAGCTCGCTTCGGTTTTCACCTTGTCGGCATCAACGCCTAGGTGTTCTACTACGATCTTCTTCACTCGTTCAGCGATATCGCTCATGTGCTAGTACCCTCAATTAATCTTATTACGAAACAAGTTAGGGATGCCCAAAGGCCCCCGCCTCACTGCCGTAGCATTTCCCTAGCACATATATCGGTGCCGTCAAAAGGGGGAATTTTTTTGATGTAATTGTGCAATCTACTTAAATAGGTCCGCATGTGTGCCAGTCGCAGCGAGATCTATGTATTCCACGCCAATTTTATAAATTAACAACCAGTCAGGTTCGATATGACATTCCCAAAAGCCATAATATTTGCGTTTGAGCTTATGGGGGTTGCAACGTGCCGGAAGTTGAGTGTCACTTGCCAGCAATGTAATTATTTCGCGCAATTTGTTGAGGTTCAAATGCCGTTTCGTTACCAATTTATAGTCACGCCTAAAACGGCTTGATTGAATAATCTCTTTCATACTGATGAACTAAGATTCTAAATCAGAAAACAACTCATCAATTGTCTTAAACTTCTTTGCGGAGGCGCGGTATTTCGGGTTCTGAAGTTCTACAATTGCTGCAATAGTTTCGTCGTTCGGAACTTTCAGCTCCAGCGGAATTCCGCGCTGCTGAACCACTTGCTTGTAAAACATGGTAATGGCTGTCGTCGCATTTATGCCTAGAGAGGCAAGAATTTTGTCCGCCTGCTTCTTTAACTTTGGCTCCATACGGGCTTGAACTGTAACGGTTTTGGTCATACAATAATTGTAGTGCAAATGCACTACAATGTCAAACTATCGCTATGCCGCATACATTTCACAATTTGTCGCCAACCCAAACCAACCAATTCGCGAAGGTGTTAAAGTCTATCGCATGACATTATCGCGCCGCGAATATCAGTTTGGCCTTGCGTTAGTTACGGCGGCGGCCGTTGCTTGGAGTACATCCGGCCTTTTCACCCGCTTCCTTGGGGCGGACACCGCAACAATTCTATTCTGGCGCGGCTTATTTGGAGCAGTTGGAACATTTCTTACAATTGCAGCGATTCCTCGTACAGGAGGGATCAAGACATTTCGGAACATTGGCCAGTACGGTTTCGCCTATGCCGCACTCACCGCACTTTCGATGCTGTTGTTTATCAGCGCTTTGCGTAATACCACTGTTGCGCATGTGGCCATTATCACGGCCATTGTCCCGTTCGTAGCCGCCTATCTTGGCTGGGTGATCCTGCGCGATGTGCCGAGTCTTTCTGCGATAATTGCCAGTGCAATTGCTCTCATAGGCGTTGCACTCATGGTTGGAGTTAGCTCCGACGGTAATATCGCAGGTGATGTTCTCGCTTTCTTGATGGCACTTTGCATGGCCGGAATGATTTTGCTTTCTCGCCGCTATGGAAGCATCCCAGCACTTCCCGCCACCTGCTTAGCCTCGGCCCTTAGTGCCGTGGCCACCCAGCCTTTCGCAACTCTCACAACAGTGACAAGTCTGGACATGAGCATCCTTGTGCTGTTTGCGCTTGTAAACCAAGTTTTAGGTTTTGGTTTATTCGCCCTTGGCGCACGTTTGTTACCGCCGATGGAGACAGCGCTTATAACAGCGCTGGATGCACCACTTGCGCCTTTATGGGTTTGGATTTTCTTTGCGGAGACACCAACAAAGACAACACTTGTGGGCGGTGCCTTTGTCATAACGGCAGTCATCGGACATGTGCTGTGGGGTTACCGAGATAAAAAATAGCTAGGCCGGAGTTACTATCCAACTCTCATCCCTATTTCTCAAAATACTCCACGCCCGGCAAGTCTTTGAAATGGGCATCGCAGGTGAGCAGTGGGGTATCGTGCATTTGGGCTGTGGCGTAGATGATGGCGTCTGTGGTGTGGAGCTTGTGATCGCGTGAGGTTGTTGCCGCAGAAAATGCTATGCCCGTATCGAGAGGTACAACAAGCAATTGACTTGTGTGTGCAATTAAGTCCTCGGCTTTTTTATTGCCCTCTTCACGCAAAGCCCACTTTGCCAATTCCAGTTGCACAATTGTAGGAACGATGATTTCGCTAGCACTCTTCGCGCGCTCATCTAAAAGTCCACCAGCTTTGCTGCCTACGAGCATTTCAATCCATGCTGAGGTATCCAAAACAATCATTAGTAACGATCATCTCGGTCGCGATAGTTTTCAGTGTTTGCGCCTTTCATGCTGCCAAATAATTCTGCCGCTGTCGGCACAGGCACCAAGATATAGTGCTTTCCTTGCGGAACAAAAGCTAGTCTCTGGCCCGGTTTCCAACCCTCTTGCTCGCGCACATGTTTTGGGATGGAGATTTGGTATTTGCTGGAAAGGGTTACGGCATTCATGTTCTTACGTTTCCTGATCGATCAGAAATCGTAAGATAACACGGAAAATATTGAATTTCAATGAAGCCGTACTCCAATGTTCAAACCTCGGGTGGAATAAGCACAATCTTGCCAACCTGCTTTTTTGACAGGAATTCTTCTTGTGCGATGGCGATGTCTCGCAATGGGTATTGCTTGGCTACAAGCGGTTTAATTTCGCCGCGCGCAATGTAGGAAACAAGATTTGGAAAAACTTCGGCGCTTTGTGATGTGCATCCAAACAATGTTAGGTCTTTGAGGTAAAGTTTGCGCAAATCCATTTGAACAATTGGCCCGGCAATTGCCCCTGAGACAGCATAGCGGCCGTATGGCATAAGCACATCCAATAATTCTGGCCATTGCCCGCCACCAACGACATCCACAACCACGTCAAAAGCATTGCTGCCGGCGGCTTTTAAAATGGAAAAATTTCTATCGATGCACATATCGGCCCCAAGCATTGAAAACTTGCTGGCGGCAGAAATAGCCGTAACGTGGCAGCCACGGCGCTTGGCCAATTGTATTGCCGCAATGCCAACATTTCCTGATGCGCCGGTTATTAGAACGTTCTCGCCAGAGACAAGTCCGGCACGGCTTATAAGATTTTCTGCAGTAGCATATGCGCAAGGTACTGCCGCAAGTTCCGAATCCGTGAGATCAGATTGAATATGAAATGTATCTGCGGAAGGCGCTACTACAAATTGGGCAAAGGCTCCATCACGTTCAGAGCCAAGCCAAGGCGTGAACCCATCCTTCTGTAAAGATAAAAGGCAGCTTTGCACGATGACGCGTTGACCAATGCGGCTTGGCAAAACAGCGGATCCCACACTCACGATTCTACCGCAAACATCAGCACCCTGAATGCGCGGAAAAACTAGGCCTTTTCCAGTCCAATCGCCATCGGTTGGCGCATTATCTGCAGTAGTCGCCTCATTCGTGCTGACCGTTGCACTGGAGGAATACCAACCAATGCGTGTGTTAATATCGGTGTTGTTGATGCCTGTGGCAAGCACTTTAATGAGAACTTCGCCCGGTCCAGAGGTGGGCACAGGCACTCGCTCGTTGTAGATGAGCTTGTCGTAACCGCCGTGGCCGATAAGTTGAACAGCCGTCATGTGCTGAAGAGTTGGCATGATTAGTTTTTAGCCTAGCCTATTTCACAAAATACTCCACCCCCGCAGCCATTTGAAATGGCCATTTTAGATGGGCAATCGTTAGGAGTTTATAGGTCGCGTAGAGCGCCTTTTTCCCATTTAATGATTTAACCGCGATCAATCTCAACTTGGGTCACGGTGTGAGTGTAGGTAAATGTTATAGTCGCGCCTGGGGCCAATGTGGTCCAGATGCCATTATTGGCTGTGCCATCTGGTGATGCTCCAGCACCCAGCGGACCGGGCACTGTTAACGTTTCGCTGGTAATACCTCCAGCACCCCATGCCACGGCTGTGGCTGGTGTTCCGTGCATATCTGTCACTTGCACATTACTCATGCTCACATTGCCATTATTGGTTATCGTATAGGTGTAAACAATAGTTTGTCCCACGGAGACTGGCCCAGCAGTTGATTTGGTTTTTACGATACCAAGATTCACTATTAAGGGGGTGTTTGTGATGGTGCAGCTGATGGCATCACCTTGGGCTGCAGTGAAACTGATCGGAACAGTGGTGATGCCCGACACGGTGGTTCCCACACCATTGCTGTTGCTGCATGACACAGATTGCAAGTATTTGGTCAGCGCCGAAGCAGACCCCGCGGCCATCACCTCATTCAAAACATAGCTGCTGGAGGCAGTTGCATTGAAGCTCATCGCTGCTGATGTGACGGCTGTGCCAGAGCCAGTTGTGGTGACGTTTGCGGGTGCGCCTGTTCCGGTGGCCTTTAGTGTGAACTGATCTGATGCTGCCACACGCCCGGCCCCAGCGATGGCTTTTTGTAAAGTGATTGTGGGTGTGTTTGCAGTGTTTGTGAGTGTGCAAGTGATTTGCGCACCCGGCCTAATGTTGGCTGCGGGGATAGTTAGTATTAAACCGCTTGATGAGCCAAAACTGGCTGGATTGCTGGTGAGCGCCGAATTGGAATCGCTGCACGTTGCGGAGGTGAGAGTATAATTTAGGGTGCTGGCCTCGGTAATTTGCACTTGGGTTTCGAGTGCGGTGACGGTGATTGCTGTTGGTAAAGCCGGTGTTGCCACGCCAACAGAACTGGTGGTTATATTTGCGGGATTGCTTGCCAGATTGGTTTGCGTGAATGTGAACGGGCCACCTGCTGCACCCAACGTGATTTTCTTGATGGCGACGGTTGCTGGCAAGGGAGTGTTGGTAAATGTACACGAGATGGCATCACCATAAGCAAAACTGGTGATGTTATAACTTGTGACAGCTTGATTGGATGGCAAGACCGTGGGCGATCCGGCACTGCCATTGGTGCAATTTAAGTTTGTGGTATATTGAGCAAGTGTGCTGGAACTGCCAGCTGCCATTTGCTCAAACACAGTTGTGGGCACGCTTGATGAAACAGTAGCCACTGCTGCAGCGAAAGGACCGTTGCCAGCTCCGCTTGAGGTTTTTTGGGATAACACGCCGCCTGTGGATGTTGTTTTGGCACCATAGGTAAATTGGTCGGCAGAATTGCCGCGACCACCCGAAATAATCTTAGTGGTGGAAATGGTTGCATATTGAATGGCAAACATAATGCCTTGCAGGCCGCCTGCCACCAACTTGGCTGTGACGGTTGTAGGGCTTTGTGTGCCGACGATATAGGCACCCACAGTGCCAGCGACGCCGGTTTCGGTAAATGTTGCACCAGTGTTGCTGGTTGTTGGATAAACACTGCCTGAAATGGGGTCTACTTGATCGATAACGCTCCAATTTCCGCCATTGGTTGTGTAGGTCAGGGACTCGCCATTATTGGTGGATTCCGCATCGGCGATAATCACCATAAACAGACCCGAACTTGTGCCGCCGGGTGGCGGGGTGATTGAAATCCCACTCATGGTGAGGTTTACCGTGCCGCCAGCGGTTGTATAAAGTATGGGTTTGTTGGGGATGCCTAAAAATGCCGTATTGCCCACTGCCGAGCCCGACCATGACGGCGGCACGATCGCCTTTAAGCCTGTTGCCGCAGGCGCGCTGGTGCCTGTGAGTTTGAAATTAAAGGTTGAACCATCTGACAGTGTAATGGCAAATGTCTGCCCTGCCCCCATAACTGTCGCGTTGTTGTAGCTGGTCATGTCGATCCAGCAATAGGTTTGCCAAGAGGGTGGTGCAGTGCCAGGCGATGTGGCTGGTCCGCAGGTTGCCGCGAAAACCTCGGTGGTCAAAGCGAAAAATAAAGCTATCGCCCACACGACGACACTAGATTTCAGCCTAAAAAATGCCGCCCAGAATTTCATTCAACCGAATACGTTAAAATTTACTCCAAGTGATTTTAGGTTGCTTCGGTTATTGAATGGTTAATTTTTGCTTACTGACATGTCTAATTGCAAGAAATTAGCGACTTAAATCATCGTCATGCCGCCGTTGACGTGGAGGGTTTGGCCGGTGATGTAGCCTGCTTCATCGGATGCAAGATAGAGCACTGCGGCGGCAATATCATCTGGTCCACCCATGCGGCCAGCTGGGATTTTAGCGAGGATGCCCTCTTTTTGTTTGTCGTTCAGCACGTCCGTCATAGGTGTGGCGATGAATCCAGGGGCGATGCAGTTTACGGTTACACCTCTGGTGGCCAATTCTTGTGCCAAAGATTTGCTAAGTCCGATGACACCCGCTTTAGAGGCCACATAATTGGCTTGGCCGGGATTGCCTGTAACGCCCACAATCGATGTGATGTTTACAATGCGCCCTGCCCGCTTTTTCATCATGCCGCGCATGGCAGCACGGCACAGGCGAAAGTTAGACGTGAGGTTCACATCAATCACCGCCTGCCAGTCGTCGTCCTTCATCCGCATTGCAAGGCCGTCTTTGGTGATGCCCGCATTGTTGACCAGAATATCAAGACCACCCATTGCAGCTTCGGCGGCGGGAATGAGTTTTTCTACATCTTCTGCGCTGGAAAGATTGCACGGCAACACATGCACGTTTTCGCCGATCTGGGCTTTTAACTCTTCGAGTTTTTCAACGCGGGTGCCAGAGATTGCGATTGTGGCTCCAGCGCTGTGCAATGCTTTAGCGATGGCCGCTCCAATGCCGCCGCTGGCGCCCGTGATGAGAGCCGTCTTTCCAGTGAAATTGAACATTTTATGATCCTTGCTTTAAATTTGCAGCAGCGACTGCGATATCATCTGGGGTTCCGGCGGTGAAAGCCTGCGCATCGGGCGCATTCTTTTTAGCGAGTCCGGTCAACACTTTACCTGCGCCAATTTCAACAAATACATTAACGCCATTCGCTACCATATAGCTCACGCATTCGCGCCAGCGCACAGTGCCTGTGACTTGCTCGACTAGTTTTTGGCGGATGATGTCAGGATCAGTGAGAGGGCCTGCAACAACATTGGCGATCACTGGGACCACAGGTGATTTCATCGTCGCATTTGCAAGAGCTTCAGCCATGGCATCAGCAGCGGGCTGCATTAAGGCGCAATGGAAGGGCGCAGACACGGCAAGCATGATGGCGCGCTTTGCGCCTTTGGCTTTAGCAATTTCGCAGGCGCGCTCTACGGCGGCTTTGCTGCCGGAGATAACCACCTGACCATCAGAATTATCATTGGCGGCTTGGCACACATCGCCTTGGGCGGCTTCGGCGGCCACTTGAGCTGCGGTGGCAAAATCTAACCCTAATAGTGCTGCCATGGCCCCGGTGCCCACTGGGGTTGCAGCTTGCATGGCTTTGCCTCGGATTTTTAGAAGTCGGGCTGCATCGGCTATTGTAAATGTGCCAGCAGCAGCAAGGGCTGCATATTCGCCGAGTGAATGGCCAGCAACAAATTTTGCTGTGTTGGCCACGGTGATGCCGTGTTCAGCTTCCAGCATCCGCGTTGCCGCCATGCTCACCGACATCAAAGCGGGCTGGGCATTTTCGGTGAGGGTGAGATCGGCTTCTGGCCCTTCCCACATAATGTTGGAAAGTTTTTGCTGAAGCGCTTCATCCACTTCAGCAAAAACAGCGCGGGCTGATGCAAAGTTATCAGCCAATAATCTACCCATGCCAATCGCTTGGCTGCCTTGGCCCGGAAATACGAATGCTTTTGTCATCTTTTGCCTCTGAATCATTTTGGTCCACGAAACATGGCGAACCTTACGGAGTCAAGCTTTGCCTATCTTTTGAACACGCCCACAATTTCCACATGAGCTGTGTATTTAAACTGATCAACCGGCGTTACTGATTCCAGCTTATATCCACCGCGCACTAAAATTGCAGCATCCCGTGCAAAGCTTGTTATATCGCAGGCTACAGCGATAACGCGTTTTACTTTTGATTTTGCCAAATTGCGCGCTTGATTTTCAGCGCCTGCCCGTGGTGGATCAAACACCACCGTATCAAACTCATTGAGTTCGGTGGGCACTAAAGGATTGTCGAAAAGATCACGCGCTTCTGCGGTCATTGGTTTTAGGCCGGGGGCAAAACGGGCGGCATATAACATGGCTGCAATGGCTGGCTTATCCAAATCAATGGCGTGAACTTTATGGGTTTCGGCAATTCTAAAGGCAAAGGGGCCAACGCCACAAAACAAATCGATGACTTTTTTGGATTTCAGCATGGCGGCGCGCACCAGCCCCACCAGTGTTTCTTCGCCCAGTGCGGTCGCTTGCAAAAATGATTGGATGGGTAATTGCACTTTTGCTTTGCCAACACTCACCGTGGGCACGCGGTCTTGCGCTGCGATTAGGTTGTTCACGCTGATGCGCGCGATATTGTAGGTGTGCATAATTTCATTGAAGGCGGCGATGCGCTTGTCCACTGCTTCACGCTCGGCTTTGATCGATATATCCAAACCATTGTCAGCCAGAGTAATGGCCACGTCACAAGGCCCCATCAATGGGCCAAAGCTTGCAGCAATTTCAGGGGCGTTGGAAAGTTGTGGCACCATGACAGGGCATGTATCAATCGCCACAAGGACGTGACTTTTAGCTTCCATATAACCTGCTTGCCACACACCATCAATCAACCGCACATGCAGCGATACGCGCCTGCGCCCTGCTCCATGGGCATCAATGAGGGGTTGAACCTCAACATCAATGCCTTGGGTTGTGAGGGCCACTTGCACCAAGTTGCGCTTCCACCTCGAATAAGGCTCGTGGGCCCAATGCTGAAATTTGCAGCCGCCGCATGAATCATAAACTTTGCAAAATGGTTCAATGCGATCAGGAGACGCCGTGATCACGCGGAGGAGTTTACCGTTTTCACTTTCAACAGTTTCGCCGGGCAAGGCTTTAAACACGAAAGCTGCAGCAGTTCCGGCCATGCCAATGCCATCGCCTTTTGAGCCAATGCGATCAATGTAAACGATATTCATTTTATTCCAATTCGCGTGGGTAAAACACCACCAAGGCGGTGCCAAATTTAAGTTCAATATCAACCGGGCCAGTGACCACATTCGACAAAGTGAGCGCCGACCCCAATGGCACGTCACGGCGATTGAGCGGCCATTTCACGCCCGCAAGGGTTAGTGCTTTGAGATCGGAGACAGGCACTACACTGAGACGCGTGCCAATAGCAATATCGTTGAATTCCAGATCGTCAATCAACGCGTGCGCTTCTTCATGACCGGAGGTCATAAACACTTGAATGCCGCGGCGCGCCAAGCTGAGCAGAAAACCAACATGGGCCATTGTGTGATCAAATTGGCCACCAAAGCCACCAACCAATACGAGTTCAGTTGCGCCCCGCCGCAGGGCTTCGCTGATCGCCAGCTCACCGTCGGTTGCATCTTTTTCAGCATCGAAAATTTGGCGTGGAATATGCGCGTAAGTTTTTTGCTGCTCAGCAGTGCTGGAATCAAAATCACCGACCCACAGCACTGGCGTTAAGCCCAGTTCATTTGCATGAGCAATGCCACTATCGGCGGCCAACACAGTGGCGCCTTCGATTTGTCGAAGCAGCCGCTTGGTGGGTGTTACATCACCACCCAAAAGTATCACGAATTTTGTCACTAAATTATTCATGGCTGTCATGTAGCAGAAGAGGCTTGCTCATGCACCCATCTCGTCATATAGGGGAATTGCTCTCAACGGGGTGCATGAGTTTAACATGCTGAGAGGGGCATTCGCCTCAACCCGCTGAACCTGATCTGGATTATGCCAGCGGAGGGATTGAAAGCGGGTTCCAATCACGGGCCCACCCATCATTTCCGTTTGGCCATTGGAGAAATGATGAAGAAATATCTGATTTGCCTTGCTGCCCTTTTGCCATTTTCTGCTGCTGCGGCGGCTAAAGAAACGTTGACAATTTATACCTATGAAAGCTTTACCTCGGAATGGGGCCCGGGGGCAAAAATTAAAGCTGCCTTTGAAAAAACCTGCGATTGCGATGTTGAATGGGTGGCTTTGGGTGATGGTGTTGCCGTGCTCAACCGCTTGAAGCTGGAAGGCAAAGACACCAAGGCCGATGTGGTTTTGGGCTTAGACACCAACATCACTGATGAAGCGCGTGGCCTTGGGTTG
>JANLPA010000010.1:0-10148 GCA_031366855.1 Hyphomicrobiales bacterium | reverse complement strand
CCGCGCGGCATTGCGGGCGTTGTGTTCGTGGAAAAAATTGCTGGCCATTATGCTGATAAGGGGTGGCCCTTGGCAAAGATTGCCGCAGTTGCGCAAAAGGCGGCGGATGGTTTGGTGTCGCTCGGCGTTGCTTTAAAGTCTTGCACATTGCCAGGCATTGGCCGCGAGGATCGAATTCCCTTTGGTAAAGCCGAATTGGGTTTGGGCATTCATGGGGAACCTGGTGTTGAGTTGGTAGATTTTGCCAATGCCAAGCAATCGGTTACTGAAATTTGTGAGCGCCTGTTTAAGACCGTGAAGCGGGCTTCGCGCTATGCCTTGCTCATCAATAATCTGGGTTCCACAACACCCCTTGAAATGGGCTTGATTGCAAATGAAGTGCTGAAGGGCAAGTATGGTAAGAAGATCAAATTGGTTTGCGGTCCGGCAGCTTTAGTCACATCTCTTGATATGCACGGATTTTCACTCAGCTTGTTGCCCTTGACGCCAGAATTTGAAGTGGCCTTAAAGTCGCCAGCTAGCGCTTTGGTGTGGCCTGGGATGTGGGCGCATGTCGCTCCTAAACTTGTGAAGCTTCCTGCCGCCATGAAGCCCAAGCTTTTACGCGCCAGCAAAAATGCACAATTGGCGGCATTGGTCACTCAAGCTTGTGACATTTTGAGTGCAGCAGAAAACAAGCTTAATGCACTGGATGCAAAGGCTGGTGATGGCGATACAGGTTCAACAGTGGCAACCGCTGCGCGGATGTTGAAAGCCAATGTGAGCAAAATGCCATTGGCCGATGTGCCTTCATTTTTTGCCGCCGCAAGTGATGGCTTCATGCGCAGCATGGGAGGCTCTAGTGGGGTGTTGATGGCTATTTTCTTTGCGGCTGCTGGCAGCAGCAAGGGGACATGGCAAAATGCATTGCAGGCGGGCCTTGCGAAAATGATGGCTTATGGCGGGGCCAAAGTGGGAGACCGCACCATGATTGATGCTTTGGTGCCAGCGCTTGATGTTTTGGTGAAAGGTGGAAATTTGGCTGCGGCTGCCAAGGCCGCGCGCAAAGGTGCTGATGCCACACAGAACATGACGCGCGCCAAGGCCGGGCGATCAAGCTATGTCTCAGCGGCGAATTTACAAGGTGTAACAGATCCGGGTGCCGAAGCTGTGGCGCTTTTGTTTGAAGGGCTGGTATAGGAGAGAATCCAAATTGCAGTGAAGTGGCCCTTACCAAGCGTATCATTTTCTGCTAGGCTATCATGAGGGGGCTTGGTCCGAAAGGGTTTGGCCATGGTGCAAAGAGCGGGACGTGTTCTTATTGATGCTGTGCGGTTAGCTGGCATTTTAATGAGCCTTTGGACTGTTGTTACTTTTTTTGCGGTTGCGCCAGCGAGCACTGTTTTTGCGCAAACAAATCTTTCATGTCCGGCACCTGTTGTAAACACATGTGGCTGTGCCACATGTGGCTGCGGCGGCACCGATTATGGCAGGCCTACATGCCCCGTTGGACAATCACTCTATGACGATGTGTGTTTGCCGAGCTGCCCCAGTGGTTACCAGCGCTATCCTGGAGTGCCCGGCCTGTGCATTCCGCCTTGTGATCATGGTTGCCCCGAAGGCTATGACCAAGTGCCACTGCCCAATTGCCCAGACAATTATATCCGTGATTTGCGCAATCCTGATCAATGTATTCCTGATTATGGTAAGCTCGAAAATGACGGTCAATGCGGTTATGGCTTCACTTATTCCAGTGCCTATGGAAAATGCGTAGCCGATTGTCCGCAAGGAACCTATTTAAATGAGGTGGGCCAATGCGAAAGCACTTATGGTCGTTCATGTGCTCCGGGCCTGTCGCGCGATCCTGAAACAGGCAAATGTATTCCGCCCGGCATTTGGCCGCCGAATTATCGCTGGGTATGTTTGCAAGCTTGCCCGCAAGGAACATATCGTGACATCCGCCATCCAACCCGGTGCTTGCCACCACCACCAACATGCTTGGACGGTTATACAAATGAGAACGGCCGCTGTTTGCCAATTTGCGAAGAAGGCCTCACGCGTGATAATTATGGATATTGTGTCCCAGCCACTTGCCCTGATGGTACGTATCCAAACTTGCGCGGCAAATGCGAGACGCCTGATTGCGGCCCGGGCGAGGTGCGCAATGGCAATGGTGTGTGCGAACCACCACAACGCGGCTGCCAACAAGGGTTTGAAACGTCCCGTGGCCAATGTGTTGAAGAGTGTAAAGTTGGTTTGGTGCGCGATGACAACGGCCGTTGTCGTGAACCGCAGCCAGATTGCCCACAAGGTCAACGCTTGAACGACCAGACTAACCAATGCGAACGCATTCCCCCAGGTACGCCCACTTGCTCTTCCACCATGACGTACTCTTCTGTGCTAAAGAAATGTGTGTCGCGGCAGCCACCTGTTGTGAAATGTGGCCGCAATGAAGTGAAAGATGTGAATGGCCGTTGCCGCCCAGTTAGGCAACCCACTCCTGATTGTCCGAAGGGCTATAGGCCTGATGGCAATGGTGGCTGCGCACGCATCATCACCAATGTTCCACGTGGCTGCGGTGAAGGTTATTTCTTGAACAAGCGCACCAACAAATGTGTGCCATTCCAGAATGAGCCTGATCCCGTTCAGCCGCTAGACAATGGCAACTTCGATGCACCTCCGCCGATTAAATTGAATCCTGGTTTTCTCAAGCAGCTCTTTCCACCGCCGGGCAATGATGGTGGCACCAATGTGCAAGTGCCTTGCCCTGATGGCCAGTACCGCGACAATAATGGAAGATGTGTGGATAAGCAGTGAGTGGCTTCAATCGCGCAAGGATTTTAAGCTGACTAGCGGTTCTAGGTTTCCGAGGTTGCCCAGCACGTCATATAAAAATGTGCTGAGCATGGTGTGATATTCTGGGGCTAAATGCTGCGTGTCACCCAACACAAAGCTTCGCAGCGAGAAGCGTTTTTCAGTGATTGCAAATGCTAGGGCTTGCGGCAGGGCTGGGATGATTAAGCCGCTTTCTTCCTTTGGCCAGTTTGAACCGACGAACTCATTCAACACGGGCACGAAGAGATCAATGCCGGAAAACTCCTGGATGTGGCGCGCCATTTTCAATGATGTATTGGTGCGGTCCACAATGAAGAATACGAAAATTCTGAAACCCGCTTTGTGGGCTTCATCAAAAAAATTAAGTTCACCAACGGCTTTGAAAAAACCTTCCATATGGCGAACCGGCAGATCAACCACATAGTCGCGGCCAGGCGAAGCCATGATGGTGTCGAACAATTTCATCTGGCCTTGCATTTGTGAAAAATCTGCCAGTGCTGTGCGGCCGGGAAAGTAGCTCCGCAAAGGGCCGTCTGGGGCATCAGTATCAATCATAAATGGGTCGTGCCCATCCAGCATTAAGTAATCAGCCAGCAGCCGCGCCAGCAAAGTTTTGCCGTTGCGGTGCTGGTCTGATGCAGTAATATAAACCGTGGGAATGTGGGCCACGGAGAACCTTTTCCTTAGACGAGATTGCCAGCGGCGCGGCCACCGGCCACAATTTCTTGCAGCATTTGCACATGGGCAAATTCGGCATCAATTTCTGAGCACCATTTCCGCACATAGCCACGCAGCACGAAGGAGAATTTGCCTTGGCTGCCATCGGCACTGCGGTTTTCAATGAAGTCTTTGAATGTGACGCCAGAGACATCTACTTGCTCGTAGGCCATTTCATTGAGCTTTGGCACGTTGATTTCTTGGGCCTTTGGAATGGCCGAGAAATATTTGCGGTGGGTCACTTCATCCCATTCAAAGAAGTTGGTTTCATTGATCGAATTGCGCGCCACAATATATTGGATGCCTTGCAGATATTTGGCAATTTCACCAATTTCATCAAGCGATGCAATGGATGGTCCAACCACATGCATGAGGCCCATGTTGAACACGCCATTGCGGGCAGCTTCGAGAACACCAATGCGTTCAAATAAATCTAACGCATAAGAAAGATTGCCGGCCTTGAGATCGACCACAGTCACCGGCACATTAGCGGTTTCCATAGTATCCAGAACTTTCATCTGGTGGGCCACATTACCGAGGTCAATCACTTCGGCAATAGCAGGATAAAAACGCTTGAGTGAGCCACGGGGATTTTCCGTATCAAAAGCTCTAGTCAAAACATTCTTGCGTGCAAAATAATCAAGCAATGCGCGTGACATTGTGGTTTTGCCCACGCCGCCCTTATCTGCACCGACGAGAATGAGTGTAGGTTTCATGTTTATCCCCTCTAAATTTTACGCCTATGATTTGGCTGCCTTGGCCAGCTCTTATCACGGGCTTTGAAGTTAGTACACTATCTGGATGCCAAGTTTTTGAAACCTGCTATGCTAGACTGGCATTAGGCTGGCAGGGGATTGGAGCAAAACCATGGCATTCATTTATATTGGTATGTTGTTATTTGCATTGCCACATTTATTCTCAATGCTGTTTCCGGCAGTGCGCAATCGCCTGTCAGCGCGTTTGGGTGAAAATTTTTACAAGGGTGTGTACTCACTCGATTCCCTGCTGGGGATCATTCTTATTGGCTTTGGCTATTGGCAGGCGCGGCATGGGGCACTGGCTGGTGCTTCTTATTATCAGCCTGCTGCTGGTGCCAGCCACATTGCCCTTAGTTTGGTTTTAATTGCTTTCATTCTCATCGCTTCAAATGAGGGCCAAGGTTATATCCGCAAATGGGTGCGTCATCCATTTTCAATTGGCATCGCATTGTGGTCAATCGGGCATTTGTTGGTCAATGGCGAGGTTTATGTGGTGCCGATTTTTGCGATGTTCTTGGCCTTATCGATTTTTGATATTGCACTTGGACTTGCGCGCCGGGGTGCCCATCAATTTAAGCCCCAGATCAAACGCGATTGCATTGCCGTGGTGGCTGGCTTAATTGCTTATGCGGTTTTTGCTTTGGGTTTTCATCCTTATGTTCTTGATCTTCCGGTGTTGCGCTGATGCAGTTTAGTCTGAGTTTTTTCGTTCATTTTATTTTGAGTTTTGCCGGATTTTTAGCACTGGGAATTTATCTGTGTCGTGGCTCGTGGCGCAACATGTTGCGCGCTCCTTTAGCCTTAGCGCTGATGCTGGTGAGCATAGGCCACATGCTGAGTTTTCACGGCGACATTATTTCGATGATCTTCACAGCATTGATGATTGTTGGCATGGGTCTGCTAGCTAGAGCCTTTCTCAGTGCCAAGTTTAAACCCTCAGAAGTGCGTGGCGGGCATAATGCTCTTTCTATGATGGTGGGGGCTGCGTTTTTTGCGCTCACCATTCAACTGCATTCTGTGTTATTTGGCGTTCCAGTTTTTGTATTGGTGAAATGATATGTCTGTACATGCTGCAACTAAAAGGCTGACGGCCCCTGATATTCGTGCCCGCAAGAATGCTGAGCCCATTGTGGCGCTTACTTCCTATCATGCACACACGGCGGCGATTGCTGACAAGTATGTGGATTTTCTCTTGGTGGGTGATTCACTCGGCATGGTGATGCATGGCTATGAGACCACATTGCCAGTGCCACTTGAGCTGATGATTATGCATGGTCGCGCTGTAACACGCGGCGCGAAGCGTTCACTCGTGGTGGTTGATATGCCGTTTGGCTCTTACGAAGAAAGCCCCGCCCAGGCCTTTCGCAATGCGGCGCGCGTGGTGAAGGAAACTGAATGCGGAGCCATTAAGCTTGAGGGTGGTGCGCGCATGGCAGAGACCATTCGATTCCTGTCTGACCGCGGCATTCCGATAATGGCGCATATCGGCATGACGCCGCAATCAATCAACGTTTATGGCGGGTTCAAAACTCAGGGGCGCTTGCGTGATCAATGGGCATTGATTGAAGAAGATGCCCGCGTTGTTTCGGAAGCTGGCGCATTTTCAGTAGTGTTGGAAGCTGTGGCGGAACCTTTGGCTGCCAAGATTACCAAGGCGATTGATATTCCGACCATTGGCATTGGCGCTTCAGCTTCCTGTGATGGCCAGATTTTGGTGATGGAAGATATGTTGGGGCTCAGCCCCCGTGTGCCGAAGTTTGTTAAAGAGTTTGGCAAAGTGGGCGCGGCTATTGAAGGGGCCATCAAACTCTATGCAGAGGACGTGCGCTCGAGGGCGTTTCCGACGGCTGAGAACACTTATGACGTGAAGGATTAAGCCTCCTTAATTCAGCCACCGACTCAGATATAATTGCGGTCCATGATTTCGCGGCGTTCATTTATGGCTGGAGTTTCGGCTGCTGTTGTTGCCCCGCGCTTGGTGCTGGGGCAGGATGCTGCGGGCACATCAATATTGGTTGCCGAAAAAGCTGAAATGCAATTGGTGAAGGGTGGTGGCAAAACCCCGGTTTGGCGTTTTATGAAAGACGCCTCCATTGCAGTGTTGCGAGCCAAGCAGGGCCAGCCGTTTAAGCTGCAATTTTCGAATAAATTAGAGGGTGAGATTGCCTTGCATTGGTTTGGCATTCGCGGGCCAGAAGCTATGATGACGGTGTTTGCCAATCCTGATGATGCTGCTCCAACTGAAATTGAATTTACACCACCTGATGCTGGCACATTTTGGTTTGGGCCTTTGATCCATGCTTCGCAGCAGCGCGACATGGGGCTTTATGGTATGTTGATTGTGGAAGAGGCGATACCCCAGAATTTCAATGATGTGCCGATGATATTTGATGATTGGAAAATTGCTGACAACGGTGCCATGAGCCAAGGCTTTGGTAATTTGCAAGATGCCATTGGCCAAGGTCGCATGGGCAATTGGTTCACACTGAATGGGGCATTTAAATCTCATATCAAAATTGATCGCGCGAAGCCTGCGCGGTTGCGCCTGTTAAATGCTGCTAATATGCGCACCATGAATATCCTGTTCAAAGATGCCGAACTTTATGTGATGGCGCAGGATGGGCAGCCCGTGCCTTTAAAACCTGTGGGGCAGGAGACTTTGAAATTGGCTCCCGGGCAGCGGGTGGATTTGTTATTAGCAGATATAAAATCGCAAATCACCATATCGCTTGATCTGTCGGAAGATGTTGCTGAGGTGGGGTTTCTCGATCCGGTTGGTACCAACGGCGGCATTGAATTGCCGGATAATTTTATATTGCCACCTAACCCATTGCCTCCACTTGGCGATTTAACGGCGGCGAAGGCCGTTACGATCTTGATTGAAGGAGGCGCTAAGGGCGGTCTTAAATCTGCGATTGTGGGTGATGAGCGGCTTGAGCTTCGCACCCTTTTAGAGAAGGGTTTAGCTTGGGCCATGAATGGCGTGGCGGGGCCGGGCGGCCCTGCATTGTTCAATGTGGTTGCCGGAGAAACTGTGGTTCTCACGCTTGAAAACAATACCTCATTCCCCCAGCCTCTGCATATTCATGGCCATGTGTGGCAAATGATTGAGGCTGATGGGCAAACGCTAGAAAATGAGCCTTGGCGCGATACGGCTGTGGTGCCCGGCCTCTCGAAAGTTAAAATGGCTCTTGTGGCTGATAATGTGGGGCTGTGGGCAATTCAGAGTTTAATCGCTGAAAGAGTGGATTCTGGGCTGCTCGGCGCCTTTACCGTGGCAGCGCTTCAACCCTGATCTGGCTTGAAATGCCTTGATTTGGCCTTGGCTCTGCTTTACTGCCCTGAGTGAATTTTACGGAGACTGGCCTTGAGCGATACGGATGAATCGATTTTTCGCGAAGTGGACGAAGATGTTCGCAACGATGAATATAAGAAAATTTGGGACCGCTACGGCAAGTATTTCACAGCGCTTGCTGTTGCTGCAGTTGTTGCCGTTGCGGGCTTCCAAGGTTGGAAATATTATCAAGTAAAGCAAGCTGAAGAGGCTGGCGTGATTTATACCGATGCCGTGAAGAAAGCGGCGACTGGCAAAAATGAAGATGCGCTGGCTGCCTTTGCTGCCGTTCATCAAGATGGTTTTGCGCAGCTGGCGCAGCTTCGTGTGGCGCAGCTTAGTGCCGATAAGGGCGATGTTGAAAAAGCGGTTGCTGCTTATGATGCTTTCGCCGCCGACCCAAAAAGTGATTCAGCATTGGCTGATCTGGCGCGCATTCGTGCAGGTTATTTGCTGGTAGATTCGGCAAAGCCTGATGAGCTTCTCACAAGGTTAGTTCGTTTTGATAAAGAAGGTGATGCGTGGCGCAATGAGGCGCGTGAAATTCTTGGTCTCGCTGCATGGCGCGACAAGGATTATGCGGGTGCAAAAAAACAAATGGACTTGATTTTTGCCGATGCCAGAGCAGCAGGTGCAATGCGCCAACGTGCGCAAATTTTGATCCAGCTGATCACACCGCATTTGCCGCAGAAGTGAGTTTAGTCACATGAAACAATTTCTGATTTTGGTTTTGATGGTGGCCTTGGTTGGCTGCACTTCGCTGAAAAAACTAACGGGCCAGACCAATGACACGATTTTGCCCGGTCAGCGTGAAGATGTGCTTGCACCCGACCAACAAACGGCACGTGACCCTGAAGTGACGCGCAAGAAGGGCGAGCTTTGCGACCCCACCGTTTCAATTTGTCCTGAAGATGCCAAGACCACCCAATGACAGTGACCATCGCCATTCTTGGGCGGCCTAATGTTGGAAAATCCACGTTGTTCAATCGTTTGATTGGGCAAAAAATTGCTCTGGTTGACGATCAACCAGGTGTGACACGCGACCGTCGCTTGGGTGCGGCCAAGCTTGGGGATTTGGAATTTGATGTGTTCGACACAGCAGGTTTGGATGATGCCAAGAAAGGTTCACTTGAAGCCCGTATGAGCTTGCAGGCGGAAGAAGCTGCACGTTTGGCCGATCATATTTTCTTTGTGATTGATGCCCGCGCGGGTGTGACACCAATCGATGAAAAATTTGCTGAGCGGATTCGAAAACTTGGCAAGCCTGTAACTGTGCTGGCCAATAAAGCTGAAACGCGGGCTGTTGCTAATTCTGTGGGTGAAGCGTTTCGCTTGGGCTTTGGTCAACCGCTACCAATTTCTGGCGAGCATGGCGAAGGCATGGAACACATTTATGATGTGGTGCGGCCTTATATCGATGCCGATGCCGAAGCCACGAAAATTGCTGAAGAAGAAGATGAAGATTTTGTGCCCGCCGAATATGATCCCGAATATGAAGGGCCGGACCAGCCAGAGCGCAAGTTACGGCTTGCTATTATAGGGCAACCCAATGCCGGTAAATCCACACTTGTTAATACCATGCTGGGTGAAGACCGCATGCTCACCGGCCCAGAAGCTGGTATTACGCGCGATTCAATTTCTAGCGAATGGAAGTGGAAAGACCGCGAGATTAAACTGTGGGACACTGCAGGCATCCGCCGCAAAGGCAAAGTGAAAGAGAAATTGGAAAAGCTTTCAGTGACGGACGCGATGCGCGCCATTCGCTATGCGGATTGTGTTGTGGTTCTTGTCGATGCTGCTGCCCACATTGAAAAGCAGGATTTGACGCTGTGCGATTTAGTGGCGCGTGAAGGCCGTGCCATTGTTTTGGCTTTGAGCAAATGGGATTTAGTGGAAGACAAGCAAGCAGCCATGACCAAAGTGAATGATATCATGGAAGATATTCTGCCAGATATTCGGGGGCTGCCCATCGTCACATTATCGGCCAAGCAGGGCCGTGGGCTTGATAAGATGATGCAGGCCGTGATTGATATGGACAAGAAGTGGAACCAGCGGATTTCAACTTCGAAGCTTAATCGATGGCTTGAAGCGGCCGTACGTAAAAACCCGCCACCAGCGCCAACAGGCCGCCGCATTAAAATTCGCTATGGCACCCAAGCCAGCGCAAGGCCACCAACATTTGCGTTGTTCGGAAACCAACTCGACAAACTGCCAAGAACTTATGTGCGTTATTTGATGAACGGCTTGCGCGCCGAGCTGTCACTCGAAGGTGTGCCAATTCGGTTTAGTTTGCGTGGCGGCGATAACCCGTTTGACAAGGGTAAAAAATAATCAGAGCGACATGATCTTGTGATAAAAACCACTGCCGATCATTAGTATCAAAACGCCTGTCATAGGGACCGCTGCTGCATAGGTCAGCAGCTTAAAGTAAAAAGGACCATTGCCGTGCTCCGGACCAATGTCTTTGAAATTCACGTCTTTTTCAGTCGTGGTAATCGTAATTATTAGAAAAACAAAAAACGGCA
>JANLPA010000108.1:0-1763 GCA_031366855.1 Hyphomicrobiales bacterium | reverse complement strand
CGCGCCGAAGTGATCGACCCCAGCAAACTCTCTGGCGACACTGTGATGTTCGGTGCCAAGCTCACACTCATCGACGAAGACAGCGAAGCCGAAGTGAAATACCAAATCGTCGGCGATTTTGAAGCGGATGTGAAGAAGGGCAAAATCTCAATCTCATCCCCCATCGCCCGCGCCCTGATTGGCAAGAAGAAGGGAGACTCGGTTGAAGTGAACACCCCAGGTGGTGGCCGTTCTTATGAGATCGTAAAGGTGGCTTGGAAATAGACCACTAATTCAGCGCTGCTTCCACAGCCTTCGTAATTTTCGGCCCCGTTGGTGATGTTGCTGCCGCAAACCAATCAATAAACTTTCCATTGCGTCCAAACAGAAATTTATGAAAATTCCATTTGGGCCGCCCCAATCGCCCGGCCTGCTCCGTGGCCCATTGATAGAGCGGAACAGCGTCCACGCCCTTCACCACATATTTTTCAGTGAGCGGGAACGTGACGCCATAGTTTCGTTGACAGAACGCGCCAATCTCGACGGCTGATCCCGGTTCTTGCCCGCCAAAATCATTGGAGGGAACACCAATGATCACCAAGCCTTTATCCTTATTAGCCATCCACAGTTTTTCCAAACCCTCATATTGCCCAGTGAAGCCACATTCTGATGCGGTGTTCACTAGCAACACCACTTTGCCTTTGAATTGATCAAGCGGCATGGGCTTGCCATCAAGGCCAGTGAGTGTGAAATCAAAAAGTGTGGGCGCAGTTACCATTGTCGAATCCTTATGCAGGCAGCTTAGACAAAAAACCAGCAAAGCGCATCATGCCTTCAGGCCACGGCCCATGACCAGAATCGGTGTTGATATGGCCTGCTTCTCCAGCATCCACCCAGACGGAACCCCAATCAGCCGCTAAGCTTTTTGACACATCTTGCGAGCAAAACGGATCATTGCTGCTAGACACCAAAACGGACGGGAAGGGCAAAATCGCTCGCGGCACAAGTGACAAAAGCGGATCGATCTTGGGCAAGGTTTTTACAATTTCTGGGTCAGGCGCTGAAACCATAAACGCGCCCCTTACCTTTTGAATTTCACCAGCCGTCCTGAGCGCTTTAACAGCATGAGAAACCAAACAACAGCCTGCCGAATGAGCCACAAACACAACGGGTTTCTGCGCAGCCGCAACAGCTTGAACAATGCAATTAACAGCATTCGCCAGTGAACCAAACAACCAATCATCTTGCTCTACCAGTTTTGCTGCCGAAAGCTTAGCAACCAAACGCTGCTGCCAATGCACATCACCAGACCCTTCATATCCGGCGATGACGAGAATTGAGGTTTCAGAAGATTTCATATTTTTACCGCCACCCGCTTCACACCCCAAACCACCATTCCCGCCATCAAGCCCCAGAATGCCGCCCCCACGCCGAACATTACTATGCCGGATGCTGTCACCAGAAACGTGACCATGGCTGCTTCGATATCAGCGGTGTCTCTTACCATTGCTGTCATGCCGCTCATTAGCGGCGCGAACAGGGCTAGCCCCGCAATGGCGGCCACCAGTTCTTTTGGCAATGCGCCCAGTATTGTTACAAAGCTCATCGCAGCCAAGCCCACAGCGACATAAATCACAAAATACGGATAAGCGATTTTCCAGCGTTGTGCGGGGTCCGGGTGCGCGTCTGGCCCAGTGACCAATGATGCAGTGATGGCCGCCATATTCACGGCATGGCCACCGAACGGGGCCGCAATCATCGAACCTAAACCTGTGACCACCAAA
>JANLPA010000088.1:0-2371 GCA_031366855.1 Hyphomicrobiales bacterium | reverse complement strand
CCCCCTGCTCATAGAAGATGCAGTGCTTGCAGCACTCAATGAAGATTTGGGCCGCGCTGGAGACATCACCAGCCAAGCCACCATTCCAGCCAGCGCCATGGCCACTGCGGTCATCGCATCGCGGCAAGTGGGTGTGATTGCAGGCATGGCATTTGCACAAACCGCATTCACCATGATGGACCCAAATTTGAAATTTGAAATTCTGGTGGGCGATGGCGCACATGTTTCAGCTGGCGCTGAAGCCGTTTATATGGTGGCAGGGAAAATGAAGTGCGAAGCTTCGGGCAACGTGAACCTTTCGACTGTGAGAGCGATTGCCGAAACCGGCGTTGATATTATTTCCAGCGGAGCGCTCACGCATTCGGCACCGGTGCTGGATTTAGGGTTGGATATAAAAATCAGGTGATGTTAAATATTCTTTACACTAGGTATTAAATGTCATACATTTAGTTAGATAATCTTAACTCAATGGATCGATCTTTAACTCCTATGTCCCACGAAGAACGCAATACGATTGTCGGTGTGATCAGTAATTTGCTGGTCAATAGTTATTTCATTTGGCGGGTTCACATGATGTTCGTCGATGGAACCAGCGTGGCGCCAGATGGTGTGATGATTTGGGCGCGAGAGGTTATTTGGGTTATTCCTGGCGGAATTATTTTGACAATTGTTATGGTCATTCTTGCCAATATTCTTTGGGCCATTTTTACTGGAGAAACAAAGCCAAGCTTTCTCGTCGATGAACGTGATCGCGGCATACAGATCAATGGCATGGCGACGACTATGGTTGTAACAGTGCTCGGGTTTCTGGCCAGCATTGCCGCTCTTGCCTATGGCATCAGCAATTTTATTGCTTTCAACATCGTGTTTTTCAGTTTGGCCCTTGGCTCGCTATCTGGCGACTTATCAAAGCTCTGGCTTTATCGGCGGAGCTGCTGAGTGCCGCCCCGCATCACCAATCACATCCGCCGCCTTCGGTTTGATGCCGCAGAAATGACGCAGAAAGACTTAGCCGAAGCAGTTGGCGTGACGCGACAAACAATCATGGCCATCGAGAATGCAAAGTATTTTCCAACATTGGAATTGGCCTTTAAAATTGCTGGCGTCTTCAACAAGCCGTTGGATCAGGTGTTCTCATACGAACTTGAAACTTCCAAATCCTTATCCCCTTAATGGAGCGCAAAATGATCCGCTCGTTCTTAAAAAATCTGCCGCGCCTCGGTGTGTTTTTGTTGGCATTGCTACCAGTCCTCATCGGCGGTTTTATACTGGTGTCGATCTATGGGGGTGAGGTGAATGAGATCAGCCAACCCGTCGATATTATTCGCCGTGGAAGTTACCCTTACGCAATCATCGGCCATATTCTAGGCGGAAGTGCATTGCTGCTGTTAGGATACCTGCAATTTTCCAACCGCCTGAGAATCAAATTTCCAAAATGGCATCGCTGGGTGGGCCGAGGGCTCGTCGCAGCGGGCTGCTATTTGGCGCTGTCCGGCTTGTGGATGAACCAATCAGTGCAAGCCCAGCCAGATAGCTGGCTTCACGACACCGCGCAGAATATCGCAGCTGTTGGGCTTCTCACTGTGCTGAGCCTTGGCCTTTACTTTATCCGATCCGGCAACATCACGAAGCATCGCATCTGGATGACGCGGGCTTATGCGTTATGCTTGGGCACAGGAACGCAGACACTTCTGCTTCTCCCCGTTGCCCTTATTTTTGGCCCACCAAACGGGCTCTTGGGGGATTTAGTTTTCATCGCTGGGTGGATTGTGAATTTGGTGGTTGCGGAATTGTTTTTGCGCAAATCAAGACGGCCCCATTACAAACTTTCCGAACTTCTGGCCACGTCGGATTATTCTCAGCCGCGTGCCAATGAGGAACAGGTCTGGTTGAATGGCGCAGCAGTCGGCAAAGAAATTCTGTGAAGCGTGTTTTGGTGTCGCGATAGAGCCTTTATGAGTTTCGACAGAACCACTTCACGACCGTCATTCCCGCGCAGGCGGGAATCCAACTTTGGGTTGGTGCGTGTGTCTCACGTTATATTCCCGCCTGCGCGGGAATGAAGGTTAGGACTGTAATGATTCCATCAAAGAATATGTTGCTCTATCCCTAATAAAAATCTCAGGTTGGGTGCACTGTGACCAACCGCGCGTGTTGGATATTGCTGCGCGTGGTGGAAGACATGTTGATGTGTTGCCTGCGGAATTATTGGATGAGGTGATGGCAAAGGTGTTTACGATTTTTGAGTGACACCCCAACCTTTTGTCATCCCCGCACTTGTTGCAGGGAACCATGGTGGACCCATTGTTACATTTAAAATTGCTGCACCATGGCTCGCCGGAATGAGTCCGGCGATGATAAACAGGGTGTG
>JANLPA010000028.1:0-5819 GCA_031366855.1 Hyphomicrobiales bacterium | reverse complement strand
TGCCTAAAGCTCGAAATGCAATGGCCTTAAGCTTTGTGCCATCGCTGGCCACCAAAGTGCAGCGCACATGGTCGGTACCCACACGGTCAGCATAGGTTACTTTATGTGACGGAAATACGAACATGGGTTGTGGTTGGCCTGAACCATAGGGGCCAGCTTGTTCGAGGAGTTCGATGAGATCGAGTGTTGCACCTGAGGCGGTTAAGGCTCCATCCACGGCCAAAAAGGGTTCGCGCAGAGATTCGACTTCGCTGCTCAATGATTCGTCCAAGAACTGTCGCAACGCACCCAGTTTTTCGATTGGAACTGTGTGGCCCGCTGCCATGGCATGGCCACCGCCTTTGGTGAGGATGCCCGCTTCCATCGCAAGGCGCACGGCCTTGCCCAGATCAACGCCATTGATCGAGCGACCAGAGCCGGTGGCTAATCCGGTTTTCGCATTTATCGCCAGAACCAGGCTTGGCACGCCGAAGCGATCTTTTAGGCGCGATGCGGCAAGGCCCACCACACCGGGGTGCCAGCCATCGGCAGCGACCACAACGATAGATGGTTTTTTGTCTTTACCCATGGCCGCATCAGCCTGCGCGTAAGCTTCATCAACAACGCGGATTTCGATGAGCTGGCGTTTGCGGTTCATCTCATCAAGGCTGCGGGCCAGCGCATGGGCTTCGCCCTTATCATTGGTGGTGAGCAGTGCTAGCGCCTCATCGGCATGGCCAATGCGGCCAGCGGCATTGATGCGCGGACCTAAGATGAAACCGAGCGCGTAAGTGTCGGGGCGTTTTTTGAGACCGCCCACATCTGCTAACGCCGCGATGCCGGGGTTTTCACGCCGCGCCATAATTTTCAAACCTTGGGTGACATAAGCGCGGTTCAAACCTTTGAGCGGCACCACATCGCAAATGGTGGCTAACGCCACCAGCTCTAACCATTGCAGCATGTTTGGTTCGGGACGTTGCTCGTTGTAGTAACTGGCATTGCGCAAATTCTTGTTCACAGCGGCAATGAGGATCATCACTACACCTGCGGCACAGAGATGACCGAGGCCGGAGATATCGTCTTGGCGGTTCGGGTTGATCACGGCATAGGCGTGCGGAAGTTCAAGGCCTGCTTGATGGTGATCGACGATGAGTGTGACAAGGCCAAGATCAGCCGCGTGGGCCAGAGGATCATGCGAGAGCACACCGCAATCCAGCGTGAGCAATAGTTCTGTGCCCTGCTCTTTGAGTATGGATACTGCCTTCTCACTGGGGCCATAGCCCTCTGTTACACGATCAGGAATATAGACATGGGCATCATGGCCCACAGATCGCAGGAAGCGCAAAAGAATGGCCGCGGATGAAACGCCATCCACATCATAATCGCTGATGATACCGATGGATTCTTTATTGCTTATGGCTTCAGCCAAACGCGCCGCACCCTTCTCCATATCCATCAAGGCCGATGGTTGCGGCATGAGAGAGCGCAGTGTTGGATTTAAGAACGATTCGGCTTGGTCAAGCTCCACACCACGCGCCGCCATCACGCGACCGAGAATTTCCGGCAGATCATTCTTTTCAGCAATAGCGTGGGCCAAGCGTTGATCATCCAACCGCGCAACCCAACGCTGGCCTTTGATGGAGGATTCGATATCGAGGAAGGCAGGTTTAGAGCCGCTCAATGCGAATGACCCTTGGAGCCTTGGCCACATGGCCATCCTTCTCGATCCGCTCAATGGCCTTCTGGATGGAGGTTTCCAAGGTATCGTGCGTGATGAGGATGAAGGATGCTGTAGAGCGGGTTTCCTCCTTATCTTTCTTACCGCGCTGCACGATGCTTTCGATGGAGATTTTTGCATCAGCTAAAATGGTGGCTATGGCTGCAACGGCACCGGGTCTATCGTGCAATTCGAGTGACACGTAGAAGCCACCCTCATGCACTTTTTGGGGGGCGGCTTTAAATTTCTTCAAATCTTTGGCGGGCACGCCGAAAGCAGGGCGGGTGTTGCCCCGTGCGATATCGACAATGTCTGAGAGAACCGCTGAGGCTGTAGGGTGCGAACCAGCGCCACGACCTTCGAGCATTAAGTCACCCACGAAATCACCCTTCACCACTACGGCGTTAAACACACCATCAGTATCAGCAACTGAAGTGCCCTTAGGAATGAGTGTGGGGTTAACACGTTGTTCAATGCCGCCATCATGGGCTACGGCGACTCCGAGTAACTTAATTTTATAGCCCAACTCTTCAGCATTGCGAATATCCTCTAACGTGATCGCCTCGATGCCTTCGATGCGGATGGAGCTGAGATTAACTTCGGTGCCGAAAGCCAGCGATGCAATGACGGCAAGTTTATGTGCCGTATCAAATCCCCCCACATCAAATGTCGGGTCTGCTTCAGCATAACCAAGCGCTTGAGCTTCCTTAAGCACATCATCAAAGTTGCGGCCTTCACTGGCCATTTTGGTTAGAATATAATTACAAGTGCCATTCATAATGCCGAAGATTTTCTTGGCGCTGTTTCCGGCCAAACCTTCGCGCAAAGTTTTAATAATAGGAATGCCGCCAGCCACTGCGGCTTCAAAATAAAGTGCTACGCCTTTGGCTTCAGCCGCACTGGCCAAGCTTGCGCCATGATGGGCAAGCAGAGCTTTGTTTGCAGTGATCACGTGTTTGCCATTGGCGATTGCCGCTTCAACAGCATCTTTAGCGGGGCCAGTGTCACCACCGATCAATTCGATAAACACATCAATGTTCATGGATTTGGCCAAGGCAACCGGATCGTCAAACCATTCCAACCCGACAAGATCGTGGCTCCCACGGGTTTTACCTTTACTGCGGGCACTGACGGCCGTGACTGTGACAGGCCTGCCGGCGCGAGAAGCAATAAGATCAGCGTGTGTTTTTAATATATCGAGAACGCCGGTTCCTACGGTGCCTAATCCTGCAATGCCCAATCTTAACGCGTTCGTCATTTTGTAACCTGTGTTTGATATGGGTCGTCTTATGACGATAAGGCGTCGATTTGGCAAGAATTGCCCTTGCCCTCCAGTGTGGTGGTATTAAATAGGTTCTATGACGGATTCAAAGACCCCAGCGCCTAATGATTTCAAACTTCCTGATCCAGTGAAGTTGATGCAAAATCTTGCGCAGGTTTTCTCGCGCGCCTCAGAGATTGCCAAACAAGTAGCATCGCGGCCAGATTTGCAGAAGGCGGAGCAGGATTCGCAAATTTTGCCCATGGAACAGGTGGCAAAAACACTGGGGGCGCTGACCAACTATTATACGGGCGATCCGCAGAAACTGATGCAGGCTCAGATGAAGCTGTGGTCGGGTTATTCAGCTCTTTGGCAGGGTGCATGGTCTAAAGCGATTGGTCAACCCACAGAGCCTATGGCGGTTCCGGCGCGCAATGACAAACGCTTCAAGGATAAAGACTGGCAAGAGAACGCCGTGTTTGATTTTCTGAAGCAGGCATATCTCATCTCATCCAAATGGGCGGTTGAGATGGTGAATGATGCAGATGGCTTGGATGAGCACACCAAGCTGAAGGCAAAGTTCTATGTGGAACAAATTGCCAATGCGGTTTCACCATCGAACTTTGTATTTTCAAACCCTGAAGTTTTGAAAGCCACGCTGGCCAGCAATGGGGCCAATCTCATTAGTGGCATGGATAAGCTGGAGCGCGATTTCAAATCACCCGATGGCCGCTTGCGCATTAAACAAACCGATACAACTGCCTTTGAAGTGGGCCGCAACATTGCTCTGACGCCGGGCAAGGTGGTGTTCCGTAATGATGTGTTCGAGTTGCTGCAATATGCACCTAGTACGGAAACAACTTTTGAATATCCGCTATTGATTTCACCACCGTGGATCAATAAGTTTTACATTCTCGATCTCACGCCGCAAAAATCTTATATCAAGTGGTGCGTTGATAATGGCATCACGGTTTTTGTCATGTCTTGGGTCAATGCTTCGGATGCACAAGGGCGCAAGAGTTTTTCAGACTATATGCGTCAAGGATTCTTAACCGCCATTGATGAAGTACAAAAAGCCACTGGTGCCAAAAAGGTCAATACTGTGGGTTTCTGCATTGGTGGCACATTGGTTGCGGCCTCATTGGGATACATGGCCGCTAAGGGCGATACCCGCGTCAACGCCTCCACATTTTTCACCACGCAAGTGGATTTTGAAAAAGCCGGTGATCTTTGTGTTTATGTAGATGAAGAACAAGTGAAGTGGATTGAAGGCCGCATGGAAGATAAGGGTTATCTTCCCGGCAACCGCATGGCCGATGCGTTTAATCTGTTGCGCGCCAATGATTTGATTTGGTCCAATGTGGTCAATAACTATCTGCTCGGCAAAGACCCTATGCCATTTGATCTGCTCTATTGGAATGCTGATTCCACGCGCATGCCTGCTGGTGTTCATTCCTTCTATCTGCGCGAATGTTATATGAATAATAAATTGTCGAAAGGCACCATGGTTCTCGACAATGTGCGCATTGATTTAAGCAAGGTGAAGGTTCCCGTTTATAATTTGGCTGCGAAAGAGGATCACATCGCCCCCCTTCCTTCCGTGTTCCGGCTTGGGCACTATATGGGCGGACCGACAAAATTAGTTGTCTCTGGCTCCGGCCACATCGCAGGCGTTGTCAACCCGCCTGCTGCAGGCAAATATCAATATTGGACTAATGATACAGGGGCTGAGACGCTGGAAGATTGGCTGGATGGCGCCACGGAAACTGCCGGAAGCTGGTGGCCCAATTGGCTGGAATGGATTTCAACCAAGAGCGGCAACAAAGTGAAAGCATCTGTGCCCGTTGATGTTGAACTGGGCGATGCACCTGGCGAATTTGTGCGCGTTAAGGGGGATTGAGTGAAACAAGATATTGTTGGCTGTAAAATCTTAGTGCTGAATTTGGCGCGTTCCCCTGATCGACGAGCGCGGATGACAGTAATGCTGGACAAGCTCAATGTACCATATGAATTTGTGGAGGCAACTGACGGGCAGACATTAAGCGCCGAAGACTTGGCAAAATATTCTGAACCATTAGCGAAGAAGTTTTCGGGCCACCCACTGGCCACAGGAGATATTGGTTGCGCGTTGAGTCATCTCAAACTTTATGAAAGGTTATTGAAGTCCAATGATGAATGCTATCTCATATTAGAAGATGATGTAGACATCGGCCTTATGCTAATTGAAATTATGAAGCGCCGTAACTCTTTCCCAAAAGATTGGGAGTTTATCAACTTCATGACCGATAGTTACGGAGTCATGTTTGGTGAGCCGCTCTTTGATATCTATCGGATGACACGCTTCCTAGGCAAAGTGAATCGTATCTCTGTAAACTTGGTCAACCGAAAAGGTGCGGAAAGGTTAGTAGCAGTTGGTTATCCTATAAGACTCGGTGCCGACGGGCTTGCGGGTCGCACAGAAATGACAGGGCTTATTTGCTACGGTGTCCAACCTAATCTGGCTGTTTTACATGATGTTGAATCAACCATCCTGCACAGAACAAGCGCTTCGCGTCGATTTCATTGGAAGAAGCGCTTTATGCATTGGATTAAATTTGCGAAACGCGAAATTGGTCTCGCTTAATCGAGATTCACCAAGTATCAAGACAGATCGATGGCAAGTCCGGCATTGGCGTTACCTGCCCCTTCTTTGACCACTGGCCATAACCATTCTTTGCACGATTCACTTTGTTAAAATCAAAATGTACGGTCTCGCGGTTTTCATATTTCCAGTTCTTGCAGAAGGTCGTGCGCTGTTGCGCGAGGTTCCATTTGCCGCTGGCGATTTGCTCTTTGAAACCGGGCCAGCCTGTGGACATGGCT
>JANLPA010000024.1:0-18457 GCA_031366855.1 Hyphomicrobiales bacterium | reverse complement strand
CTGCGCCACCCCAATTATCTGGTGGTGGCGTTAGAGATTTTCGTATTGCCATTTGCGTTCGGTCTCATCTGGTTTGGCCTCATTGCCGGTGTGTTAAATTTGGCAATTCTGGCTCTTCGTATCAGCATTGAAGAAAAGGCATTGTCACCACAGAGGTGAAATATGTCTGTAGCTCCAACCGAACGCACGCGGGTTAAACGTTTAAACAAGCGTGCTTTATATGATGCCGAAACGGTTCATGCCATTCTCGACGCGCAGCCCATGTGCACTGTTGGCTATGTATTTAAAGGTGCACCTTATGTGACCCCAACGCTGCAATGGCGCGAAGGCAATCATATTTATTGGCATGGCTCAGCTGCCAGCCGCATGTTGGAAGCGTGCGAAGAAACCCAAGTGTGCGTGAACGTGACCTTGTTTGATGGCATGGTGATGGCACGTTCAGCATTTAATCATTCGTGCAATTATCGTTCAGTGATGGCTTTTGGCACGGCGCATAAAGTGCTGCACAGGGATGATAAGAAAGCACGGTTGAAGGCTATGGTTGACCAGCTATTTCCTGGGCGTTGGGATATGTTGCGGAAAATGCAGGAGAAGGAATTGAAGGCCACCATTATTCTGGGGCTGGAGCTGAGTGAAGTTTCAGCCAAAGTGCGCAATGGCCCACCCGGTGATGATGAGGAAGATTATGTGCTGCCAATTTGGGCGGGCGTTATTCCGCTGCAAACTGTAGCCATGCCAGCGATTGATGATCCAAGGTTATTGGCAGGGCTAGTTGCGCCAGAGCATGTGGCAAAGTTTAAGATTGGCTAGAAGGATAATCTTTCACTTCAATTCGCTCAATCAATCCATTGATATCAAAACGAATTATCTCCTCGCCTTTGCGTTTAATTTTAACCCCTGCTCTGCTGCTGGTGGCCAAGCTCCAAACCGATTTCATTGTGAGTTGATCAAGTTGCTCGATGCTTTCATCCGTCGAAACTTGGTCGGTATATTCCGCAAAATACTTAGACATGGCCTGCATGATGTCACTTCGGCCTTTGATCTCTCCATATAGACCCGGAGACACATAGACTGCTTCCGTTGCAAACATGCGCTCCACATTTTCTAAATCGAAATTATTCAGCGCCGCATGATATTCCTTCAACAGCTCAACGGGATCAATCATTTCTCCGCCAGAGCTGCGATAATCCGCACCCAGCTCCTGATGCCTTTTTGGAAGCTCGACACATTGTATTTTTCATTGGGGCTGTGGATGGCATCGTCGTTCAAGCCGAAGCCTACCAAAACGGAATCCATGCCAAGAATGGTTTTGAAACTTTGGACGATAGGAATGGAACCGCCTGACCCCATCAACACAGTTTCCTTTTTGTATTCGGCTTTCAATGCAGCTGATGATTTTTGAATGTAGATATTGTTTTCACTGATTTCAGAGGCAGGGCTGCCACTGCCGAAGCCTGAGAATGTGATCGTCGCATCTTTAGGCATTTGCTTTTTGGCGAAAGTTTGGAAGGCTTTCAAAATAGCTTTGGGATTTTGTTTGCCCACCAAGCGGAAAGTGAGTTTTGCGTTGGCTTGTGATGGGATCACAGTTTTGCTGCCTACCCCTTGATAACCACCCCACATGCCATTCACTTCTGCTGTGGGCCGCGCCCAGATTTGCTCGTTGGTGCTATAGCCTTTTTCGCCCGCACTGGATTTCAGGCCGACAGCACCGAGAAATTTCTTTTCCGAAAATTTTAATCCGGCCCATTGTTTCTTGGTGGCCTTGGGCAATTCGGAAACGCCTTTGTAAAATTCAGGAATGGTCACGCGGCCATTTTTATCGTGCAGGGCCGCAATCATTTTAGAAAGAGCGCGCAAGGGGTTCATTGCCGCACCACCGAATAGGCCGGAGTGCAGGTCTAGCGAGGGCGATGTGACTGTCACCTCTTCCTTCACCATGCCGCGCAACCGTGTGGTGATGGCAGGCGTTTTTTCATCCCACATATTGGTATCGCACACGAAAGCTATATCACAGGAAAGCTCAGCCTTATTGGCTTTGAGAAATGGAATGAGCGAGGGCGAACCGCTTTCTTCTTCACCTTCAATCAGGAAGGTGGCCCTAATTGGCAGCGAGCCTGAGGCTGCAATCCAAGCTCTCGCTGCTTCCACGAAAGTCATCAACTGGCCTTTATCATCGGCGGTGCCACGGCCAAAAATGCGCTCAACGCCATTTTTATCAATTTTCAGCGTGGGCTCAAATGGTTTGGTTTCCCACATTTCAACCGGGTCAACGGGTTGAACATCATAGTGGCCATAAAACAGCGCATGTGGCGTTTTGGCGGTGGCGGATTTTGGCGTGTAATGCGCCACGATCATCGGATGGCCAGGGGTGGTTCGCGCGGTGGCTGCAAACCCTATCGCATTTAATTCCTTCACCAGCCAATTAGCTGCCGTTTGGCAATCCGCTTTGTAAGCCGGGTCGGTGGAGATGGAGGGAATGCGCAGCAGCTCAAAAAGTCTGACCATGCTGGGTTTAAAGCCCTGCTCAGCTTCACCCAAAACCTTTTCTAGCTCGCTCATTTTAATACTCCCTGTGGCCAATCTTAAATGTTTTTAAGGCCAACTCACTGATTTCGCAAACCATGCTTGAAGCTTTCTGATTTTTGGTTCAGGAAACATATGAATTGGGCAATGGATTAAGATTCCAAAGATGATCACGGACAGCACCAGTTTCGTTCTCGCGCGCGATAGCCTGCTGGCGCATGAGCCTGCGGTTGGGGTGAGCCGTTTTCGCAGACGTGGCTATCAGCGCTATCGGCATTTGCGTTCCTATGTGGATTTATCGCTGCTGTGGAAGCGGCGCTGGTTTATTATCACGATGATCGTGGGCTTCTCGCTGATGACGGTGCCTGCGCCTTACGGCCTGTCGCATCAAGGGCAAATTGTTTTGTGTATGTCTATTATGGCCACCATGCTGTTTATCAGCGAGGCGGTGCCGTTGCCCACAGTGCCGCTTTTAATTATCATTGGCGAAGTGCTGCTGCTGGGTGTTGACCCCACCAAAGTGGCGCAAAGCTTGATGACGGATTCTGTGCTGTTCATTATGGGATCATTGATGCTGGCGGTGGCTGTTGTGAAGCAGCGTTTGGACAAGCGCATCGCGTGGTGGATTGTGCGCATGACGGGCACCAACGTTTATTGGATTAGCTTTGGCATCACCACCGTGTGTGGGGTGCTGGCCGCTTTTATTGGTGAGCACACAGTTGCCGCCATGATGCTGCCAGTAGGTGTAACCTTGATCACTCTCACATCCAATGATCCTAAAAAAGTTCATAATCTTGCGGCGGTTATTCTGTTTTCAATTTCTTATGGCTGCTCGATTGCTGGTGTGGCCACTCCATCAGGAGGTGCGCGCAATGCCATTATGATTGGATATTGGCATGACTTTTTCTACAACGCGGCCGATCCTGCTACGCAGCGTTACTTGATGGATTATGTGCATTGGGCGATTTATACATTCCCAATGTTCATTGCGCGCTTGCCAATCGTGGCCGCACTTTTGATTTTTACATTCCGACCTGAGACCACTGATATGTCGCGCGCCATCAGCCGCTTGCGCACGCAAGTTTCCATGCAAGGGCCCATGCGGGGCAATGAATGGATGACGATTCTTATTTTCGCAATCACCATTACATGCTGGGTGGCCTTCTCATCCAGCGTTGGGCTTGGCACAATTGCCATTGCGGGCACCGCGGCATTTTTGGTTTTCGGCTTGGTGCGCTGGGAAGATATTAATGCGGGTGTGAACTGGGGTGTGGTTTTGCTTTATGCCGCCGCCATTTCGCTTGGTGTGCAAATGAAAAGCACTGGTGCTGCAGAGTGGGTGGCTAACGGGGTTATTCATGGCATGCAGATGATCGGCGCGGGCAGTGATTTGGCGTTTAACACAGCCATCGCCTTGCTTACCGTGGGTGTGACCAATACCATGACAGCTGGTGCTGCTGTGGCAGTGCTGGGGCCTGTGGTTTTGAAAACGGCAGTGGCTGCTGGTGAAGACCCGCTGCGGGTTGGCTTTCTCACCGCTATCGCATCAGCCTTTGGATATCTAACGCCGGCGGCACAGCCTGCGTTTACAATTATCTATGCGTCTGGATATTTAAAAAGTTCTGACTTTTTCAAAATTGGCATTCGCATGATGGTGCTTTCTTTCGTTGTGCTTATATTGACTGCAACCTTTTATTGGCCGCTGCTGCCATGAAGAATATTTTTAAACGCACCACCTTATCGGATCGCCAAGAAGCGGCGGTGCGAAAGACCTTGTCCAATTTACGCGCACAGCGGCGCAATCGCTTTCGCATTTTAGCCTGCATTGACGGTTCAGATGAATCGTTCTCGTCGGTTCGGGCTGCCGCTCAATTGGCGGTGGGCGATGATACCGATGTAATCGTGCTTTATGTGCGGCCGATTGATCAGGGCTTGCATTCGGGAGGCTTACAAGTGCGGCTGGCGCGGCAGAACATGATGGAGGCCGGATTTGAATTGCCTGGTGTAAAACATCTCAAGCGCGCATTGGAAGTTCTGAAGGAAGAAGGCTTGGATGTTTCAGATTGGCCTTTGGTCACCGAACATCAAGATGCTTGGGGAGACCCTGCTGGCGATAATAAAGCGGAATATCGCAGCCCTTCAGGGCGCAGTGTGGTTTTGAAATTGAAAACGGCGCCTGATGTTGCTGTGGGCATTCTCGATCAATATGAGTTAGGCCCTTATAATTTAATGATCCTTGGTGAACCATCGCACTGGCGTGGCGATTTCAAAGCATTTTTCAATGCTGGCGTTGTGCAAACGGTTGCGAATATGGCCCCTTGCTCGGTTTTGGTGGCGCGTAGCAGCGCTGAACGGCATGGATTTTTTATCTGTACGGATGGGTCTTCACGCTCTATGCAAGCGGTGCGTCGCTCGGCGGTTTTGGCCCATACGTTGGGCGAACCGATAACGTTGTTTTCAGTTGCCGAAGTGGAAAGCGGCAGACCTGCCGCAGAAGAAGCCGTGTCCAATGCCAAAGCTTTGTTGAAGGCCATGAAAATTACGGTGGCTGAAACCAAAACCGCCATTGGTAATGCTGTGGACGAGATTGTGGAAATGGGATCGCTATACAAAATTATTGTGGTTTGTGATGAAGGCCGCAGCCGCTGGCAACGCCTGTTCAAAAAATCAATTGCGAGCGAAGTTACAAAGCGCGCGCGTGTTAGCGTATTGGATGTAAGATGATGGATGAGATTAAGCTCTATTGTTTTGGTGAATCGGGCAATGCTTATAAGGCGGCTTTAATGCTGGAACTTTGCGTGGTGAAATGGACCCCTATTTGGGTGGATTTTTTTAATGGCGAAACCCGCAGCACAGAATATCGTGCAACTATCAATGAAATGGGTGAAGTGCCGGTTTTGGTCCAAGGCGAAAAACGCCTTACGCAATCAGGTGTCATTCTCGATTATCTTTCCCAGGTGACGGGAAAGTTTGGCCCGAAGAATGATGATGAGCGGCGTGAAATTTTGCGCTGGATGCTGTTTGATAATCACAAATTCACTAGCTACATCGCGACATTGCGCTACATGATATTTTTAGCAAGAACAGGTGAGACGCCCGTCACCGAATTCTTGCGTGGGCGGGTTTTGAATTCTTTGAAAATTGTCGATAGACGTTTGTCCCATCAGGATTTTCTTTTGGGCGCAGGGCCAACAATTGCTGACTTTTCGCTGTGCGGCTATCTCTATTTTGGTGAGGAATTGCCTTTTGCACTTAGTGATTTTAAGAGCGTGCAAAATTGGCTGGAGCGGATCAAGGGGCTTCCCGGATGGAAGCACCCTTATGATTTAATGCCGCGTGGGAAATAATTAAGCCTCGCCCTCTTCTAATGAATCGAGATATTCATTGAGGTGCTCTAGATTTTCAAAGCGCATCCAGCCTTCATCAGTTTCAGCTTCAACTGTTTCATCCGAGAGAATGCGGGCTGGGCGGCCACGGATGATTTTTTCTTCAAGCACGCTCAGTTCGCCTTCTTCGGCTTCCGGTTCAACGGCGGCCTGAGCGGGTGGTGGAGAAACATAAGCAGGTGTTGGGGGCTCCATCGGTGCTGACATGCTTTCAACACCACCGAGGGCGGTTTTGATATCTGACTTGGCTTGCTCCAATGCCGCAATTGTATCAGCAACGCTGTTTGACGCTGTGGGTTTCGCGGGTGCAGATGGCGGCACGACAGGGGCCGAAGATGCTTCAAAGCGCTTTTTGCCAAAATCCATTTTTGGCAGTTCGGCGCTAGGTTCATCTGGTTCAACCGTTTGTACAGCAGATTTGGTTGGAATTGAAATGCTTGGAGCATAACCGCCAAGATCAGCCAGTGCCGCAATCACACCACCAAGGCCAAGGCTTAAGACACCGCCCACCAACAGTGTGGCACCGGTTTCGGGGGTAATCCCCAAAATCTGCATTTGTGCGGTCATGTATTTTAGCAGCAGGACAATAGCCACTGCCGCCGCCACCAGAAGCACACCAAAAAATCGCATTATATTCAACATCACAGTTCCCCCTTTAAACCGAATCATCCGGCCAAAGTCTATTTGATCGATTGAATCAGCCCTTTGGTTAACACTTACTAAAGAAAATGGCTAATTCTCAAAGACGATTTTGGGCGCTGGCTTGGCAAGGGCACCGCCTTCAAGGCTGGCCCAGACTTGGCGGGCAATGTTTTGATAGTTCAAAGTATGTGGGGAATCTGGTTCAGTGGCCACGATGGGTTCACCTGCGTCAGAGCGTTCGCGTAATTTTAAATCCAATGGCACTTCGCCTAAAAATGGTACGCCCAAACGCAGGGCTTCGGCTTTTGCACCGCCATGGCCGAAAATTTCATGGCGCTGCCCACATTTATCGCAGATGAAATAACTCATGTTCTCAATAATGCCGAGCAGTGGCACATTGACCTTTTTAAACATATTAATGCCCTTGCGCGCATCGATGAGTGCCAAGTCTTGCGGGGTTGAAACAATCACCGCCCCAGAAAGTGGAGTCTGTTGCGCCAGCGTGAGCTGAGCATCGCCGGTGCCTGGTGGCATATCAATCACCATCACGTCCATTTCCGACCACGCGACTTCACGCAGCAATTGCGTGAGGGCCGACATCACCATGGGGCCGCGCCAGATCATTGGCGTATCTTCATCCACAAGAAAACCAATTGAGGCCACTTCCACACCAAAGCGCTGCATGGGCTTCATGCGCTTGCCGGTTGCATCGCTGGCTTCCGGCTTTCCGTGCAGCCCAAAAAGCTTGGGCATGGAGGGGCCATAAACATCGGCATCCAGAACGCCCACGCGCAAGCCCAATGATTTAAGGGCCAGCGCCAAATTAATGGCAGTGGTGGATTTGCCAACGCCGCCTTTGCCTGATGCCACTGCGATCAAATGCTTCACACCCGGAACACCATTTTTAAGTGTTTGAGTTGAACTTACTTTAGGACCCACCTCACGGGTTGGCGCACGCTCGGCTGTGAGGGCAACTGTGGCTTTCTTAACGCCCGGCAAAGCGGCCACTGCCTTTTGAACAAAAACCTGAAGCTGCTCCATGGTTTTCAAATGTTGCGGATCCACATTAAGCGCAAACATTACCTGCCCATCGTAAATGGCAATTTCAGAAATCAACCCCGCCGAAACGATATTGCCACGCCCATCAGGGGCTGCAATGCGTTTTAATTCGGTCAAAACTTGTTCCTTGGTCACATCCGTCATTTTACTTTCCACTTAATTTACCATGTCGTCAGTTAGCCGCTCTCTACAAGGTTTTCTGAAAAAATTGCGACTATTTTTACCGTCTTCCCAAAGGCGGCATTAGCACATTTCACCTATCTGTAAAAATTGATCTATTGTTCACCGAGGTTTGTACCATGTCAGTAGTTGATTTGCCGGACACACTTTCGAGCCGCCAAAACTTTCACATCGAAGATACGGACGAGCATTTGGCTAAACGTGATAGCTTTTTGGCCAATGACCAAAACACGCCTTGGCAAGGTGAACTGCTGGAAATGTTTTTGCGCAATCAATTGTTGGTTGCGCCAACCATGCCTTTGCTGTCAATTCTGCTTGCCATTACGGCCGTGCAGTGGGTACCAATTTTAACTGTTGTCACATGGTTGATCGGTGCTCTTGGTTGCAATGCAATTCAACTCTTCTTGTGCAATCTATATTTCAAACGTGCCCGCAGCGATATTGAACAGCGCGAATGGATTGGCATGATGTCGGCATCGGAATTGATGCAAGGCACGTTCTGGGTTTTGCCATTATTCTTCTTCTGGCCCGAAGCGAATCCATTACAGGGCACATTTCTTGTGGCCGCGATTATGGTGGTGAGCGTTGTACGCTTTCTGGTGGTCAGTAATTTTATGCCAGTTTTGATTGCTGGCACTGCCATTATGACCATTGGTTTGGCGCTGCGCTGCGTTTCCGAAGGCGGGCCAATTTATTTTGCCATGACTGGGCTGGTTATTACGCTTGAAGTATTCTTCCTGTTCATTGCACGTCAACTGCAGGAAACAGCGCGCGACATGGTGGTGTTCCGCAAGCAGAAAGACAAACTGATCACCGAGCTTAAAATTGAACGCGACCGAGCTGAAACGGAAAAGAAAAAGGCTGAATCGGCCAATGCAGCTAAATCAACATTCCTTGCCAATATGAGCCATGAATTGCGCACACCGCTCAATGCCATTCTTGGCTTCTCAGAGATTCTGGAGCGTGAACTTTTCGGCCCAATGACCAACCATGCCTACAAGGATTATGCTGGAGACATTCACAATTCTGGGCAATATCTTTTGGGTCTTATAAATGACATCTTGGATATTTCACGCATTGAAGCGGGTCGCCGCGATATTCGCGAAGAGCCAATTCATCTGCTTGAACCCTTGCGCCATGCGCAACATTTATTGGAAATGAATGCCGTTAAGAAAAATATGAAAATTGAAATTCATGTTGATGCCAGCTTGCCTAAAGTGTGGGGTGATGCCCGCGCGATTAATCAAATTGCCATTAATCTTCTGGCCAATGCGATTAAGTTTTCACCTGAAGGTGGCGAATCCTCAATGTCTGCCAAGCACAATGTGGCTGGCGAATTGGTGATGAGTGTGAAAGACAATGGCCCAGGTATTCCCGCCAATGAAATTGAGCAAGCCATGTCCGCCTTTACGCGCGGAAGCTTGGCCGCCAAGAAGGCCATTGATGGCGCCGGGCTTGGCCTTTCCATTGTGAAGGGCATTATGGATATTCATGGGGGCAAACTTGAAATTAAGAGTCAGAACGGCCAAGGCACAGAGGTGATCTGCACTTTCCCAGCATCGCGTGTGTTATCAGGTCCACGCGGTGAAATTATTGCAGGCCCGAATATTCAATCAGACTCGCAGCGTAAATTAATTTCACTCACAGGGTGAGATTACTCTTTGTCAGACACACCAGCGCTGGCAAATGTGGCCATATTGTTGTGACAATTCACTGCGGCTTTCACCACAGCTGCGGCAAGGGCAGCCCCTGAACCTTCACCCAAACGCATGCCTAAATCGAGCAATGGTTGCTTGCTAATTTTTTGCAGCAAGGCCTTGTGCGCGGGTTCAGCTGAACAATGGGCCACCATGCAATGATCCAAAGCAGTGGGATCAACTGCGTACAAAACAGCGGCTGCGGCGGTTGCCACATACCCATCAATCAGAACTGGAACGTGCTCCATGCGCGCTGCCATAATGGCCCCTGCCATTGCGGAGAGTTCACGGCCTCCTAAGCGGCGCAAAACTTCAAGCGGATCATTGAGGTGGCTTTTGTGTAAAGCCACAGCACGTCGCACTGCATCTGTCTTGCGGGCCAAGCCTTCAGCGTCAACACCCGTGCCGGGCCCCACCCAGTCTTCTGCTTTGCCACCAAATAATCCGTGAGAAATTGCAGCGGCAATGGTGGTGTTGCCAATGCCCATTTCACCTATACATAAAAGATCACAGCCGCCCGCAATAGCTTCCATGCCATAAGCAAAAGTGGCAGCACATTCTTGTTCGCTCAAAGCGGCTTCTTCGGTTATATCGGCAGTTGGAAGTTCAAGCGCCAATTCAAAAACTTTCAAACCCAAATCAAAAGTTTTGCAAATTTGATTAACCGCAGCACCACCCGATTGAAAGTTGGCCACCATTTGCGCGGTTACGGCTTGCGGATAAGCGGCCACACCTTGGGCCACCACACCATGATTGCCAGCAAAAACGGCCACAATGGTACGATCGACCCGCGGCGGATAACTGGCTTGCCAGGTGGCAATCCATTCTGAAATTCCCTCTAATTTGCCCAATGCGCCCGGTGGTTTTGTCAGTTGGGCTTCATGGGCATTTGCCAATGCAGCGTTTTCCGCATTGCCGTGTGGCATTTTTTTAAAAAGGGCGCGAATGTCATCAAAGGGAAGTCCGGAAGTCATTATGTTATGTCCTGTCGAATTAGAATGCCCTGCGACATTATGCTAAGGTTTGCTGGCGCGGAGCGGCTGACAAGCTCCGGCACTTTCTCTAACAGCTCAAACACAGGAGCCAAGTGAAAAATCTGCCATGAGCGACGCAACGCCACCAAATGACGCAAGAGAGGAAAAATTTCGCCCCTTTGCCGAGATTATCGGAAGTTTGAGTTTTTTGACGCGGCTGCCAATTCCGTTTGCACGCACGTTGGATATGCCACCGCTTGCGCAAAGCATGCGCTTCTTTGCCGTGGCTGGAGCATGTATTGGAGGCATGAATGGTCTGGTGTTGGTTGGGTTACAGGCGATAAATCTGCCGCCACTTTTGGCCGCCGCCATCACCTGCGCGTTTGGCCTTATGTTAACAGGTGGCCTGCATGAAGACGGCTTGGCCGATAGTGCGGACGGATTGTTCGGCGGCAAAACTCGCGAGGATCGCCTGCTCATAATGCGCGATAGCCGCATTGGCAGTTATGGCACCATGGCTTTGATCACCTGCCTATTGGCGCGAGCGGCCTCCTACGAAGCGCTCTTAGCATTGCCTGCATTTGTTAGCATTTCTGTGATGGCGGCAACGGGCGCATTTTCGCGGGCTATGGTGGTTGATATGATGTGGGCCACAAAATCCGCCCGCAGTGATGGACTTTCGGTTTTAGCCGGACGGCCCGGGCGCAGCGCTGCCTTGTTTGCCATTGTAACAGGCGGGGCCTTGGTTTTTTTTGCAGGTTTCACTCTTCGCCCTGAAAGTGGAGTGGTTGCGGTTCTGGCTGCGGCTGCGATCACCGGCCTCATTCGCCGCTATGCCATGCGCCAGATTGGTGGGCAGACGGGTGATATTTGTGGCACCACACAGGTGCTGGCAGAGATTGTTATGTTTGCTGTGTTCTTAGCAATGATTGGTTAACCCTGCTTTCAAATTCTCTCAACGCGTCAACTGTTCTTGATCAATGATCAGTTAATCTTGCCCTCAACAAGTTAGTGGAGAGCGTTATGGGTAAGTCGGGTGTGTTGAAAAGCGTTGCTTTGGCATTTTTGTTTATGGCAAGTGCTGGCTTTCCCGGACTTGAAGCTGCGCAAAAAATGCAACCCATTCAACTTATGGCGATTACAGAATTAAAAGCCGGAAATATGGGCCATTATGTTGTGAAAGCCCGCATTAATAAATCAGATATTGATGTGATGGTTGATACGGGTGCCAGTGTTGTGGCCTTAAGTTATGAAGATGCACAGAAGGCTGGCCTTCGCCCTAACACACTTGATTTTGATGTTCCAGTTTCAACTGCCAACGGCTCGGTGAATGCGGCGCGGGCAAAATTAGACCGCGTTGAAATTGACACTGTGCGCGTTGATAATGTTGATGCCTTGGTTTTGCCAACCGGTGCGCTCAACGGCACATTGCTGGGTATGAGCTTTTTATCCAAGCTCGACAGCTTTAAATCGGAAGATGGAGTTCTTACTTTAAAGAACTGACGCAGGCCCGACATTAAGGGGCGTTATTAGGGCATACACGCAACTTCAACACTTTCATCATGGCTATATGGACGATTTTAGATTTCCCGATATTGAAACACCTTGTGTAAAAGTGTGTGTGGTTGATCCTGAAACGCAGTTTTGCATCGGGTGCGGGCGCACGCGTGACGAAATTGCCGCGTGGATAGGGATGGCTGCTGTTGATCGCCGCTTGATTATGAATGCTTTACCAGAGCGTGTGGCAACGCTGACCAAACGCAAAACCCGCCGTGGTGGCCGCCAGGGCAGGCTTGCTGCAAGACTGAGTTAAGCAGCGTCTGCCTGTCTTGCGGCTTGGGCTTCAACAACTTCTAGCGCGCGCATGATCACTTTTGAATCAGCGCCCGGTTTGCAAGCGTCTGTTGAAATGATCTGCCGCCACATGCGGCCACCCGGCTGAGCATGATAGAGCCCCAGCATATGGCGAGTGATGCGGTGCAGGAAAAGGCCCGAAGCAACTTGCTCATCAATATAAGGAATCATCGCCAACACTGCATCACGGCGCGTGAGGCAAGGTGGCAGGGTGCCCGCGAATACCGGATCAACATCGCTCAAAATCCACGGCATGTGATAGGCGGCGCGGCCAAGCATCACGCCATCAAGGTGATCAAGATGCGACATCGCTTGTTGCAGCGTCTCAAGCCCGCCGTTCAGATGAATTTGGATATGCGGGAGTGACTGTTTCAGTCGATGCACACGGTCATAATTGAGCGGTGGAATTTCACGGTTCTCTTTTGGGCTTAGGCCTTGCAACCAGGCTTTGCGGGCATGGACAATGAATGTGGTGCAGCCAGCGGCCGCAACTGTTTCAACAAAATTCTGAAGCCCCTGCTCTTCATCCTGATCATCAATGCCAATGCGGCATTTAACTGTGACGGGAATTTTCACAGCGCTGTGTATCGCAGCAATGCAATCTGCCACCAGTTGCGGCTCGGCCATCAAGCACGCGCCAAAATGCCCGCCCTGCACGCGGTCTGATGGGCAGCCAACGTTGAGGTTGACTTCTGCATAGCCAAAATCTTCACCAATTTTCGCAGCTTCGGCCAAGAGCAAAGGATCGCTGCCACCCAGTTGCAAACCAACAGGCTGTTCAATTTTGTCAAAGCCCAGCAATTTTTCACGGTCGCCATGCTTAATCGCCAGCGCTGTCACCATCTCTGTATAAAGCAAAGCATGGCGCGACAAGACGCGGTGGAAGACACGGCAATGCCGGTCTGTCCAATCCATCATGGGGGCCACGGCGAATGTTTTTCTCTTGTAATTCAATAGTTTGCTCTTATATTACAGTGGACTAAACCGAGAACATGTGTGCAAATTTTGCACACGTTTTCACGGTTTGTACACGGGTTACGCTCTGTCTCTGCACACGATTTGCACACGAAAATAGGAGTGCACACGAATGGCCGCAATCGTCAAGCTCCCTTCTGGTAGTTGGCGCGCTCAAGTGCGCCGCAAGGGAAAATATCTTACTGGAACCTTCCTTCGCAAAAAAGACGCGGAGGAATGGGGCCTAGAGATCGAACGCAACATTGATCGCGGTGTTCTGCCGAATTCGCCCGACCCAAAAAGTGTTCGTACGTTTGCCAAAATTATAGATCTTCACATTATGGACCATCAAGAAGTGGGCAAGCCTATCCGGCGATCGAAGGCAGCCGTACTTGAAGCTCTTCGGGTTTCATTAGGGGAGATGCGCATTCACGAAATGAAGCGCAACAAACTCATTGAATATGGAAAGACACGTGCAAAAGTAGGTGCTGGTCCAACAACACTGGCAATCGATTTTTCATTTATTGGTACCCTGCTCACACATGCCGCTGCCGTACATGGCATTGAAGTATTTCCCGAGGAAGTCAAACTCGCACGGGTCGCTCTCACTAGGCTTGGATTGGTGGGCAAAGGTGTTGAAAGAGATCGGCGACCAACACAAAATGAACTTGATCGACTGAACACTTATTTCAGTTCTAATCCACGGCAATTGATCCCGATGGCGAGGATCGTCCGATTTGCCGTTGCCACTGCAATGCGGCAAGAAGAAATTTGCAAATTTGAATGGACTGACGTGGATATCCAACGACGGTTGGTGACTGTGCGTAACCGGAAGGATCCTCGTCGCAAAGACGGCAATCACCAACGAGTCCCGATGTTGAACTTAACCGGTTACGACGCTTGGGAGGTATTGCTTGAACAGCGAATTGTGACCAACGGATTTGGCCGCGTATTTCCACACCACCACAAATCGGTTGGAACCGCATTTCGGCGTGCTTGCAGGGACTTGAAAATCCACGATCTGCACTTCCATGACCTTCGTCATGAAGCAACCAGCCGCCTCTTTGAGGCTGGTCTAACCATCGAACGCGTGGCACTTGTTACCGGCCACAAAGATTGGAAGATGCTTAGGAGATACACAAATCTTCGACCGGAGTCGTTGCATCCAAAAGAAAAAGCTAAAGGTTTCGCAACGTCATCGATGATGCCAGAAGCACTGTCCGAAATGTTTCCTGAAACCAAAGTGGCATCCTGAATTTTGCTGAATTTGAAGTTCATAAAATAATGTTGCCATTTGGCAGTTTTTAGTATATATACTGCCATAATGAGGATTTGGATATGATAGCCCTATTGCAAGTTGACACTGCGCCGCATGAGTTCCACCCCACACCAATCACCGATGCTGAAGCAGCGGCGATGTTCCGAGCCGTCGTTATGATGTTTGCTAAATGGGACATTACAGATGATCAGGCCGCAATCCTGTTAGACGTGCCGGTGCGGTCATATCGCCGGTGGAAGACGGGGGAACAAGGCAGAATTGATCGTGACGGAAAATCGCGTCTTTCAAACCTCATGGGGATTCACAAAGCCTTGCGTTACATGTTCCGCGAGCCGGATCGTTCTTATCGCTGGATCAAGGGTCCCAATGAGGCGTTTCGTGGCGCTTCGGCTTTGGATATTATGCTGGGCGGCGAGCTTACTGACTTAATGCGGGTGCGGCGCTACCTTGATGCGGAGCGCGGTAGTTGGTGATCGACCCTGCCCGCTTGCCTCTTTCTGATATCAAATGGGAAGGTGCAGTTCGGATCGTTCGCAGCATTTATCCACCAATCGACCTTTTTGAGGACATTGCTGATCCGGCGGATTGGCCATTACTCATATCGGCAGAGCAAAAAACCAATCCCCGGCTTGTGGAGAATATTGGCAATTTAGAACTTGTTCCCGAAGACCGCCGCGTTGGGGGAAACGGTGCAACTTATCTTATGGCACCCTTTTGTCATGTGAGCCCGGATCGCAAAAGTAGGTTCAGTGACGGCAGCTTTGGTGTTCTCTACGCTGGTAATGTTTTTGAAGTCGCATTGCTTGAAACAATTTATCATCATGAGCGCTTCATGACGCGAACCCATGAGGCTGCGGGTTGGACATCACAATTTAGGGAAATTGTATTGAACATCGATGCGCGCTTGCATGATCTGCGCAATCCCGATGCTGATCAGTTGCAACCGCTTGATCTAGACACCTACGACGCTAGCCAAGTATTGGCTGCGCAATTGCGAGCCGCAGGTTCGGATGGTGTGGTCTATCCGAGCACGCGCTATAAAGGTGGCGAATGCGTCGGCCTGTTTTACCCTGACCTTGCGAAAAACGCGGCTCAAGGCCGCCACCTCGATTATCACTGGGACGGCACGAGGGTCGATCTTTACCGCAATCCCAGCAATGGACATGTCTTTAGAATTGTTCCCGATCCCGCAATGTAAAGAGCGCTGATTAACTTGAAATGCAAAGCACGGTACATAATCAATAGAGTGCCCCCTTTTCTACAGCCCAAAGACTTCACGCGTTTTCACTGCTTCACCAATTGCTGATTTGGGTGTTTTGGGAGTACCGTGGCAGAGAGGAACTACAGCTCATCAGACTCAGTTCCAAAGTCGGCTAACGCCAGCCACAAATTTTGATAGAGCGACTGTAAACTTGGACAATCCGGCACTCATATCGTCACTGTTACCTTGCTAAGCAATCGGGGCTTGTCTGGATTCCTTCCTCTCATGCGAGAAACTCTCTCCGCTGAGAGATAGAAGTTCTGGATCATGGCCAAAGGGTCGAGGTGCTCATGCAAGGTCGGGCTATACCATTGCGACACGACTTTTGCTCCGGCAGCGCGCAGTTTGCTTGCTGTTTCGTCGATGCGCTGCCCAGCGGCTCCGGACCCGCTGAATACAATAACTGGGAACGCATGTCCCAGGATTTCCATCGGCCCATGCACCACCTCTGCAGCGGAGTAACCTTCTGCATGGATGCCGCAAGTTTCCTTAAGTTTGAGTGCCGCTTCAAAGGCGACCGCCATTGAGGGGCCGCGCCCAATTGTAAAGGCTGAATCGGCATTGGTCAGGAACTGTTCAAACTCATAATCCCTAAACTCCAGCGACAATTCTAATGCGTCTGGAAGCGCATCCAGCGCAAATTTTAACTCATAGCTACCTGATCCTAAAGCAACGATGGCAGCGGCAATCGCTGCCGAACTGATGAAAGTTTTGGTTGCTGCCACACTATGTTCAGGACCAGCATGGAGCGGCAAACAAAAGTCACTTTGCATAGCTAGCGGCGAGTTGGGGTCATTGGTGATGGCTATGGTGGGAGTGCCTGATGCCTTTGCGAAACTTTGCATCGCAAGTATATCTGGACTGCGACCCGACTGGGAGATGGTCAGCAAAACAGTATCACGAAGTTTGAGCTTTGCTTCGTAAACGGAAGCAACCGATGCACCGAGTGAACAACAGGGCACGCCCATCACAATCTCGGAAAGATACTTGAAATAGCTGGCAGCATGATCGGACGAGCCACGGGCGCAAGTGAGAATATGGGACGGCTTGATCTTTTCAAGCAACTTGGCGACGGCTTTCAACTGGCTCATATTTTCGCGAAGGGCTCGGGCCACCGCGCGTGGCGCTTCCGCTGTTTCGTCCGCCATCAAGGAAAGCGATGGCAAGCTCATGTACTCAATCCAGTAATCATGGAAACGATCTCATTCTTGTTCGTGTCCTTGGTCACTCGCATTCCGATTTGTTGGCCGCGCCGCAAAACACAAATGCGATCAGACAGGCGGAAGACCTGATCGAGGCTGTGACTGATAATAAGGATTGCAAGGTTGCGCGCTTTCAAAGCTGACACTGTTGCCTCGACACGGGCTGTCTCAGCAACGCCAAGGGCCGCTGTTGGTTCATCGAGCAAGACAAGTTTTTTGGCCCAATGTGTTGCCCGCGCAATGGCAACCCCCTGCCTTTGACCTCCGGAAAGATCGCGGATCGTGGCCTGTGCGGAAGGAATTCTGACATCCAACTCCTTCACGAGCGCTTCCGTCTCTTTGATCATGCGTTGACGATCAAGTAACCGTAATGGACCCTTGACTGGTTCCCGTCCCAAAAACAAGTTCATATAAACTGGCTGTTGATCTGCCAAGGCCAGATCCTGGTAGACGACTTCAATTCCGCGTTCTCGCGCAATCGATGCATCCGGAAAGCTGACGGGTGCACCATCCAACAAGATTTCGCCATCCGTGGGGCCATGGACACCAGATATGATTTTGATGAGCGTCGACTTGCCGGCACCATTGTCACCGACGAGCGCTACAACTTCGCCCGCATGCAGATCAAGGCTGAAGTCGTTGATAGCAACAATGCCACCAACAGACTTTTTGATGTTCTTGAGTTGAAGAACTGGTGCTGTCATGAGTGTATTCCTTTTATCATCGTCCAAAGTGCGGGCTGCCCGAAACTATCCTCGATACTGATAACAGTCGGCTTGCCAGCGGAAATGCCAGAGACACCTACGACATTCGCCCGAGTGACAAAGGCCTGCCCCCTGAAGCCGAACACAACTGTGTCACCCGCTTGAACGCTGCTGCGCGCTCCCAATTGAATCATGCCGTAATAGTCGATTGCGGCTGGTGGTGGAATCTCAACAGGCAGCAGTGCACTTTTGTCTATTGTTGGCGCTGGTGCCACGAAGGCCTTAACTTCATAATCTGGAAACACTGGGTCGACATATAACCCGCCACCAAAGCAATAGGCTTGGCCTGAATGGAGATGTGAAACCTCCGTTACGTAAACGATGGAAGGAAGCTCTGGTAAATCTTCCACTGCGTGTAATGGTGTAGTTCCGTGTAAGCCATTTCCTGGTTCGACCTGCGTTGCCCCTGCATCAGCCAAAGCGGCTAGAGTGACTGTCGAAGTCGTTCCAGGAGCGTTGATTTCAATGTCAACGAAGCCATTTCTGGCCAATTCATCTGCAGTAAGCTTGAGTGTCTGAAGGTTGGACGTGTGGCGAATTTTGCGGGTTGCATTGTCATAAAGTTGAGCAGGGAAAGTGGTGATACCAGCAAACTCAACGCCGTCGAGCTTGTCGATTTCCATTGCTGCTTCTAATGCAGTATCAGCAGCAAAGCCGCCTTCATGACCTCGATAGAATG
>JANLPA010000038.1:0-25539 GCA_031366855.1 Hyphomicrobiales bacterium | reverse complement strand
ATGGGCGAAGCCTACGGGGAGGATCTCTTCAATCTCTTTCAAATCTTGCGCGGTTAATTTGATCTCGGCTCCGGCTGTGTTAACAGCCAAGTGCGCCGCAGTTCGTGTTCCGGGAATGGGGATGAGATGATCAGCCTGATGCAGTATCCAAGCTAGTGCCAAGCTTGCTGGTTTCCATCCACGCGCCCCTGCGAATGATTTAAATTTCTCAGTCTCGGCCATGTTGAAACTATAATTTGGTTCTTGGAATCTTGGCAGGGTGCGGCGGAAATCGGCTGGTTGCAGCTTATCAACATCGATCACCACATCACTCAAAGTGCCGCGCGCCAAAGGTGAGAAAGGCACGAAGGTTGTGCCCAATTTTTTGCAGGTTTGAATCATGCCCAATTCTGGCAGACGGCACCATAATGAGTATTCACTTTGAACAGCAGCCACATGACCAACTTTGCTGGCGCGCATGAGCGAGGCCGGAGAGATTTCGGAGAAGCCAATGGCTTTGATTTTTCCTTGCTGCTTAAATTCCAACAAAGTTTGCATCACATCTTCGATGGGCAGATCAAACTGACGGCGGTGAATATAATAAAGATCAACACTGTCCAGTCCGAGCCGCTGCAAGGATGAGGTAAGACATTCGGTTAGATATTTCTTGCCGTTGTCCACGCCGCGTGGGGCCGGAACAATGCCGCCCTTGGTGGCAATGGTGAAGCGCTTTCTGGCCGATGGGTTTTTTCGAAAATAGTCGCCGATTACAGTTTCAGAGACATAAGGGCCATAGATGAGGGCTGTGTCGATAAAATCCACGCCACTCTCAAGCGCCAAATCCAAAGTGCGGTGGCTGGTGGCAACATCTGTTTCGCCTGAAGTTCCGGCAAAGCTCATGGCACCCAAGCCAATTTCACCCACCATGGGGCCGCCCGCCCCCAATTGCCGTTTTTTCATTATTTTTTCTCCATTCTTGACGGATAGATTATAGAAGGCTACCGCTTTCCGCCATGACTATAGTTCGCTTTGCACCCTCCCCAACTGGCCGCATTCACATTGGCAATGCCCGCGCCGCCCTGCTCAACTGGTTTTTCGCACTGAAAACCGGCGGGCAATTTATTCTGCGTTATGACGACACGGATACGGCGCGCTCCACGCAAGAATTTGCTGATGGCATAGCAACGGACGTGGCTTGGCTTGGCATTAAACCACATAGGGTTGAATGGCAGTCCAAACGCTTTGATCGCTATGACACGGTGGCCGATGATTTGCGGGCGCGTGGTTTTCTTTATCCCTGTTATGAAACCGCTGATGAGTTGGACCGCCGCCGCAAGCGCCAACAGGCACGGGGGCTGCCGCCAGTTTATGATCGCGCCGCATTGAAGTTGTCCAAGGAAGAAACCGAGGCGTTTTTGGCTGAAGGTCGCAAACCGCATTGGCGCTTTAAGTTGAAGCATGATGATGTGACGTGGGATGATATGATCCGTGGTCCGGTTCACATCAATTCCTCCACACTGTCTGATCCCGTTCTCATCCGTGAAGATGGCACATATCTCTACACCCTGCCTTCGGTGATCGACGATATTGATTTTAACATTACGCATGTGATTCGTGGTGAAGACCATGTGGTGAATACGGCTGTGCAAATTGAAATCAGCGAGGCGATTTCGGGGGCCTCGCCGATCTATGCACATTACAGTTTGCTGACTGGGGCAGATGGCAAGGGCCTCTCCAAGCGTTTGGGGTCGCTTTCCATTCAGCAATTCCGTGATGATGGCTTGGAAGCCATGGCTGTTGTCAGCCATGCTTCACTGCTCGGCACGTCAGATAATATTCATCCGTGTACTGATATTCAGGAACTGATTGATGGCTTTGATCTTGGTAAACTTTCACGCACCCCTGCTCGTTTTGATGAAGCAGAACTTGCTGCGCTGAATGCCAAACTGCTGCACATGACACCTTGGGACACCGTGAAGGATCGTGCTGACGGCGTTTCCGAAGCATTCTGGTTGGCGGTGCGTGGCAACATTGAAAAACTATCCGAAACAAAGACTTGGAGCGATGTGATAAACAATCGATTCAAGAGCGTGGTGGCTGAGGAAGATAAGGCATTCATCGCTTCCGCGCTTGCCGCCTTGCCGCCCGAACCTTGGGATGGTACCACTTGGAAGGTTTGGACCGATGCGGTGAAATCCGCCACTGATCGTAAAGGCAAAACTCTATTCATGCCACTGCGCTTGGCATTGACGGGCTTAGACCACGGGCCAGAACTTGCTGCATTGCTGCCGCTGATTGGGCGTGAAAGAGTACTTGAACGTCTCGCTTAACGGCGCAATGATGTGTTTATGATTTTAGTTGGCCAATATGACTCGCCTTTTGTGCGTCGTGTCGCTGTCACGTTGCATCACTATCACATGCCTTTCACACGCCAGCCGCTTTCGGTGTTTGGTGACTTTAAGGCGATGGGCGAGATTAACCCTTTGGTGCGGGTGCCGGCTTTGATTTTGGAAACTGGCGAGACGTTGATTGACTCAAACGCCATAATTGATCACCTCGACCAAGTAGCGGGCCCACGCGCTTTAACTCCTGCTCATGGCCCAGAGCGGCGGCGGGTTTTGCGCATTTGCGCGGTTTCCACTGGCTGTTCCGACAAAACTGTGTCGCTTTATTTCGAGCGTCAATTCCACGATAAAAAAGCAGTGAGTGCGGCGTTTGATAAAAGACTGGCCGCGCAATTGAAAGCGGGCATTGACTGGTTAGAGCGTGAATGCGGAACACCTTGGTTTATCGACAACAAGATGAGCCAAGCTGATGTTACAATAGGCTGCATGTTAAGCCATGTTAAATTGCGGCTGCCGGAATTCTTCCCCGCTGATAAATATCCAAAGCTTCACGCCATTGCCCGCCATTGTGAAATGATGCCAGAGTTTGATGCAGCGCGCATTGGTGCAAACGAAACTGTGCCCAAAAAGCTATAGCGCAAAAGGCGGCAAGGCTTTCTCGAGATCAACAATTTGATCGTAGGCATTGGGGTGCAAAATTGAAAAACCTGTCATCAACAAGGCTTCGCGTGCTGGTTTCAAATTTTCGTCGGCGAAAGCTTTTTGCAAAGCTGTGCGCAGCAATTCAACATCAGCCGCTCGAGTAACGAAAGGCAATGCTGGCACCGATGGTGAGCGCGCAATTTCCACCAGCCCTTCGAGAATTTCAGGGCGATGCTTTTTTGCAAGGCCCACGCAAACAGAATCAATAGCGCAGACATCAGCGAATTTTGTGCGCACAGCCGCCAATGAATTGCGGTGGCTGCCGGTGGTTTTGGTGCGTCGAAAGAATTCACCACTCCTCGCATAGGGCGCAAAAGCCAGTTTAGCGGCCAGCATGCCAGACATGGAGTCAGGTGTGTTCATGGCCAGTGTGCTGCCAAAAAAATCTGCCAGAGGTTTGGCTTCACGGGCGAAAATCATGCTGCAATAATTTGCGTCTTCACAGCCATCTGCCGCATAATGTGGCGTAGCAACATAGTTCAGCAAACTCTTGAATTCATGAGTAAAAGGATAACCACAGGTTTGGCTGAAACTTAGGTTATTGCTTTTCCATAACTCAGCATATTCGGTGCGATTAAGTTCGCCTTGCCAGCCCATTTGGCGGCTCAGCCCGCGCCAAAAAGCGTCGGTCGCTTCACGAATTTCCGGCCAATCATACATTGGGAGAGATGCGACAATCATTATCAGAACTGGCCCTTGTGAAGTGTGGTGTGAGGAGATTAGATTCACAACTCACACCAACTCAAAGCATTTTGACAATGAATTCAAGTAGCACCCCCAAAATTGAATGGCCAACAATTAGTTTAATCGCGGTGGTTTATTTTATACTTGGCATGATAGTTTGGTTTCACGCTCGCATTCCGTGGTGGGTGATTTTGCCCGTCGGGGCTTATCTTGCGTGTTTGCAATCATCATTGCAACATGAGGTGCTGCATGGCCACCCCACGCGTAATCGCTTTATCAATGAGGCTTTGGTTTTTGTGGTACCACATTTATGGCTGCCCTATGGGCGATACCGCGACACGCATTTGGCGCATCACAATGACTTGCATCTCACCTGCCCAGTGCAAGACCCAGAATCATATTATTTGCTCCACGATGACTGGAACAAAATGCCGGGTGTCAAGCGCGCGCTCTATCAATTCAACAACACACTATTTGGCCGCATGCTCATTGGTCCGGCTGTTGGTGTGGCGCGCTTTTGGTCTTCAGAATTTTTGCAAATTTTGCGTGGCAACACCAAAATTATTAAGTGCTGGGTACTCTATTTTATCTCCAGCTTTTTAGTTCTTAGTTTTGTGGCTTGGGCGGGCATGCCGATTTGGCAATACATATTGTTGATCGCCTATCCTGCAATTTCACTGGCCTTGGTAAGATCATTTTGTGAGCATCAGGCTGCAGAAAATGTTGGCGAGCGCACGATTGTTGTCGAGGCATCGCCATTTTGGTCGCTGCTGTTTTTGAATAACAATTTGCATATCGCCCATCACGATCGGCCATCATTGCCGTGGTATAAGTTGCCAGAATTTTACCGTGGCCAGCGCACTCAATTTCTAGCGAAGAACGACAATTACCTGATGCATGGTTACCGTGAAATTTTCCGTCGCTATTTCTTTTCCACAAAAGAACCTGTGGCCTATCCAAACCTTGAATGGCTGCGCGGCAAGTGACCACGGTTAGTGTTATTATTCCGACGCGCAACCGGCCGGATTTTTTGCGCGCTGCTGTAGCAAGTGTTTTGCGGCAAACGCACCATAATTTTGAATTGCTAGTTGTCAATGATGGCGATGCGCCGTTGATGCACTTCGCTGATCAGCGCATTCGTGTTTTAGAAAATGGTGAAACTGGTGCTGTGCCCGCTCGAAATCTTGCTGTGGCTGCGGCGCGAGGTGACTATATCTCGTTTCTTGATGATGACGATGCGTGGACAACACGCGATCATCTTTCTTATGCGGTGAATAGCGGGTGTGATTTTTTCTTTGCTGATGGCATAATGAAATTTTCTGGCGGCGAGAATAAGGCTTTTGCGCATGATGCAGATGCGAAAAGTTTGGAGAGCAACAACACCATTTTAATCTCGGCCGTTGTCTACAAAAAATCATTGCACGCTATACTTGGTAATTTTGATGAGGAGCTTCCCTATTATTGGGATTGGGATTGGTATCTGCGCGTGGTCCGCTCAGGGGCCACACTGCAGCACCGTGCCGAACCTGTTGTGAACATTCACGTGCATGCGAAAAATATGTCTGGAGCATCAAATGCTGCTGAAAGGCAAAAGAATTTGGACTTGCTTTGCGCAAAACATAGGCTGGAGAATGTGGCCTTAAAGGCTCACATAGATTTTCTGTAACACTCTGAAATTACAATAAATAATGCAATTTTGAATCGCTTATATGCGTATTATAAAGGAATTCTGCAACTTCAACTCAAAATAGCCTTTAAAAATAAGGGTTTTCACAGCCGCCACAGTCCTGTAGTTTTTAACCATCTTGATTCGTAACGACCAATGAGGAGACTACCATGACAGACGAAAAAATACTGACAGTTGCGTTGACCAAAATGTCCGCTGAAATTGCTGAGAAGCATGAACTGACAAAGAAGGCTACTGCTGCCCTTCTGGCAGACTTCGTTGAGCTCATTGTGAAGAACCTGAAGAAGGGTCACAAGGTTCGCGTCACTGGCCTTGGCATTTTCCAAGTGAAGAAGCGCCCTGCTCGTCTCGGCCGCAACCCGCTCACTGGCGAACAAATTAAAATTAAAGCATCGAAGAAGCTCGCCTTCCGGGCTGCAAAAGAAGTTAAAGAATCAATCTAAGTTTTACGCATTTTATAATTAGGCCTCGCAGTTTTGCGGGGCCTTTTTTATTTGCGATGAAATAATCTCACCACGAAGGTGATTGCGACCACCCTGCCCACTCGTCTATCGTGCATCATCAAATGCAGTGATTAGGACGCAATATGAAAACTTCGGCACAGGTTGTGGTAATTGGTGGCGGCGTTGTGGGCTGCTCAGTTTTGTATCATCTCACTAAAGCGGGTTGGAAAGACGTGGTTTTGGTGGAGCGTGATATTCTCACCTCTGGCTCTACGTGGCATGCCGCTGGTGGTTTTCACACCCTGAATGGTGATCCGAATGTGGCAAAGCTGCAGGGCTACACCATTGGGCTCTATGACGAACTGGAGAAAATTTCCGGCCAAGCCTGCGGGCTTCATCGTTCTGGCGGTTTAATTTTGGCTGACACGCCAGAGCGTATGGAATGGTTGAAGATGGCCCATGCACGGGCGCGTTATTTGGGCTTGGAAACTGAAATGCTTTCGATGGCTGAAGCCAAGAAGCTGAACCCACTTTTGGAAGAGCAGTATTTTGTGGGCGCCATGCTGGATGCGGCTGATGGCAACTTGGACCCTGAAGGTACCACCCACGCTTATGCCAAAGCGGCGCGCATTGGCGGCGCTGAGATTTATCAAGGCACGCGGGTGTTAGAACTGAAAGCGCGCAAAGATGGCACTTGGGATGTTATCACTGAAACGGGCAACATCCACGCCGAGCATGTGGTGAATGCGGGTGGCCTGTGGGCGCGTGAAGTGGGCCGCATGGTGGGGCTTGAACTTCCAGTGCTGGCGATGGCGCATCAATATCTGGTGACTGACGACATGCCCGAAGTTATGGCTTTCAACAAAGAACGCGGCCATGAACTGCCGCATATCATCGACTTTAAATCTGAAATCTATATGCGCCAGGAACGTTCGGGCTTGGTGCTGGGCACCTATGAGCAAGCTTGCGTGCCGTGGTCGCCCAAAAAAACGCCATGGGAATTTGGCCGCGAATTATTCCAGCCAGACTTGGACCGGATCGCGCATAATCTTGAACTGGGTTACAAACATTTCCCTGCCCTTGCCAAAGCTGGCATCAAGAAGGTGATCAACGGGCCATTTACGTTTACGCCGGATGGCAACCCACTGATTGGGCCTGTGCAAGGCATGAAAAATTATTGGTTGGCATGTGGCGTGCTTGCTGGTTTCAGCCAAGGTGGTGGCGTTGGTCTTGCCCTGTCACAATGGATGGTGAATGGCGATCCAGGCTTTGATGTGTGGGCCATGGACAATGCGCGTTATGGCGAATGGGCCACGCGCAGCTACACCAATGAAAAAGTGCGTGAGACTTATGGGCGGCGTTTCTCCATCCAATTCCCGAATGAAGAATTGCCCGCCGCCCGCCCGCAACAGACAACAGCCCTTTATGACACGATGATCGCGCAGGGTGCTGTGATGGGCAATAGCTGGGGCTTGGAAACGCCCCTGTGGTTTGCGCCTAAAGGTGTTGAGCCGAAAGATATTGTGTCGTTCCATCGCTCTAATGATTTTGCGCATGTGAAGGCTGAAGTGTTGGGCACGCGCAATGGTGTTGGTGTGACCGAGATTGCCAACTTTGCAAAATATCGATTCACGGGTTCGGGTGCTGAAGCATTTCTGTCACGTTTGATGACGAATAAAATGCCGAGGACGGGCCGCATTATTTTAACACCCATGCTGAATGAGAATGGCAAGTTGATCGGCGATTTCACCATTGCCAAAGCCTCTGCTGAAACCTTCTATATATGGGGTTCCAGCCAAGCCCAGATTTATCACATGCGCTGGTTTGAAACTCATCAGCCTACGGACGGTTCTGTGAAAATCGAACGCCTCGATATGGGCCTTGTTGGCCTCTCCATCGCAGGACCAAAATCCCGCGCTGTTTTGCAAGCGTTGACTGATGAAGATGTTTCTAATCCCGCGTTCAAATTTATGGATCATCGCGCCTTTGACATCGGCAACTGCCCGGCATTGATCAACCGTGTCACTTATACTGGCGATCTTGGTTATGAAATTTGGGTAACACCAGAATATCAACGCCGCCTCTATGAGCAGATTATGAAAGCCGGCGCCGAACATGGCATTGTGAATTTCGGAATGCGGGCACTGCTCACCATGCGTTTGGAGAAAAACTTCCCGACATGGTACCGCGAATTGCGCCCCATCTATGGTGCGTTTGAAGCCGGCATGGATCGCTTTGTTGATCTCACCAAAAATGATTTCATTGGTCTCGAAGCCGCTCGCGCTGAAAAAGCATCCGGTGGAAAACTGCGCCGCGTATCGATGGTGGTCGATGCTTCGGATGCTGATGTGCTGGGCGACGAGCCCATCTGGCACAAAGGCAAAGTGGTGGGTTGGGCCACATCCGGCGGTTTCGCACATTATCTCGGCAAGTCCATGGCCCAAGGCTATGTGCCTAAAGAGCTGGTGGATGAGACTGGCTTTGAAATCGAAATCATCGGCGAGATGAAGAAAGCAACAATTGTGCATGAACCGCTGTTTGATCCGAAGGGCGAGAAGATGCGGGGGTGAATTTGCAACAAATGGTTACATAATCTAGTTTGTAGCAGTTTAGTGTGGATAATGAATTTCAATGGCACAATGGGAAATAGAAACCAAACCCTATGTTGTTCGGATCAGCAATTCGTTGCATTTATTATCAGTTTTGGAAAAAGTAACGGCCCAACTTCCAAAAGCGCCATTTGATCACGAAATATCACTTGAGGCCAATTTGGCGTTCCATGCCATGCTCTTGGCCCGAAGTTCGTACGTGGTCGTTGACCAGCTCTTCGATAACACAGGGCTTTTATGGTCTGAAGGCAGGATGATAGGGGTCTCACACCTAATCAGATCCGCAATTGAACATCGCGCTGTGGCTCACTTCTGCCTTACCTGTATCGAAGAGTATTCGAAATCAAAAAATATATCTAAGCTTCAAGAGCAAATCTCAAAACTTACCATGGGTGCAAAAACCCCTATTAGACTTCCTTGGGGTGATATATCAAGCGTCGAAGCTTACTCAGTGATGAAGTTCATAAAGTTATTGGGGCAGCAAGATCAACAAGTTTCGCAAGATTATGATCTACTTAGCGAGGGAACTCATACCAACCTGATGCAGAATTCTTATTTTGTAATGGCTAGCAAAAAATACGACAATTTCTCTAATGAAACATTTAAACAACACGCACACGAACTTCTAGATAAACATGTAAGTGCAATTGAACGTACGGCAAATGGGATGAGAATAGAAATTCCAAGTTTGTTCAATTGCTCGTTATCAATGTTCATAGGTTCGACAAGTTGAACAAAAGAACTTCCTTCACTTTCTTTGGTTTATAATTAAGCCGACCGCCCATAAAAACCCATCTGGTCTTCCTTGGTGAACACAACACCTGGCCGATCGAAATAACTAAACACGGCGATCAAGCGTTCCTTGGTTCCGCGCACGGTTGAAACTTTGTGGGCAGTGTTTTTGCCGCGGAAGACGTTGAGGGTTCCTGCACTCACCTCAAGAGTTTTCACATCAGTGTCTTGGCCGCGCAGCAGCCTGGCCACACCATCGTAATTCGGATTATCTTCGGTGCGCAGATCGGTGCGATAGACAAAATCCCCGCCCTGCTCTGGGGCTTGCAGCAAGAGTGTAGTGGTGAATTCGCTGCGGTCGAAATGCCAGTTTAAAGTTTCGCCATCGCGGTAAGCCATCACATTCACACGGGCCAAGGCATCGCGCATAGGGAAGAGTGCATCTTTGCCCATGGTGGCGGCAAGGAACATGATGAAGGGCGACCATTCATAAATCCACATGATCGTGCTTTGTGAAATTTGATCGGCACACACCGTGTGGTTGATGGTGTCCACCTTCACCAAGGCCGGATGATCAGCTGCCAGTTCAGGAATTTCTTTGCGGAAATAAATGTTGTGGCTGCGCTTGTGGACAAAGGAAAGTGTGTCCATCACGGGTTGAATTTCAGCCACGACTTTCGTTAAAGCTGCAGGCCTAACCAAGCCTTCAAGATTGAACATGCCGTCTTTAATGAGATCAGCTTTGCAGCGGGCAACGAGTGCGGTCCATTCTGGTGTGCCTGGCTTGTCCAAAGGATAGCGCTCAAGGTCCAGAGTATCCTGCATCATTTAAACTCCAAAGCGGCATCGTTAAGGTGATCCCAAATTGATAGAGCAAATGTGCGCAGCACATAGAGATGAAAGATTTCACCAGCCACACAACGAATGAGCACGGGCACATGGTGAATGCCTGTCATGGCGAAGATGTTTGGTTTGAATTCGTTTTTATGAAAATCAATTGCGGCACATTTTGCCAAAACATCGCGGGCGGCTGTGCCTGAAATTTCAATGCGGGTGCGGCTTGAAGAGAGTGAGGTTACAAAACAATTCGGTGCCTCCACTGCTTCATTCAGCGACCAGATCTGCGTGGGGCTCACACGAAGGAGATTATCTTGCACAATACCCACGCGACTTGGCAATTTACCAAGTGCTTTTTTCAAATCTTTTTCCGCACCCGAATATTGAATAAGCGTGAAATCTGGCGCTTCGACGATTGTAAGCTGCGTACTGACGTAAGGTGCTGCACTGGCCAAGGCAGATGAGGCTTTAAGCATGGAGGCGTTCTCCTTGCTTGTCGATGAAATGTGGTGACACGATGCGGGCTTTCACGTTTTCATTTTTCAACGGAAAGGCGCAGATGATGTCTTCGCCTTCGTGTTTCAGGCCGCCGTTATAGAGTGCCAGGGCGATGAATTTGTTCAGCTCGGTGGACCATGTGACGGAGGTGATATAGCCACGGCCATGGCCTTTGATTTCATCGCTGGCCGCAAATAGAATCGCGCCGCCGCGCAGCTTCTTACCGTCTTCCATGCATTCAATGCCAACTAGGCTCCAGCGCTCTGGGGCTAGGCAATCTTCGCGGAAGCGCAAGGCTTTGCCGATATAATCCTTTTCCTTGCCCGCCATTTTGCCAAGGCCCAAATCATCCAATGTGTTGCGATGATCAAGATCAGCACCCGCCACATGGCCTTTTTCAATGCGGAGTGAGGCAAGGGCTTCGAGCCCATAAGGTTTAATGCCGAGCGGCTCAGCGGCCTGCAATATATGCTCCCACAATGCCGTGGTATAATTCGCAGGGCAATGCACTTCGTAAGCCAGTTCGCCTGAAAATGAGAGGCGCAGAAGACGCAGAGGCACATCTTCAAAAACAAAATCCATCACCCCCATGTAAGGCAAGGCTTCGGTGGTGAGATCAACATCGGGGAATGCCATTTGCAAAGCGCGGCGCGAATTTGGCCCACTCACCGCCATGCCGCCCCACTCATCAGTGAGAGAAGTCACATGCACATTCAAATCAGTCCAGTGCATTTGCAAAAGATATTCAAGCCAGCTCATCACCTCGCCTGCTTGGGCTGTGGTGGTGGTCATATAAAATTGCGTGTCGGAAATGCGGCTCGTGGTGCCATCATCCAGAACAATGCCATCATCATTTAGCATTACGCCGTAACGGGCTCGCCCTACTGGCAGTTTGGCAAAGCCATTCACATAAACACGGTTGAGAAATTCCGCCGCGTCTGGCCCCTGCACATCAATTTTGCCCAAACTGGACACATCAGAAATGCCAACATTCTGGCGCACCAGTTCCATCTCTTTAATGTATGCAGTTTCTGGTGAATTGCCCGCCCAGTCATAATACCACGCGCGCAGCCACAAGCCCGCTTCGATAAATGTTGCGTCATTGGCCACATGCCAATCATGCAAGGGCGAGAGGCGCTTGGGTTTGAAATGCGCGCCCACATTGCGGCCAGCAATGGCCCCAATGGTCAGCGGCGCGTAAGGCGGGCGGAAGGTGGTGGTGCCAGCCGCACTCATCGGCAGCCCGCGCAAATCAGCCATCATGGCAAGGGCATTAATGTTGGAGGTTTTGCCTTGGTCAGTGCCCATGCCCAGCGTGGTGTAGCGTTTCAAATGTTCAACGCTGAGATAGCCTTCTTGGTGGGCCTGCTTGATATCCTTGGTGGTCACATCATTTTGAAAATCAACGAAGGCGTGTTTACCTTCAGGCACAGTCCAACTGGGTTGAATGGTGTAGGCGCGATCTTCACGCATGGCGGGCAGTTCAATGGGATCAAGTTTTTTGCTGAAGTCTAAAGTTTCGAGTGCCCCACGCGCCGCTATTTCGCCTTCGCGGATAGCGGCCATCACGCCGAAGGTTCCGTTCACACCGCCTGCGCCAAAATGCGAAGGCGCAAAACCACCAGGCACGAAGGCGGCAATTTTCCCATCATATTTTGGTTTGATGCCGCCATGCGAGGTGAGATGCACCACGGGGCTCCAGCCGCCGCTCATGGCAAGCACATCGCATTCGATGGTCACAGCATGACGACCAGCAAGGCGCACGGCGCTGATTTGTTTTTCACCAATTACATTGGCAATGCCTGAGTTTGGAAAAATGGCGATGCCAAGCTGGGCTGCTTTGGCGAGGAGATCGCCGGACAAAGTGGAACGGTGCTCAGCCACGGTAACAGCAACGTCAGCTTCAGCCAATTCGAATGCTGTGCTATAGGCACTGTCATTGTTGGTCACGATGACGGCGCGTTTTTTGGGAGCAACGCCATAGCGATTGAGATAGGTACGGACGGCGGATGCCAGCATAACGCCTGGACGATCATTATTTTCAAACACCAAGGGGCGCTCAATAGCTCCAGTGGCGATGATGATGGTTTTGGCGCGGGATTGTTCGAGGATCATATAAGCTGGATGGTTCTGAGGCTTGTGGGCCAACACCACTAAATTGCCATCATAAATGCCTTGCGCAGTTGTGCGCCTTAGCACGCGGGCTTCTTTATGAGATTCGAGTTCGGCTATTTGGGCATTGCGCCATTGCTCAAGAGTGCCATTGCCGGATGACATTAAGCTGCCACCCAATTCAAAATCTTGCTCAGCTAAAATAACGCGCAAGCCGCTGCGGGCGGCGGTGATGGCGGCAGCTAATCCAGCGGGGCCGGAGCCTATCACCAACACATCGCAGAATGTATAGCGCTGTTCATACCGCGCTGTATCCACATCTGGCACGGCCACGCCAAGGCCCGCGGCTTTGCGGATGATGGGTTCATACATCATCCAGGATTTTTTGAGCGGGCCCATGAAGGTTTTATAATAGAAGCCAGCCGAGAAAATGGGTGAAAGCAACTGGTTCACGGCCATCACATCGAAGGCGAGCGAGGGCCAGGCGTTTTGACTTTTTGCGGTGATGCCGTTCACAAGTTCAGTGGCAGGGCCAATGGTGTTGGGTTCGGTCCGGGCACCCACGCCCGTGGTGAACAACGCATTTGGTTCTTCAAGGCCAGCGGCAATCACCCCACGCGGACGGTGATATTTAAAGCTGCGACCGAGCAGTGTTTTGCCATTGGCGAGAAGTGCAGAGGCCAGCGTGTCGCCTGCAAAGCCGCTTAGGGTTTTGCAATCAAAGGTGAAGCTGATCGGCTTGGTGCGATCAATGTGGGCGGGCTTATCAGTGCGACGGAATGCGGTCATGCTCCACCCTCAATCACATTCGTCGCCGTATTCCGCTTCAATTTAAACCACTGCCTGCAGCCCAAAACATGTTGCCAATACTCGGTGTGCGGACCTTTTGGATTGTCGAACACAAAATGATAATCATGCCATGCTTTCAAATCACCGGTGCCATGCGGGGGTCGGGGTTTTGTAGCATCGCTGCCATAGCGGAATTCGGCCACGTCACGTTCACCACAATGGGGGCATGGGATTCTCATTGTTTATAAGTCCAATTGCCATGACCGAACTCATCAAGCTCTTGGCCTTTTTCAAAGCGGTCAAGGCTGAAGCATTTGTTAAGTTCGTGTTCTTGATCATGCGCAATGGTGTGCGCGTATGTGTAGCCAGAAGCTGGCGTGGCCTTAAAACCTTGATAACACCAGCCACCATTAAGATAGAGGCCTTGAGTTGGCGTTTTGCAAATGAAAGGTGAACCATCGGGTGTCATATCTTGTATGCCGCCCCAATGCCGCAGGAGCCGCATGCGCGACATGAAGGGCAACAATGTTGTAGCACATTCCATCACCGTTTGCATTTTGAAAAATTGGCCGCGCTGGGTGTAAGTGTTGAAGCCATCAATATGGCCGCCAAACACCATGCCGCCTTTATCTGACTGTGAAAGATAAAACAGTTCCGCCCCCCAACTCACCACATGATGCACGATGGGCTTCACGGGTTCAGTGACGAAGGCTTGCAGGATATGGCTTTCAATCGGCAATTTCATGCCTGCCATAGCCGCCACATGCGAGGTGTGACCCGCTACCGCGATGGCCACTTTATTAGAGAGAATTTTGCCGCGCGAGGTTTCAACACCCACAACCTTATCACCATCGCGGATGATATTGGTCACCTCACAGTTCTCAATAATATCGACACCTAGCTGAGACGCGGCACGGGCATAACCCCAAGCCACAGCATCATGGCGCACGGTGCCAGCACGGGGCTGATGAATGGCACCATAGATGGGGAAGCGCGCTTCTTTGGAATAATCCAAATAGGGCAGTTCTTTCATCACTTCATTGCGGTCGAGCAATTCAGCATCAATGTCATTGAGGCGCATGGTGTTGCCGCGCCGTGCAAAGGCATCCACTTGGCCGGGGCTGACAGCTAAGATCATCTGCCCGCGATGCGAAACCATGGCGTTGAAATTCAACTCGTGAGAGAGGCCTTCCCACAGCTTCATGGAAAATTCAAAAAACGCGGTGTTGCCGCCGATCATATAATTGGAACGGATCAATGTGGTGTTGCGGCCCACATTGCCAGAGCCAATGTAAGATTTTTCCAACACAGCAATGTTCTTCATACCGTGATTTTTTGCTAGATAGTAAGCCGTGGCCAATCCGTGGCCACCACCGCCAATTATGATGGCATCATAGGATGATTTTGGCTCTGGTTTAGCCCAAGCTTCAGGCCATGGTTCATTGGGGCGGAGAGCGTGCCGCACCAGATTAAAAATGGAATATCCTTTTGCCATCCGTTCTGATTATCGCAGATTGCGCTTTAATCAAGCATGAGATTTTTGAGACAATCGCTGATTCCGACGGCCACGCTCGGCCCACTCGGAACACACCAAGGCGCCAAGGCCAAATAATACGAAAGCCAACGTGAGCGGGAACATGGTGCCATCATAATAGCGGCCAGCAAGACCGCCAAGAATGACTGCGATCAAAGACGACAGGGCTCCAGACACAGCAGCTGCCATGCCCGCAATGTGGCCCATGGGCTCCATGGCCATGGCATTATAATTCCCGAAGATCATGCCGCTTGTGAAAAAGGAGATGAACAGAATTATGCCCAACAATGCCAATGGCGGGTGGCCATTGAATATGAGGCACAAAACAAGCATCACACCCCAGTCAATCACAAAGCCCCACAATGCCCATTTGGACAATTTGCGCATGCCAACGCGCACAACATATTTGCCATTTAAAATCATTGAAATGGCAATGCCAATGGCGAGACCACCAAACCACAAAGCAAAATAATCGCCTTGATTATATTGATCGGCAAAAATTTGTTGGCAGGTGCCAAGATAGGCGGTGAAGGCTGAGAAGATGAAGCCAACTGCAACAGTATAACCAAAGGAAACCGGATTGCGGATCACTTGTGCTGCACTCGATGCCAATTTACCTGCTGAAAATGGAAGGCGATTTTCCTTCTCCAAAGTTTCTCCTTGGCGGGTGGCCAACCAGACGCAGCCGATGATTGCAGCCACAATGAAACCTGTAAAAATATAACGCCAGCTGGCTACATACAGCACCAACTGACCAATGCTGGGGGCAAATATCGGCACCAACATGAAAATCGACATGACGAAGGACATGATGCGAGCCATCTCGGCACCCTTTGCGCCATCACGCACCATGGCCATGGAGACGATGCGCGGGGATGCAGCGCCGAAACCTTGAATGAGGCGGCCAGCTATTAACATCGGGAACGAGGTTGAGAACATGCACACAACAGCACCCACGATATAAAATACCAGACCGGCGTAAATTGCAGGTTTACGACCCGCGGAATCTGATACCGGACCAAAAATCAAAGTGCCAATCATCATGCCGCCGAAAAAAGCCAATACGATAAGCTGGCGATCATTGGGGTTTGCGGCATGAAGTTCAGTTGCCATAATGCCCACTGCAGGCAGCATAGTATCAATTGACATCGCCACCAAAGCGGTGAGCATGGCAACGAGGGCGATAAATTCATTGGGACGTGTGGTTTGCATGTGGTCCTAAATATGGGAGAGTGAATCAAAAAATGGACCCTAGCTGCAATGAAGATTGATTCCAACACCCGCTCCGTGCAACTCGTCCCGCGTGAGGCGCAGTTCTATGCAAACCCCTATCCCTATTATGACCGCATTCGTGAACAGGTTCCGGTGTTCAAATGGGAGCAGTATGGGCATTGGTGTTTTGCGCGCCATGAGGATGTAAATGCGCTGTTGCGTGACCGTCGTTTTGGCCGCCAGATTTTACATGTGGCAAGTCGCGAAGAACTGGGCTGGGAGGAGCCGTCTTTACACATCAAGGCTTTTACTGATCATGAACAGCATTCACTGCTGGAACTTGAACCGCCTGTGCACACAAGGTTGCGCGGGTTGATAAACCGGGCATTTCTTTCGCGCCATATTGAACGTTTGCGCCCCATAATTAAGAGTATTTCCAATCGTTTAATTGATGGGTTTGACGTATCAGGTGAAGTTGATTTATTAACGGCCTATGCCACACCCATTCCAGTGATCGTCATTTGCGAATTGCTGGGCGCGCCTCCTGAAATGGCTGACCAGTTTTTGAAATGGTCGCATGATCATGTGAGTATGTATATGGCCAAGCGGGACCGCGCGATTGAAGATGCGGCGGTGAGGGCCGTACTTGAATTCAGCGCTTATATGCGCGGGCTGATTGCGGAGCGGCGTAAGAATCCACGCGAAGATTTGCTCTCGGAATTGGCGCGTGCGGAAAGTGAAGGCCAGAAATTAACTGAGGATGAATTAGTCACTACCGCCATTTTAATTCTCAACGCAGGGCATGAAGCTACCGTGCATTCAATCGGCAATGGTGCCAAAGCCATGTTGGAGCGCGGCCTTAGCGGTCCCATCACCCCTGCCCTGATTGAGGAAATTTTCCGCTTTGACGCACCGCTGCACATGTTCACACGATATGCCTTGGAAGATTTGGAATTTGCAGGTGTGAAGTTTAAAAAAGGCGAAACGGTGGGACTGATGCTGGGGGCAGCCAACCGTGACCCGGCGCGCTTTGAGTCACCCGAGATTTTCAACCCCACCCGTGAAGTAAACCCACATGTGAGTTTCGGTGCTGGCATTCACTTTTGCATCGGTGCGCCATTGGCACGGCTGGAAATGTTGATTGCGTTTGAGACGTTGTTTGCGCGGCTGCCGAAGTTACGATTAGTGGGTGTTCCGCGTTATAAGGACGTCTATCATTTTCATGGGCTGGAGGAATTGCGAGTGCAATTCTAAAGCCCCTCACCCTCCCATTGCAGGGGCAATGGGAGGGTGAGGGGCCTTGTCACATGTGGCGAATTTGACGTTTGAAATGTAGTAAGGTGTATCTAATTTAAGCTCAGAAGGAACCTACAATGAACCCTGAAACCGAACTCCGCGTCACCCATTATAAGCCCGTTGGTGTTGGCGATCGCATTGCTTATGGAGCCGTGAAATTCATGCGGCTTTTTGCTGATGTTTTCTTTCGCCATCGTTATGGCCACCGCGCCGTGGTGCTGGAAACTGTGGCCGCTGTGCCCGGCATGGTGGGTGGGATGCTCAATCATCTAAAATCTTTGCGAAGAATGCAAGATGATCGCGGCTGGATTAAAGTTCTGCTGGATGAAGCTGAGAATGAGCGCGCCCATTTAATGACATTTATCAGCGTGGCCAAACCCAATTGGTTAGAGCGCATATTGATTGTCATTGCTCAGGGAATTTTCTTCAACGGGTTTTTTATATTCTATTTGCTCTGGCCGCGCGTGGCGCACAGGTTTGTGGGCTATCTCGAAGAGGAAGCAGTTTACAGTTACACTGAATATCTGGCCGACATTGATGCCGGCCGCGCTGAGAACATTCCAGCACCTGAATTTGCGATAAAATATTGGAACCTGCCCGCCGATGCGCGGCTGCGTGATGTGGTTATTGTGGTGCGCCAAGATGAAGCTGGCCACCGCGATGTGAACCATGATTTGTCGGATGAGATTGCCGGGCGCAAGGAAAGTCGTTTCCCGCCCTCCCTTTGACGCTTGTTGCCGCCCGCGTCTTCATGTTGAGTATAAACCAGCGACAGGTGAAACTTTCTCAACTGAGGCTCTTAAATGACTGATGAACAGCCAGCTCCCGCTCCAACAGGCCGTCGTGCGCGCGGTGGTGCCGATGCGAGGCGGGCGCTTCGAGGCTCTAACGAGATTAAGCAAGCTGGCTATATTCGTCGCAATATCAAGCTTTACGAGCCCTTTTCTGATGATCAGCTTGAGCTGATTGAGCACAATGCTGAAACGGTGTTGCAGGAAACCGGTATTGATTTTTATGAAGACGAAGAAGCCGTTCAAATGTGGAAAGATGTGGGTGCTGACGTAAAAGCCTCCGCCACTGAAGCACGCCGCTTTCGCATTCGTTTCCCGCGTGGGCTGGTGCGCTCGCTGATAAAAACTGCGCCGCGCGAATATGTGCAGCATGCGCGCAATCCGGCAAACTCGGTGGTGATTGGTGGCAACAACACAGTGTTTGCTCCGGTTTACGGTCCTCCGTTCATTCGCAATTTAGATGAAGGCAGGCGTTACGCAACGATTGAAGATTTTCGCAATTTCGCCAAGCTGGTTTACATGCTGCCAAGCTTGCATCATGCAGGCGGCACTTTGTGTGAACCTGTGGATATTCCAGTGGCTAAGCGTCATCTCGATATGATTTACACCCACATTAAATATTCCGACAAACCATTCATGTCGTCAGTCACAGCGGGTGAACGCTCGGCGGATTCTGTTCAAATGTGCGAAATGTTGTTCGGCAAAGAATTTGTCGATCAGAATTGCGTGATGACATCGCTGATCAATGCCAATTCGCCGATGGTGTGGGATGGCGTTATGTTGGGTGCGCTCAAAGTTTTGGCCCGCGCAAATCAAGCATGCGTCATCTCGCCATTCATCGTGGCTGGTGCCATGTCGCCCACCACAACAGTTGGCACACTCACACAGATTTTGGCTGAAGCTTCGGTCGGCATTGCCTTCACGCAGCTCTGCCGCCCCGGTGCGCCTGTGGTGCTCGGCACGTTTGCTGCGTCAATGTCCATGCAATCAGGTGCGCCAACTTTTGGAACACCGGAACCAGCGCATGTGACCTTTGGTGCCGCACAACTGGCGCGGCGCATGGGTGTGCCTTTCCGATCGGGTGGTGGGCTCTGTGGGTCTAAAATTCCTGACGCACAGGCGGCTTACGAAACGTCCAACACGCTATGGTCCACAATACTATCAGGCGTGAATTTCTGTCTGCATTCGGCCGGTTGGCTGGAAGGTGGACTTTCATCTGGCTATGAAAAACTGATCATGGATGCCGATCAGCTCAGCATGTTCCAGAAATTTGCAGAGGGTGTGGACTTCTCCGAAAATGGTCAGGCCATGGATGCCATCCGCGAAGTTGGCCCCGGTGCACATTATCTCGGTTGTGAACACACGCAGAAGAATTTTGAAACCGCCTTCTGGCGTTCAGGCCTTGCTGATAATAATTCGTATGAGCAATGGCATGATGATGGCGAGAAAGATATTGTGGTGCGCGCCAATTCCAAATGGAAACATATGCTGAATGAATATGTGGCTCCGGCTTTAGACGAAGGCATTGACGAAGGCCTGAGAGATTTCATGGCCAAGCGGAAGGAAGTACTGCCCGATAATGTGAGTTAAGCGGCTTCCACTTCCGTCGTAATTGCCTTCCGAGAATCCGCCCACGCATAAAGGCCAATTCCGGCGATCACCATTGCCGAACCAATCGCATCTGCAATGGTAAACGGCTCGCCTAAAATCCACACGGCCAGCGCAATGGTGATGAGTGGGGATATGGTGGCGATCATGCTGGTGGTTTGTGGGGTGGTGCGTGACAATCCGGCGTTTACTAAAAATGATGGGATAACTGTTGCGAAAATTGCGGTGCCTGCGGAGAGCCAGAAGAAACGCGGGCTCGATGAAAAATCAAAACTGCGGCTCACCACAATGTAATGTGCGATGCAGGCAAAGCCTGAAGCTGATAGCGCAATTGATGTGAACAACATGCTGCCCATGCTTGAGATTAGTTTTTTGGCAAACAGCTGATAGGCTGCGAATGTGATAGCGCAGCCTAAAACCAAGGCTGTGCCAATGATGGTATTGCTGCCGCCGGTTGGCAAGGCGCTTAAAAACACCACCACGAGTCCGGCATATGTGATTGCCGCTGCCAACACACTGAACCAGGTGATGCGGGCTTTGAAAAACATCCAACCTAAGAACATCACAAAAATGGGATAGGTGAACAGCACCAAGCGTTCTAACTGTGCAGAGATATAAATCAATCCGGCAAAGTCCAATTGCGAAGAAATATAATAGCCCACAAAGCCCACCAGTGTGGCGCGGACCAACATATCAAAACTGGGCAATGGCTTGCCAGCGCGGCGCAATTGATAAAGCGCATAGAATCCAACCCCCATAAAAAATGGCAGCGAAATGGCCATGCGCAAGGCCAGCATCAATGCGGCGTTGGCCTGCTCCATATATGCAAGTTTTATGAAAATGGCTTTGGTGGAAAATAATGCGGCACCTGATGCTGCGTAAAAATATCCAATGTAGCGGTGTTGGTTCATGGGGTGTTGATACACAGACCTATGCGATTTGTCGCTAGGGCTTGCATGCAAATGCCACATGGGTATTCTCCGTTCATGGCTGATCTGGTTTTTAAATCTGCACTCGAACTTGGCCGCATGTTGAAGGCGGGCAAGCTCTCATCTAAAGAGTTGCTGCAAGCCTGCTTGGATCAATATGCGTTGCATAATGATAAAGTGAATGCTGTCATTCTCACCGATATGGACCGGGCTTTGCGCGCCGCCGCGGTTTCTGATCGACGCTTAAAAAAAGGTGAGGCGCTGGGGCCATTTGAGGGCGTTCCGATGACGGCTAAGGAGTCGATTGATTGGGTCGGCCATCCCTCCACATTCGGCAATCCCAAACTTCGCAACAACATTGCAAAGTCTGATGCTGCGGTTGTGCAGCGCATGACGGCAGCTGGTGCCGTTATGTGGGGTAAAACCAATGTGCCATTGGATTTGTCTGACTGGCAGAGCTTTAATGAAATTTATGGCACCACGAATAATCCTTGGGATTTAACGCGCTCGCCCGGCGGCTCATCTGGTGGCTCGGCTGCCGCACTGGCCACAGGCATGAGTGCGCTGGAACTCGGCAATGATATTGGCGCTTCCATTCGCAACCCTGCTCATTATTGCGGTGTGTTCGGTCACAAACCCACCTATGGTGTGGTGCCTTATCGCGGGCAAATGCGCCCGGGCATTGTGGTGCCAGCCGACATTACCGTGGGTGGTCCCTTGGCGCGCTCGGCCAAAGATTTGACAGCGATGATGGATATTTTGGTGGGTTCGGAGGAGCGTGGGGTGAATATTAAATTGCCGCGCGCCCCGCAGAAGACCCTCAAAGACTTTCGCGTGGCTGTGAAGGTTTCCAGCGCTGTGTCCGAAGTTGATCAGCCTGTGCAAGATAAAATTTTTGCGGCGGCTGGTGCTTTGAAAAAACTGGTGAAGAAGCTTTCATTTGATGCCAGACCAGCCTTCAGCGATGAAGAGGCTTACGAAATTTACATCACCCTGCTCCGCGCCACGGCTTCGCGCCGGTTGACCGACGCTGAATATAGTGCGGCGGTAGTGAAGGCCGGTGATCTTGCGCACGGTGATAAATCCTATGTGGCGATGATGACACGGGCTTTTGCATTGTCGCATCGTGATTGGCTGATGGTGAGCGAACGCCGCCACCAGATGCGCCAGATCTGGGATAAATTCTTCAATGACTGGGATGTGCTGCTGTGTCCTGCTGCGGCTTCCGCAGCATTTCCGCATGATCAGATTGGTGAACGGCATGAGCGCTTTATTGAAGTGAATGGCAAACGTGTATCGACCATCGATCAGCGCTTCTGGGCTGGTTATTCTGGCGGCTATTATTTGCCTTCAACTGTAGCGCCGCTTGGACTTACGCCCCAAGGCTTGCCAACAGGAATCCAAATTATCACGCGCGAATATGGTGACTACACCAGTTTGAAATTTGCTGAGTTATTGGAACAGGAGCTGGGCGGATTTATTCCGCCACCAGGGTATTGAGGTTCACGATATTCCCGGCCCTTCAATTTCTTTGATTAGCTTCTTCAGAATTGCTTCGCCATAGACTTGATATGAATTTGCTTTCATTACAAAGCTTCCTTCGCCGCTGGTCACTTCGCTTTCGAGATAAGCAGCAAGAGATTTAACTTCGTTTACAATGGCCAGTGCATTTATGGTGATGCCCGCAACGCTCAGTTGATCTCGCACCTCCATCGTAGATGGACCGGAATTGTTAATGCCATCGGTGGAAATATCGACCACTTGCCGCAATGCTTTTGGCGCGTTTTTCAAAAATGCTTGGGCAAAAAGCAATGCACTGCTAATCGAGGTGCCACCTGGCGCAAGATCACGGGATGTGTTCAGCAAATGCATCCCCATGGAAAAGGCGTCCTTGTGTGCCGCAATGGTTCGCCAGGGAATTATGAGATTTTGCCTTTGATCATCGGCAAAGAGAAATGCCGAGATTGCAATTTTTTTGTTCGGCCCATGTTGAATGGCTTCAAAAACCTGTGGGTTCATCAAGGCGCTGCCCAAGCCGCGCATTTGCAAATGGTATTCTTCTGCACCCACGCTAAACGAGCAATCAATGGCGAGAACCAAAGCGAGATCAACTTCGGCCTGCTTGATTGCGCCGAGGTTGGATAATCCAAGCAGGGCAAGCGCTTGACGTCGATTGAGGTGAGGCTGCTTCATTGCCAAACCACCATAGGCGCGACTTCACGAAATCGCTATACACGATCCCTTGACCTATGCGCTATGTTCGCCCAAATATAGGGCATGCACAGTTCTCCTGCCCTCATCGATCCGTTTGGCCGCCATGTGAGTTATCTCCGTGTTTCGGTGACGGACCGTTGTGATTTCCGCTGCGTGTATTGCATGGCCGAGGACATGACATTTCTGCCGCGCAAAGATTTGCTGACGCTGGAAGAATTAGATCGCTTATGTTCGGCTTTCATCGCACAAGGTGTGAAAAAACTACGTCTCACAGGTGGCGAACCCTTGGTGCGCAAGGGCATTATGACTTTGGTGGAAAGCCTTTCGCGGCATTTAAAATCCGGCGCGCTGGAGGAATTAACGCTGACCACCAATGGTAGCCAATTGGCAAAATATGCCAAGGAATTGGCTTTGCATGGCGTGAAGCGCATTAATGTTTCGGTGGACACACTGAACCCTGCCAAGTTCAAAGAGATCACCCGATGGGGTGATTTGTCTAAGGTGTTGGATGGCATTAAGGCCGCGCAAGATGCTGGGCTTTCCATCAAGATCAACGCCGTGGCGCTGAAGGGCGTTAACGAGCATGAAATTCCAGATATGATCCGCTGGTGCCATGAGCAGAAGTTGGAACTTACACTGATCGAAACTATGCCATTAGGTGATATTGATGGCGACCGCACGGACCAGTATCTGCCGCTGTCAGTTGTGCGTGCGCAATTGATGGAGCAGTTTACGCTGATTGATGACCCGCATAAAACCGGTGGGCCAGCGCGCTATATGACAGTGAAAGAAACCGGCGGGCGCATTGGGTTTATCACACCGCTCACGCATAATTTTTGCGAGTCTTGCAATCGCGTTAGGCTTACGTGCACGGGAACATTATATATGTGCTTGGGCCAAGAAGATGCGGCGGATTTGCGTGCGCCTCTTCGCGCCTCGGAAAGTGATGGGCTTTTACATGCGGCTATTGCAGAAGCCATTTCGCGCAAGCCTGAGGGCCATGATTTTATTATTGACCGCACGCATAATAAACCAGCGGTTTCTCGTCACATGAGTGTGACTGGCGGGTGAGCCAATATCTCAATCCTTGCGTATCAGTGGAATAAGCGCCACTGATGAGCGTATTGTGATTAAAGGACTTTCATGACAATTTCGCCACGCGCTCAGCTTTTGAGTATCGCCACTGCTGTGCCGCCGCATATTCTCGACACCAAAGATGTTGAAGTGCAGGCAGCAAAAATTTTTGCACGCTTCGGCGCTCTGTTTGAAAAAATGCAGCCGGTGTTTTCCAATACGGGCATTGAACGGCGTTATTCTGCTGCCCCTTCTGCATGGTTCCATGAGCCGCATGGCTGGCCTGATAGAACTACATTGTTTTTGTCGGCTGCTAAGCAATTATTTAAGGATGCTGCGACACAGGCATTGTGCGACGCTAAGTGCAAGGCTTCTGAGATTGATGCGATTGTCACCGTGTCTTCTACTGGCATCGCAACGCCTTCCATCGAAGCACATGTGTTGCATGAGATGGGTTTTCGGACTGATGTGCACCGTGTGCCAGTTTTTGGGCTCGGCTGTGCAGGTGGATTATCAGGCTTGGGGCTTGCATCAAAATTGGCCGTTGCCATGCCTGGCAAAAAAGTTTTACTGGTGGTGATTGAGCTTTGCACATTGGCTTTCCGGCCTGATGAAATGACCAAATCGAATATCATTGCCTCTGCTCTCTTTGGCGATGGTGCGGCGGCTGCGGTTCTCTGTGCTGGCGCTGAAGCTGGCCATGGTGCCATTGAACATACTGGTGAACATTGTTGGCCAAACACCATTGATGTGATGGGCTGGCGCGTGGACCCTGAAGGGTTTGGTGCAATTTTTTCGCGCAGCATTCCTGATTTGGCCTCGCGCGATTTGCGCCCGGCAACCGATATATTTATGGAACGAAATGGATTGTCGTTTAAGGACGTGGATGCTTATTCATTTCACCCCGGTGGCGCGAAAGTAATTCAAGCTTTGGAGAGTTCATTTGAATTGGGTGAAGGGCGCTTGGTGAATGAACGCAAAGTGCTGGCAGGGTTTGGTAATATGTCAGCCCCTACGGTTTTATTTGTGCTCAAAGAATGTTTGGCCGCACCCACCAAAGGCCGTCGCTTTCTCTGCGCCTTGGGACCAGGCTTCACAGGCACATTTATGACCATGGTGCATTGAGCATGTGGCCTGAGATTATTCTGGCCTTGGTCACGGTGCAGCGCTTGGCGGAGCTGGTGATTGCACGGCGCAACACGGCGGCATTGGTTGCTAACGGTGGGCGCGAAGTTGGCGCTGCACATTATCCAGTGATTGTTTTGTTTCATGCAGTGTGGCTTTTGGGATTATGGATTTTTGCGCGTGGGCAGGATGTGAACTGGATTTTGATTGCTATGTTTGCAATGCTGCAAGCGTTGCGCATTTGGGTTCTAACCACGCTTGGCATGCGCTGGACTACGCGCATTATTCTCATGCCAGAAAAGCCTTTGGTGGTTGCTGGGCCATTTCGGTTTCTGCGCC
>JANLPA010000143.1:0-9870 GCA_031366855.1 Hyphomicrobiales bacterium | reverse complement strand
CGCTCACCATAATTTGCAGCGTCCAAAATTTTCATATCTTTGGAATTGGTGTTGTTAGAGCCCGTCAAATCCGCCGAGCCACCAATGGCCTCAACCACCACCGGGTTGATGATATTCAAAGCATCTTGCGATGAATTGCGTGTGGCCACTTCTGGCGGCTTGGCGGCCAGCGCCTTCTTATAAGCTGCAATCGTCGTGTCGAAATTCTTCGGCAATTCGCCAGCCATTACGCGCTTGAACTCAGCTTTCATCGGAGAGGCAGCAAGGCGAGCCTCCCACGCTTCACGCGCCGATTTTCCGCGCGCACCAACTTCACGCCATTTTGCCAAAATTTCAGGTGGCACAACAAAAGGTGCTGAATCCCAGCCCAAGGTTTTCCGCGCCACGGCAATTTCATCAACACCCAACGGCGAACCATGGACACCCTTGGTGCCCTGCTTATTGGTGGCGCCAAATCCAATGATGGTGCGACACGCAATCATGCTGGGGCGATCAGCATGTTGAGCAGTATTCAGCGCTTGATAAACCGCATTTTGGTCCATGCCATCCACGCGCACCACATTCCAGCCCGAGGCGGCAAAGCGCTGCAGCTGGTCAGTTGAATCAGCCAAGCCCACCTTGCCATCGATGGTGATGCCATTATCATCCCACATCACAATCAAATTCTTCAGGCGCAAATGGGCGGCCAGTGACAAAGCTTCCTGGCTAATGCCTCCCATCAAGCAACCATCACCCGCCAACACATAAGTTTTGTGGTTCACAAGATCATCACCAAAGCGCGCATTCAAATGGCGCTCGGCAATGGCAAAGCCCACCGCATTGGCAATGCCTTGGCCCAGTGGACCAGTGGTGGTTTCAATGCCTGTGGCATGGCCATATTCAGGGTGGCCAGCGGTGATTGAACCATATTCACGGAAATTCTTAATCTGCTCAATGGTCATGTCTTTATAACCAGTGAGATGCAGCAGCGAATAAAGCAGCATGGACCCATGGCCCGCTGACAAGATAAACCGATCACGATCTGGCCAATGCGGGGCCGAAGCGTCAAATTTCAGAACATCTTTGAAGAGCGCCGTCGCCACGTCGGCCGCACCCATGGGCAGGCCCGGATGGCCGTTATTGGCTTTTTGAACAGCATCCATGGAGAGGGCGCGGATGGCGTTGGCCATCATACGAGGGGAAACATCGGTCATGTCAGGTCCTGCTTTTCTGGAAGAAGCGTTGATATTTCTTTCTGATAACATCCCGCACGGCGCTGTCAACTTCGGGCTTTTCAGTGAACTTATGCAGTTTGGCGAATGCAAAGATTAAGCTTTCCGAAGCAAAGAGTTGTGCTAAAAGGATATTCGCCGCAAGAGGAGCAAGTTGCGGCACAGGGCGACGATGACAGACACAAACAAACTTGATGCGGCATTCGCGCGCTTCGAACAAGCCTTGGGCAAGTTCGAGCTGGCGAGCAAGCGCAGTATTGAAGAAACGCGCCGGTTGAAAACCTTAGCGGGCGAAGCCGTGGTTATGCAACGCGATCAACTGCGCCTCAACAAAGAGCTGGATCAAGTGCGCGTCAAAGCCGCTGAACTGGTGGACACTAGCAAGCAAGCAGCGGGCAAAATTGATACTGCCGTGGGCCGCATCCGCTCTGTTCTGCATTCTAATAGCGGAGCATAATATGGCCAATGTAGTCGTAACCGTAGCCGACCGCCCCTACACCATGCAATGCCCCGATGGCGAAGAGGGCCATTTGCGTGAACTGGCCACTTTGCTCGACACGGAAGTTGCCCGCATCAAATCAAGCGTTGGCTCCATCGGCGATATCAGGTTGCTGGTGATGAGCGGCCTGATGGTGGCTGATCGCCTGAGCGAAGCCATCAAAAAAATCGAAGCGCTAGAAGATCAAGTAAACGGCCTGCGCGAAAGCCGCAACTTGGCGCAAGGCCAATTGAAGACTATAGAGACCAATCTCACCACCCAGCTGGATATGGCTGCGGGAAGATTGGAAAATCTTGCAAAGGTCATGGGCGAATAAGCTCAGGCCGCCCGCGTCGGCAATTTCTGAACTTCTTTTCCGGCCTCAGCTTCCGCAATTCGCAAATCATATTGACTCTGTAAATTCAGCCAAAATTGGGGTGAGTTTCCAAACCAGTGCCCCAACCGCAATGCCGTATCGCCCGTGATCGTGCGTTTACCCTGAATAATCTGCGTAATGCGATTTGCAGGCACATTGATGTGCCGCGCCAATGCTGTGGCCGTCAAATTCAATTCAACAAGTTCATCATTCAAAATGGAACCGGGATGGATGGGGGGACGTGCCATGTTTTCTACGTTAGCAAAGGAATTTGTTTCCGCAAAGAGCCCTCATCCGCCTGTCGGCACCTTCTCCCATTTGCAAGAGCAAACGGGAGAAGGCACCCAATTCAGCCGCCTTCTCCCGTCCTCCTTGGGATGGGAGAAGGTGCCGACAGGCGGATGAGGGCTCTTAACTTTGCAAAACGCAAAACGTTAAAGCCCCTACCCTTAAGCCACTTTCCTTGCTAAGCGCTGCACTCGCAATCCACAATGAAAGCCAAGTTCTCGTGACCACACCTATTATGACTGTAATGATCGCCGCCGTTCGTAAAGCCGCCCGTGGCGTGCAGCGCGATTTTGGTGAAGTGACCAATTTGCAAATCTCAGTCAAAGGCCCCGGCGATTTTGTAACCAATTCAGATAAGCGCGCCGAATCTGTGTTGCGCCAAGAGCTACTCACCGCGCGGCCAACTTATAGTATTCTGGGCGAGGAAGAAGCCGAGCATAAGGGCACTGACGCTGATCATCGCTTCATCATTGACCCGATCGATGGCACCTTCAATTTCATGCATGCATTGCCCTTCTTTGCCATAACTATTGCACTGGAACGCAAAGGCGAGATTGTGGCGGGTGTGACGTATAACCCAATCACCGATGAGCTTTTCCACGCCGAAAAAGGCACCGGCAGTTTTGTAAACAACAAGCGCATGCGCGTGGCCGGACGGCGCGAGTTGATTGACTCGTTGGTCTGCACCTGCCTGCCCGGCCGCGGCAAAGGCGATCACATAGCCCACCGCGCTGAAATGGATTTGATGCAGGTGAAAACCTCCGGCATTCGCGCCATGGGTTCAACCGCCATGGACATGGCCTACATCGCCATGGGCCGCATAGATGGTGCTTGGTGCAACGGCCTAAAAGCCTGGGACATGGCTGCAGGGGTTTTGTTTATCCGCGAAGCTGGCGGATTTGTTGTAGGCATCAAAGGCGAAGCAAACCCACTGTTCAGCGGCGGCTATATTGCTGGCAACGCCGACCTGCTGCCGCAGATCAGGGCGGTGTTTGATGGGGCTGAGAAGTAATTAAGAGAGATCCTTAGCCTTCTCCCTCAAGGGGAGAAGGGCAGTAAGTAAGAAATAGATAAACAAAAAAGCCGCTGATCTCTCAGCGGCTTTTTCAAATTCAAATTCTCTATCGCTTAGAAACCAGCGCCACCGCCGAAGCGCTTGGGCTTTTCTATTTTCTTGGGCATTGGCAACAGGCCTTCGCGTTGCAACTTCTTGCGGGCCAGCTTGCGCGAACGGCGCACAGCTTCAGCTTGCTCACGGGCGCGCTTCACGGATGGCTTTTCAAAAGCACCGCGCATTTTCATTTCACGGAAGATGCCTTCACGTTGAAGCTTCTTCTTCAGAACCTTAAGGGCTTGATCAACATTGTTGTCACGAACGATAACTTGCAAGAAAAACCTCGAACAAAAAAAGGGTTAAATCAGATAAAAAGGGCCGTTAAGGCCCCAAGTTGGCGGAGTCCCTAACACATGGCACTAGCCCTGTCGAGGGGTTATGCGGTTATAGTGCCCCATTTTTCGCCCGGCTCTGGCATCACGCTTACCATAGACATGCACAGCCACGCCCGGCTCGGCCGCAAGCGCTTCCCATTGGTTAATCTCATCGCCCAGCAAATTGGTCATCACCACATCTGAATGTCTGGTGGTGGCCCCCAACGGCCAACCAGCCACGGCGCGCATATGCTGCTCGAACTGGCTGATAATGCAGGCATCTTGCGTCCAATGGCCGGAATTATGCACTCTGGGGGCAATTTCATTCACATAGATCACATCATCGGCAACAAAAAACTCAACGCCCATCACACCCACATATTCCAAAGTGTCGGCCATGCGTTGGGCCACGTAAACCGCTTCCGCAGCCAGCATTTCATCAATTTGGGCTGGAACTGTGGAGGTGTGGAGGATGTGATTTAAGTGGATATTTTCGGTTGGCTCATAGGCGGCAAAGGCACCATCAACCCCTCGCGCGCAAATAACTGACATTTCCATGCGGAAATTCACGAAACTCTCGAGAATCGAAGGCTGATTCTTCATGGCAGCCCATGCAGGTCCCACATCTGCGGCAGAAAGCAACTTGGCTTGCCCCTTGCCATCATAACCCATGCGTTTGGTTTTCAATACTGAGGGATAGCCAATGCGCGCAATGGCCTTGTGCAAATCATCTAGCGAATTGACTGAAACAAACTGAGCGGTGATCGCCCCCATTTCGCGCGCCAACATTTTTTCGGCTTTGCGGTCTTGCGCAACGCTCAAGGCTTTAGAACCCGGCCTCACTGTTGTCAGCGTTTCAAGAAACTGCACAGTGGTTGCTGGCACATTTTCAAATTCATAAGTCACCGCCTGCACTGAAGCAGCAAATGCCGCGAGTGCCGCTTCATCATCATAAGCTGCAATCGTATGAGCAGCCGAAACCGCAAAGGCTGGACTGTCTTTCTCCGGCGCATAAATATGGCAGTTGAGGCCAAGCTTAGCTGCAGCCAGCGCCAACATGCGCGCCAATTGCCCGCCGCCTAAAATGCCAATGGTTGATCCGGGAGGAAGCGCTGTCACGATTCATCCTTAGGCTCTACGGCAACGGATGCCGTTTGCTTTTCCCGCCATGCTGCCAAACGCGCCGATAATTTATCATCCGATAATGCCAACACCGAAGCCGCAAGCAAGCCAGCGTTTATTGCCCCCGGCTTGCCAATGGCCAATGTGCCAACTGGAATACCACCCGGCATTTGCACAATGGACAATAATGAATCCTGTCCGCTTAAAGCTTTGGATTCCACAGGAACACCAAACACTGGCAAAATTGTCATCGCCGCCGTCATGCCCGGCAAATGGGCAGCACCACCAGCGCCTGCAATAATAACTTTAAAGCCAGCAGCCTTGGCCCCGCGTGCAAATTCATAAAGCCGTTCCGGCGTGCGGTGCGCTGAAATAATTTTGGCTTCATGGGCCACACCCAAAGTATCAAGAATTTCGGCGGCGTGTTTCATAGTGGCCCAATCAGATTGGCTACCCATAATGATGGCTACAGGTGCGGTCAATTTTACAACTCTTTTCACGCAATGATATCAGGAATGAGCATATTCTCGATTTGCAAAATCTTGTCCTTAATGCCCAGCTTCATTTTCTTCAAGCGCTGCAATTGCAACGGGTCTGCTTTGCCTGAAGCTTCAAACGCCGCAATGGCATAGTCAAGATCGCGGTGTTCTTGATATAAATTATGCAACTTTGAGCGAAGTTGAACTTCCTGCAACGTATCCATTCATTTTTTCCAATTGGCCTCTCAAAAAATCAACTATGCTCTTGTGAAGCAATCGACAAGCCCCCAAATATATGTCATCATCCTGTTACAAACATATGACGTGTTTGTGCGTAGGTTCCCTTAACTCTTTGGAGACTGGAATGAGCCTGAAAAACCACCTGAACGAACTCATCACAAAACATCGCGCTTTGGAAAAAGAGCTGGAAGACGCTGCTGCGCATCCTGCCACCACTGATTCGCAACTGGCTGAAATAAAGCGCCGAAAACTTAAAATTAAAGACGAAATTACCAATGTTGAACGACAAATGAAGATGGCTGCTTAAAGCATTCACTTCGGCTGGATTAAATCCCAGCCATTGCCATAGAGATCTTCAAATACTGCCACGGTGCCGTAAGCTTCATGGCGTGGGGCTTCTCTAAATTTAACGCCTGCGGCCACCATCCTCCCATGGTCGCGGGCGAAGTCATCAGTGTTTAAAAAGAAGGCCACGCGCCCGCCCGCTGCTTTGCCAATGCTGGCGATTTGCTCTTCGCCATCGGCTTTAGCCAATAGCAAACGCACCCCGCCCGCCTCAATCAGAACCCAGCGCTTGCCTGCGCCCATATCGGTGTTTTCAAGTAGCTTGAAATGAAGTTTCTCAGTGAACCAAGTGATGGCTTCATCGTAATCAGAAACTACATAAGTTATGGCGGTAAGTTTCAAGGTCATATCGATTACATTTTGCATCACTGGCTTGTGACTGGCACGTCATAGCCCAATTCTTCAGCTTGTGCATATGTGGTCATAAGACTGCAAACAGCATAATGAGGAATATCATGATCCACGTTTCAAAATCTGGCGTTGCCCTTGCCGCCGCAGCTTTTTCAGCCGTTCTTGCATCATCAATCATTGCACCAGCAAATGCAGCTATGATGACAGCTAAAGTAAAGTGCGCTGGCATCAACTCATGCAAAGGTCATGGTTCTTGCAAGCAAGCAGGCCATGGCTACAAAGGCATGAACTCTTGCAAAGGCCAAGGCTGGGTTTCAGTTTCAAAAGCCAAGTACAAAGCCATGCACGGCAAAGTGGTTATGTAATTTTCCGCCCAGAATGCCCACAAGAAATTGCGGACATATCTATGTTAGTGCCACATAATCAATTTCTAAAAACTTGGCCACTTCCGGAATCCAACGCCCCTGCACAAAAGCCGTGTGATCAGGATGTGTGTTATAAAAATCATAAGCCACTTGATCAGCAAATTGCATCGAGAAGCCAAAATCATACGTATTCTTTGCACTCACTTGACGCAGCTTTTCAAAATTCTGCACGCCGGGAATACCAATCAAAACATCCGCTGCCCTCAAAAAATCCATCTCAGCCTTAGAACCCTTGTCATGTTTCAAGCTGAATATAACACTGTGTACAATCATGTAGATTCCTTTTCTGCAAGAGGCCTGTGTGATTTCAGCAAAAACAAAACCAACGCTAGAATTATAAATCCACCAGCAACGAAAAACGCAACATTGGGAGAAACAATGGGCGATGTTGGCAGCAGAAAATATCCAAACAATTGCGAGAACACTAAGGTGCCAAGCAACATGGCCAAGCTTTGCACACCAGCAATGCCGCCCTGCATTTCACCTTGCGCATCAGCCGGAACTTCTTTGGAAATCATCGCTGTGAGCATTGGGTGCACAAACCCTTCCGGCCCGTGCACAACCAACAAAATCATCACCATGGTGAGGCCCGTCGCCAATCCATAGCCAAACACCGCAATCACCCCAACAATCATACCAATCAAGGCCACATTCCACTCGCCAAAGTTTTTAACCGCCCAACCCGTTGCCCCACCTTGGAACAATGCGTTGACCACGCCAAAGGCAGCCAGTGTCAAACCAATCATTGCTGCACTCCAGCCAAATTTGGCCGTGGCCCAATAAGGCCAAATGGCTGGATAAACTGAGGTGGCAAAGAAATAAATCGCCATCACTCCGCAGAGAGGCAAAACCCCTTTATAGGTTTTGAAAACTTTAAACGTGCCAAGGGGGTTGGCGCGCGAAAGTTCAAAGCCACGGCGCTTATCAGGGGCCAAAGTTTCCGGCAGTACAAAATAACCAAACAGAAAATTCAACAGCGAAACACCCGCAGCCACATAGAAAGGCACACGCGGTCCAAATGTGCCAAGCAGCCCGCCAATGGCTGGCCCAATCACAAAGCCCAAGCCAAAGGCAGCACCCATCATGCCAAAAGCTTTGGCGCGACCTTCAGGTGGCGTCACATCGGCAATATAGGCATTGGCCACCACATAGGATGCGCCACAAAAGCCAGCAAACAAGCGCCCCACAAACAGCCACGCAATGCTGGGTGCCAATGCCATAATAAGATAATCAACGAAAAGTCCCGCCACCGCTAAAAGCAACAGCGGCCTGCGCCCATAAGCATCAGAGAGATTGCCCATGGTGGGTCCAAACAAAAACTGCGTCACCGAAAATGCCGCAAACAACCAGCCGCCAATGAAAGAGGCATGAGCAATATCCATATGTCCCACCGATTGAATAAGTGTGGGCAGCACCGGCATGATTAAACCAAAGCCCACCATGTCTAAAAGCACGGTGATGAACACAAAGCTGATCGCATATTTACTGGTGGGGGCCGCTGTCATGAATCGCTCCTAAGTCAAAAGTTTAAACTCAATCCACACAGATAATTTGACCGTTCAACGCGCCCTCAACTGACTTGGCAAAGGCAAAACCAATTCGATCATTGGTCACAGGCTTATGCCCGGGGAAAAAGCCATCATATTTCTGTGCGGCATCGGCCAGAAGTCCGGGACTTATGGCATTGATACGAATGCCCCGTGGCATTTCAATCGCAGAACCAATCACGAAAGCATCCAAAGCGCCATCGCAAGCCGCCGCATTGGCCCCCTGACGAATGGGGTCTCGTGAAAGAATGCCGCTTACCAATGTGAAAGAGCCACCATCGTTCACATGGTTCATGCCGAGCAGAACCAGATTAACCTGGCCCATCACTTTATCTTTCATGCCATCTAAAAATTGTGTGGGCGACATGGTGGACACTGGACCAAAATAAGAATGACCAGTGCAAGCCACCACAGCATCAACCTTGCCAACTTTCTGATACATGGCGGTGACGGAAACTTCGTCCATCACATCCACCTGCACATCGCCAGTTTTGCGCCCCGCTTTAATAATCTCGTGGGTTTTAGAAAGGCCTGCAATCGCAGCTTTGCCAACCGTGCCCTCAGCCCCAACCACAAGAATGCGCATTATTCACTATCCTTTTCGATCTTGATGCCCTTCAATTTGGCAAACACGGAATCAACATCATATTGCTTTTGATCATCTTCGCGCGTTGGCGCAGCAGATTGCGCTTCAAGCGAACGAGCTGCCTCAGCTTCCGCCAAGGCAGCCGTATGAGCAGCAGTGCCTGTAACTTCCGAAGCCGGAATAAGCGTGCGTGGTGCCGCAGCATCCGGCATAATTTTCTTGCCCTTAGAGGCAGCCTTAGCCACCGCTAAATCCAATTCCAATTGCGAGCACAGGCCCAAGGTCACTGGATCAACAGGCTTAATGTTAGACGCATTCCAATGGTCGCGGTCGCGCACCGAAGCAATGGTGTGCTTGGTGGTGCCCACCAATTTCATCAAAGCTGAATCTGGCATTTCCGGGTGATACCGCAGCAGCCACATAATAGCGTCTGGGCGATCACCACGGCGCGACACTGGGGTATAACGTGGGCCAGTGGTGGCGCGCTTCACATTCACAGCAACTTTTGAAACCAAAAGTGAAAGCCTATAATCGGCATTGCCTTCACCCTTTGAAATTTCTTCACGGGTCAATTGTCCTGCCGTCACCGGGTCCATGCCCTTAATGCCAGCGGCCACATCGCCATCGGCAATGCCCTTCACTTCAAGTTCATGCAGCACACAGAGGTCTGCAATTTGCTTAAACGTGAGCGCAGTATTTTCAACCAACCAAACGGCAGTAGCCTTGGGCATCAGAGGTGCGGACATAGCTTTCTTCTCCTTCAGAACCGTATTCCGGCCCTGTATTGTTTGACATAGTGCTGTCGGGGATGGGAGCTATATAGCGCGAGAGTGCGGGTTTTGCAATGAGAATTGGAAAACCTTTAGCTCTCGTCATTTTGAATGTGATGGCGGCCAGCTCAAGATGAATCTTCCCGCAGAGCATCCCATGCTAGACCATGACATTCCTTGAGAACGAGGTCGATTTCCATTTCGGGTTTGACACGATGACCAGG
>JANLPA010000140.1:0-43344 GCA_031366855.1 Hyphomicrobiales bacterium | reverse complement strand
GGCGTTTCTGGCAATGCGGACGCTCAAAGTCAACTTGAACCTTTTTTAGAAAGTGGATGAAATTTTTCCACAACCTCTTTTAAACGTTCCGCCTGAACATGCGTGTAGATTTGCGTCGTTGAAATATCGGCATGGCCTAGCATCTGTTGAACGCTGCGCAAATCTGCTCCGTGGGCCAAAAGTTCACTGGCAAACACATGACGCAACACATGGGGAGAAACTGTGGCGGCATCAAGCCCCGCCGACCGCGCCAAAGTTTTGAGTTCGAGCGCAAAATGCTGCCGTGTTAAAGCCCCTCCTGCGCCATGCGAGGGAAATAAAAACTTAGGTTCCTGTTCAGTTTCGGCTTTCAGCACCTTCACATAAGCTGTGAGGAAGCCTCGTGCCCGATCTGAAATCGGCACAATGCGTTCGCGCCCACCTTTGCCCTTGATGGTGAGAAACACATCATCGGTTAAGGCCGCGCGATAAGAGAGCCCCACCAATTCCGAAACGCGAAGCCCCGTGGCTGCTAGAAGTTCCAGCAGGCATTGCAGCCGCAAAGCCTTAAACAATGCTTTGCCTTCGGATTTCTGAACACGTTCTTCAGCAGCAGCCAAAAGCCCAACCATTTGCCCGTCATTGAGCATTTTGGGCAAAGGCTTGGCCGCTCGCGGGCCTTCCACAATCACCGCTGGGTTATCGGCACAAACACCTTCGGCCTGCAAAAATCGGTGAAATTGTTTAACCGCCGAAAGCCTGCGCGCTGCCGTTGTGCGAGCCAGTCCTAAATGCTCAGCCTCCGCCAAAAAGCCACGCACATCGTCCGTGTTGGCATTTTTAAGAGTGCTGCTCACTCCTGCCAGATATTCCAAATAAGATTGTAAATCCCGGCCATAAGCAGCCAGTGAATTGGCAGCAGCACCGCGCTCAGCACTCATCATTTCTAAAAATCGCGCTATAAATCGCGCATCAATTGAATTATTGGGCGCGGAGTTTTTCATGCGGCAAGGGCTTTATAATCTCACTTTGCTCCGGTGGAAAACTGGAAAGCGCCAAGGCACCGCCATAAACCGCTCCAACGATAACGCCAATAACAAACAAAAATCTTAACGTATCCGGCACTGCTCACAAAGCTCCAAAACCCATTGCGATTAAGCATAGACCGATCAATCCCATTTGCCAAACAGGCAAGCTTTGCGATTTCCCCAACCTTCAGTTAAAAGCGCCCTCAGACATCATGGCCAGAAGATCAATCGCAAGAGACGCCGAATTAGCCAAGCAATTGCTGGGCAACAACCCTATTGTTTTGGTGGGGTTGATGGGGGCTGGCAAAACCAGCGTGGGCCGCAGGCTTGCTGAAAAGCTGGATATTCCCTTTGTTGATGCTGACCATGAAATTGAAACCGCCGCTGGAAAATCCATTGCCGAAATTTTCGCCGATCATGGCGAAGATTATTTTCGCGAAGGCGAACGCCGCGTGATTGCCAGATTGCTTGAAAACGGCAAGCAGGTTTTGGCCACCGGTGGTGGTGCTTATATGAATGAAGAGACCCGCAAGCGCATTCAAGCCAATGGCATATCAATTTGGTTGAAAGCTGACTTAGAGCTGCTTTTGAAGCGCGTGAGCAAACGCAATGATAGGCCGCTGCTGCGCGAGAACCCCGAAGCTGTGATGCAAAATCTAATGGAGAAGCGCTATCCAACTTATGCCGAAGCCAATATTACCGTGGAAAGCCGGGATGTACAACACGGCCAAATGGTTAATGACGTGATTAAAGCAATTGTAGATTGGCAAGGCTGGGACGAAAATACCGATGAGTAAAATTTTGCACCGTGTGCCAGTCGCACTCGCGGAACGCAGTTATGAAATTTTGATAGGCCAAGGCTTATTGCCTAAAGCAGGTGAGTTGATTGAACCTCTGCTCAAGCGCAAATTTGTGGCAATCGTGACCGATGAAAATGTGGCCAAGCATCATTTGAAAACCTTGGAAGCTGCCTTGATCGCAAAAAACATCGCATTCAAATCCATCATTCTGCCCGCCGGTGAAAGCACTAAAAGCTATAAATATCTTGCTGAGCTTTGCGATGGACTGATTGCAGTAGGCGTTGAGCGCCGCGACCTCGTGATTGCTTTGGGCGGAGGTGTGATTGGTGATCTCACTGGGTTCGCTGCCAGCATTTTGCGCCGGGGTGTGAATTTCATCCAAATCCCCACATCGCTGTTAGCGATGGTTGATAGTTCAGTGGGAGGAAAAACCGGCATCAATTCACCACTCGGAAAAAATCTGATCGGCGCATTTCACCAACCCATCTTGGTGCTGGCTGATCTTGATTTGCTCACTACACTGCCACAACGCCAACGCGCCGCTGGTTATGCTGAAATTGCCAAATATGGTTTGCTGGGTGATGCCAACTTCTTTGACTGGCTCGATAATAATCTCGAAGCCGTGGTGCAAGACGGCAATGATATTTCAGCCACCGCACATGCGGTGCGCGTGAGCTGCGAAATGAAAGCTCGCATTGTGGGTGAAGATGAAACCGAAACGGGTGTTCGCGCACTCCTTAACTTAGGCCATACATTCGGCCATGCATTAGAAGCGGCATGCGGATATTCTGACCGCCTCCTCCATGGCGAAGCGGTGAGCATTGGCATGGTGCAGGCTTTTAAATTTTCAGAACAGCAAGGCCTCTGCGCCAAGGGCTTGAGTTCAAAGGTTGCCAAGCATTTGCAACGCGCCAAACTTCCGGTTCACGCCAACGAAATTCCAGGCAGCTTGCCACCGCCGAAAGATTTGCTGGAGTTGATGCGACAAGACAAAAAAGCACTCGCTGGAAAGCTCACCTTCATTTTGGCAAAAAATATTGGCTACACCTTTATTGCCAAAAATGTGGCAGACAGCGGCGTGCTGTCCTTCCTGCAAGAGGATCTCACATGACCATGGATTATGAAGTTGCAGTGGCGTTAGCGTCCATTGTGGCCCTCATCTTCGTATCAGCTTTTTTCTCTGGCTCGGAAACGGGCCTCACCACGGCCTCACGCGCTAGGCTCAGTGAGCTTGAACGCCGTGGCAACAAGCGCGCCAAAGCCGTGCTCAAACTTACATCCATGCCAGAACGTTTGATCGGATCTCTGCTGCTTGGCAACACTCTGGCCAACATCACAGCCTCTGCCGTGGCCACCGCCGCGCTGGTCAAAGTGTTTGGTGACAGTGGTGCTGTGATTGCCTCCGTGGCGCTGACTGTCATCATTCTCATCTTTGCCGAAGTGATGCCAAAAACCTATGCCATTGCTTACCCTGAACGCGTGGCGCTAGCGGTTGCTCCCATTATGCGCCTCATCGCAGCAGTGCTTGGCCCCATTGTGATGACGGTTGAATACATTGTGAAAAAAACCTTGATGTTTTTCGGTGTCGATACCAGCAATGTTGAAGGCATTTTATCAGCCCATGATGAAATTCGAGGTGCTATTGATCTTCACCAAAAAGAAGGCACAATAGTTAAAAAAGATCGCGATATGTTAGGTGGCATCCTAGATCTTAAAGATCTTGAAGTTGCCGACATTATGATCCACCGCACTAAGATGAACATGCTGGATGCTTCCGAGCCGATGAGTGATATCATTCAGCAAGTTTTGAAAAGTGGCCACACGAGGTTGCCCGTATGGAAAGACAACCCTGATAACATTATTGGTATTCTCCACGCCAAATCTTTGTTTGGCGCGGTGCAAGCAGATGGCAGAACTGTTCCTAATCTAAAACTTGATGATATTCTGAGTCCCGCTTGGTTTGTACCCGATACGAGACCACTCACAGATCAGCTCAATGCCTTCCTGCGCCGCAAAACCCACTTTGCCATTGTGGTGGATGAATATGGTGAAGTGCAGGGCCTAATCACGCTTGAAGATATTGTTGAAGAAATTGTGGGAGACATTAAAGATGAATTTGATGCCGTAACCACTGGTGTGCGCAAACAAGCCAATGGCACTTATAACATTGAAGGCGCGGTGCCCTTGCGCGATTTAAACCGCACCCTCGATTGGTCATTACCAGACGAAGAGGCCACCACCATTGCAGGCTTGGTGATCCACGAAGCCCGCATCATTCCAGACGCTGGCCAAGTTTTCACGTTTCACGGTTTTCGCTTTGAAGTGCTAAAAAAACGCAAACAACAAATTGCCATGCTGAACGTTTCAAAGCTCGAGCCTGAAAAAGAAGTGGTAAAAACGGATTAGACGATTGCTCGAGCATAAGCCTATATCTCCAATTCGTCATTCCCGCGAAGACGGGAATCCAACTTACTTAAAGTGTTGCGGTTCAAAGTTGGACTCCCGCCTACGCTGGAGGGAAGGTGCTATGTGTATTTTAGGGGAGGCCGCAGGTTTAAACCACCTCAATAGCCAGCGCATGAACCCGCTGTTTCAGTTCAACAGCCAGAACCTCATTCACCAATCTGTGTTGGGCCACCCGTGATTTACCCTTGAAAACCTCAGCTGCAATGCGCACTCTATAGTGGCTCTCCCCGCTGGGATGTGCGCCACTATGTCCATGATGCTGATTTGACTCGTCAATCAGCTCTAAATATGACGGCTTTAATGAATCTTGCAGCTTGGACTCCATGATTTTTCCAATTGGCCCCAAATCCATTTGCATTTCATCATATTCCCAGTTGCGAAATTTCCTCCCACCTAGCATAATTGAGACCCCATGACACTTGAATCAAAAAATGACACTTGAATCAAAATATTTCGATAAAATCCGCATTAAGTCAGTTGCGGCTGGCAAACGTGCGCCCGAACCCGATGTGCTGATGTGTGAGTGGGTGGGTTGCGATAAGCCCGCCAAACACAAGGCCCCCAAAGGCCGTGGCGCTGAAGGCCTGTTCCACAACTATTGCACCGCCCATGTGCAGCAATATAACAAGACCTATAATTATTTTGACGGCATGAAAGATGAAGATCAGGCCGCTTTCCGCAAAGAAGCGCAAACGGGCCATAGGCCAACCTGGAAACGGGGCCAAGGGGCAACGCAAAATGTGGGCAGCACGAGGCGCACGGCGCAAGATATCAATGATCCCCTGAATATGTTGCTGCAAGAAAAGATAACCACCAATGCCAAGCATGGCCGCAAATTGCGCCGCAATGAAATTGAAGCCTTGCAAGCCTTAAACTTGCCAGAAGATGCAACCCCAGCTGAAGTGAAATCTAAATACAAATCACTGGTAAAACGCCTTCACCCTGATGCCAATAATGGCAGCAGAGCCAATGAAGCCACGCTGAATGCTGTGATCAAAGCCTATGACACGCTGCGAGCCACAGGATTCTGCTAAGCTTGCCCTTCTGAGCTCAACCGTTTAGAAGCGCCCCATCAATTTGTAATAGAGTTAATCACAATGTCTGCTCCTGCGCCTGCGTCCCTGACAGCTCTGCCTGATCAAAAAGTTTCTGTAAGTCAGCTTTTTGGTTTTGAATCCAACATGGCTGTGCTGGGGTTCTCTGAAACCTCCGAACATGTGCCAGAGCTTGACTCTGACTATCTGTTCAACAAAGAAACTACCTTGGCTATTCTTGCTGGTTTTGCGCATAATCGCCGCGTGATGATTACCGGCTATCATGGCACTGGCAAATCTACGCATATTGAACAAGTGGCTGCGCGTTTGAACTGGCCCTGCATCCGCATCAACTTGGACAGCCATATAAGCCGCATCGACTTGATCGGCAAAGACGCAATTGTGCTTAAAGACGGCAAGCAAATTACTGAGTTTAAAGAAGGCATTTTGCCATGGTCATATCAGCATAACGTGGCTTTGGTCTTCGACGAATATGATGCTGGTCGGCCTGATGTGATGTTCGTGATCCAGCGTATTCTGGAATCATCAGGCAAGCTCACTTTGCTGGATCAATCTCGCGTCATTCGCCCCCACGCCGCATTCCGCCTCTTCGCTACTGCAAACACTGTGGGCCTTGGCGACACCACCGGCCTTTATCACGGCACCCAGCAGATCAACCAAGCTCAAATGGACCGTTGGTCGATTGTATCTGCCCTCAACTATTTGCCACATGCACAAGAAGTGGGTGTGGTTCTGTCAAAGAACAAATCTTACCGCGACGACAAAGGCAAAAAAATAATCGCCAACATGGTGCGCGTGGCTGATCTCACCCGCAACGCATTCATGCAAGGCGATCTTTCCACGGTGATGAGCCCCAGAACTGTATTCACTTGGGCGCAAAACGCTGATATTTTTAGTGATGTGGGCTTTGCCTTCCGCCTCACATTCCTCAACAAATGTGATGAGTTGGAGCGCGCCATTGTGGCTGAGTTCTATCAACGTTGCTTCGGTGAAGATTTGCCTGAATCAGCTTCACGCATTCAAATTGCCTGAGATTGTGCAATCCGCCCTTCAATCACCCTTCTCCCCATGGGAGAAGGTGCCCGAAGGGCGGATGAGGGCCGCTGGCTCTTGCCAGTGGTCTTTGGTACAACCAGTTCAAACTTTAAGACCGATGCAACGCATCGGCCCTCATCCGGCGCCGCGCGCCACCTTCCCCCAATGGGGGAAGTGTGAGGTGTGTTAAGATGGCTGCAGAAAAACTAGACCGCGCGGAACGCTTCAAGGAAGCGCTGAGCACAGCCATGAAGTCAATGGCGCTTGACCCAGAACTCACCGTGAGTTTCGGCAATGAGCAGCCGCAATTGGTTGGCCATAAAATAAAACTGCCACAAATCTCAGGCGCTGCCGATGCGAGAGACATAGCCATCACCCGTGGCCTTGCTGATAGCTATACGTTGCGCCTCTCAAATCATTCTGAAACCGTCCACGGCAAATATCGCCCCGAAGGCAAAAATGCTCGTGCGGTTTTTGAAGCGGTGGAACAAGCCCGCATTGAAGCCATTGGTGCCAGAGCAATGCCCGGTGTGGCCAATAACCTGTCCGCGATGATGGATGACCGCTACAGCAAAATGGTGGTGAACCGCTCCAGCAATCGCAAAGACACGCCACTAGAAGAAGCCGTTGGGTTGATCGTTCGCGAAAAACTTACGGGCCTTAAACCACCGGCATCGGTTTCGGCCTATGTTGATTTGTGGCGCGGTTGGGTGGATGAAAAGGCTTCAGCAAAAATTCAAACGCTTGAAGAAGCCTTGCATGATCAGCAAGCCTTTGCGCGTTTGTCTCGTGATTTAATCGCAGCTCTCGACATGGCTGACGAGTTGGGGGAAGACCCCGACCATCAAGACGAGAACGATGAAAACGAAGCTGAGGAAGATCAAGGCGAACGCAGCGAAACTCCGCAGGGCGAAGAGCAGGAAAGCGAGCAATCAGCTGCCGAAGAAGTAGAAAGTACTGAAGGTGAATCCGAAGGCGCTGAGATGGAAGCTCAGCAACTTGAAACCGAAGATTCGCCCGATGATTCAGATGGTCAAGAACAGGAAGAAGGAGAAGAGCCATGGCGGCCACAATTGCCATTTTCGTCACTGGCCAATGATAATTTTTACAAAGTTTTCTCAAATCAATTTGACGAAGAAATCAGCGCAGAAGACCTTTGCGATGCAGAAGAGCTGACGCGGCTTCGCGCTTATCTCGATAAGCAGCTTTCAAATTTGCAAGGCGTTGTGGCGCGTCTCGCCAATCGCTTGCAACGCCGTTTGATGGCACAGCAAAACCGCTCTTGGGATTTTGATTTAGAAGAAGGGGTGTTGGATGCAGCACGCCTCACCCGCGTGATCACTGATCCCTTGCACGCACTCTCTTTCAAAGTTGAACAAGACACAAAATTCCGCGACACAGTGGTAACTCTGCTGCTTGATAATTCAGGCTCCATGCGGGGGCGTCCAATTACCGTGGCCGCAACCTGTGCTGATATTCTGGCCCGCACTTTAGAGCGCTGCGGTGTGAAGGTAGAGATTTTAGGCTTCACCACAAGGGCATGGAAAGGTGGCCAAGCACGTGAGAAATGGCTGGGCGCTGGCAAGCCCACCAATCCGGGTCGTCTCAATGATCTGCGCCACATTATATATAAATCTGCTGATGAGCCCTGGCGCCGCGCGCGCAAAAATTTAGGGTTGATGATGCGCGAAGGACTGCTCAAAGAAAACATTGATGGTGAAGCGCTGATCTGGGCTCACAACCGATTGCTCGCTAGACAAGAACAGCGGCGTATTTTGATGGTGATTTCCGATGGCGCACCCGTTGATGATTCAACACTCAGTGTTAACTCAGGTAACTATTTGGAAAGACATTTACGACAGGTGATTGCCGATATTGAAGGCCGCTCTCCTGTCGAATTAATCGCTGTTGGCATTGGACATGATGTTACCCGTTATTACAAACGCGCCGTCACCATCATTGATGCCGAAGAGCTTGGTGGAGCCATGACTGAAAAACTGGCCGAGCTTTTTGAAGAAACCACAGACATTAAGAAGTCCGCTCGCGTGGCCCGCCCACGCAAATCGGCATAACAAAGAAGTGAGATTGATGACTGAAGCTAAAAAAATCCGCGACGAAATTCTTGCTAAACTAACTTACTCAATTGGCAAAGACCGCAATGTTGCCAAGTCTCATGATTGGCTGGCTGCAACTATTCTCGCACTGCGTGATCGCATTATTGATCAGTGGATGGAATCAACAAGAAAATCCTATCACGCCAAAGCCAAACGCGTTTATTATCTCTCGTTGGAATTTTTGATTGGCCGTTTGTTGCGTGACGCGTTGAGCAATCTCGAACTCACGAAAACTTTCAATGAAGCCCTCGATGGCCTCGGCGTTGATCTCGATCTCACCGAAGCCTTAGAGCCAGATGCAGCTCTCGGCAATGGCGGCCTCGGCCGTCTTGCTGCGTGCTTTATGGAAAGCATGGCAAGTCTTGATATTCCAGCTTACGGCTATGGTATCCGCTATAATCACGGCCTGTTCCGCCAAGTCATTAAAGATGGTTGGCAAATTGAATTTCCAGAAAACTGGTTGGAAAACGGTAACCCATGGGAATTTCCGCGCCGTGAGGCCGCTTACAAAATTGGCTTTGGCGGTGCCGTAGAAACAATCACCCAAGTTGATGGCAGCCACAAACCATTTTGGCATATGGGCGAAGAATTGCTGGCCACTGCATTTGACACACCTATGGTTGGGTGGCGTGGTAAGCGCGTGAACACCCTTCGTTTGTGGTCGGCACGAGCCCTTGATCCTATTCAGTTGGAAGCTTTTAACACCGGCGATTACACAGCCGCACTTTCTGGCAATAACCGCGCTGATATTTTAACGCGTGTGCTTTACCCGTCGGATTCAACACCCGCAGGCCAAGAGCTGCGCCTGCGCCAAGAATATTTTTTCACCTCTGCTTCATTGCAAGATATTCTGCGCCGCCACCTTCAGCAATATCCTGATGTCTCGAACTTGGCGGATAAAGTGGCCGTTCAAATTAACGACACGCATCCAGCAATCGCTGTGGCTGAGCTTATGCGCCTGCTGATAGACTTACATGGCCAATCTTGGGAAAAAGCCTGGGAAATCACCCAAGCTGTCATGTCATATACCAACCATACATTGTTGCCTGAAGCTTTAGAAAGCTGGCCGCTGCAATTGTTTGAACGCATGTTGCCACGCCATTTGCAATTCATTTATAGTATCAATGACCAACTCATCGAGCGTGCTCAGAATGTGCTGAATGCCTCGCCCGAAACTATTCGTTCCATTTCATTGATCGATGAAAGCAATGGCAAGCGTGTGCGCATGGGCCAATTGGCCTTTGTGGGTTCGCACAGCATCAACGGTGTTTCTGCGCTCCACACAGACCTGATGAAGAAAAGCGTGTTCAAAGATTTGAACGCCATTTTCCCGGGCCGCATTAACAATAAAACCAATGGCATCACTCCGCGCCGCTGGTTGCTGGGCGCCAACCCCAAACTCTCCGAGCTGCTCACCGAAGCCGCAGGTAAAGAGTCACTGGATAATGCTGAGTTGCTGATCAACGCTGCTCCAAAATCAACAGCGCCGGAGTTCATCAAACGTTTTTCGGCAATCAAACTCGAGAACAAGGGCAATCTTTCCAATCTGATCAAAGCGCGAATGGACATTGATGTTGATCCAACTGCCATGTTCGACGTGCAAATTAAGCGCATTCACGAATATAAACGTCAACTTTTGAATATCTTGGAAACCATCGATCTCTATTTGAAAATAAAAGCCGAGCCCACGCGTGATTGGACTCCCAAAGTTAAAATTTTTGCGGGCAAGGCTGCAGCAAGTTATGCCCAAGCGAAACTCATCATCAAGCTCATCAATGAAGTGGCCAATGTGGTTAACAATGATGCGACTATTAAGGGCTTGCTGAAAGTCGTCTTCATTCCGAACTACAATGTGAGCTTGGCTGAAGTGATTGTGCCTGCCACCGATTTGTCTGAACAAATCTCAACGGCAGGCATGGAAGCATCTGGAACTGGCAATATGAAGTTCGGCTTGAATGGCGCACTCACCATCGGCACCATGGATGGCGCCAACGTGGAAATGTTTGAGCATGTGGGCGCTGATAATATTTTCATTTTCGGCTTAACTGCACAAGAAGTTGAAGACCGCCGCAAGCTCGGCGTTGATGGCCATGCCGTTGTTGAATCTTCGCTGCGTTTGCGCGCCGTGTTGCGGGCCTTAGCTCAAGGCTTGTTCTCAAATGGCGATGCCAGCCTTTACCAACCTATCATCGGGTCAATCTATAACGGTGACTATTTTATGGTTGGCTCTGACTTTGACGCTTACATCGCCACCCAGAAAAAACTTTCTGTACTTTGGAAAGAACAAAGGGACTGGACGAAGCACGCAATCCATAATAGCGTTCATATGGGCTGGTTCTCTTCTGACCGCACGATCAAAGAATATGCCCGCGAAATTTGGAACGTGCCGACCAATTGGCCGGCAAACTGAAAGATAAATGGTATGGCCGAACCAAAGTGGAAAACTGGCGGCCCTGAAATCGAAGCCATTGTAAATGGCAGGCACGCCGATCCTTTTAAGGTGCTTGGGCTTCACCCAATTGGAAAATCTTGGGTGGCCCGCGCCTTCATTCCCGGAGCATTATCAGTTGAAGCGCAAAGCCTTGATGGCAAAAGCCTTGGGCCCCTTGAGCGCAGCCACGATGCGGGCTTCTTTGAAGGCAAAGTAAAAGCTTCCAAACAGCAGCCCTTGCGTTTCGTGTGTGCCAATGCGGGTGGCCGCTGGATTGTGTCTGACTCTTATTCACTCGGCCCCGTGCTTGGCCCGCAAGACGATTACTTTATGGCCGAAGGCAATCACTTGCGGCTTTATGATAAGCTGGGTGCGCACCCGCTCACCATGGATGGTGTGAGTGGCGTTCACTTTGCAGTTTGGGCACCCAATGCAGAGCGCGTATCAGTCGTCGGTGATTTTAACACTTGGGATGGCCGCCGCCATGTGATGCGCAAGCGCATGGACGTGGGCATTTGGGAAATTTTTGTGCCTGAAGCAGCTGTTGGCCAAGGCTATAAATTTGAAATCATCGACAAGCATGGCGGTCTGCATCTCAAATCAGACCCTTATGGTTTTGCTGCCGAACTTCGCCCCAACACCGCCTCAAAAATCGCTCGTACTGATCAATTTAAATGGTCAGATGCTGAATATCTCAAGGCGCGCAGTGCGCCCGATAAACGCCGCGTTCCGATCAGCATTTACGAAGTGCATTTAGGCTCGTGGCGTAAAAACGATGGCGATACTTTCCTGTCTTATGATGAGCTGGCCGAGCAGCTCATCGCCTATGTGAAAGACATGGGTTACACTCACATTGAGTTGTTGCCTGTCAGCGAATTTCCTTATGATCCATCTTGGGGCTATCAGCCTGTTGGGCTGTTTGCGCCCACATCACGCTTTGGTGACCCAGCTGGCTTTGCGCGATTTGTCGATAAAGCCCATGCCGCAAATATCGGCATCATCTTGGATTGGGTGCCAGCCCATTTCCCGGTTGATCAACATGGCCTCGCTAATTTTGACGGCACTGCGCTTTATGAACATGCTGATCCACGCCAAGGCTTCCACCCGGATTGGAACACGGCAATTTATAATTTTGGCCGCAAGGAAGTGCAAAGCTTCCTGCTCAACAATGCGTTGTTCTGGTTGGAACGTTATCATCTAGATGGTTTGCGCGTCGATGCTGTGGCATCGATGCTGTATCTTGATTACAGCCGCAAAGAAGGCGAATGGATACCCAATCAATTTGGTGGCCGCGAAAACCTAGAAGCAATCGCGTTTTTGCAACGCATGAACCATGAAACCTATGGCCAGCACCCCGGCATTATGACCATTGCTGAAGAATCAACAGCTTTCCCCGGTGTATCTAAACCCACCAGCACTGGCGGGCTTGGTTTTGGCTTCAAATGGAACATGGGCTTCATGCACGACACGTTGCAATATATGCAGCGCGAAGGTGTATACCGTAGGCATCATCATAACGATCTCACGTTCGGCTTGCTCTATGCCTTCACCGAAAATTTTGTGCTGCCGCTGTCTCATGATGAAGTGGTTCATGGCAAAGGCTCACTGCTTGCTAAAATGTCTGGCGATGATTGGCAGAAATTTGCAACCTTGCGCGCTTATTTTGGGTTCATGTGGGGTTACCCCGGCAAGAAGCTGTTATTCATGGGCCAAGAAATGGCGCCATGGAAAGAATGGAACCACACCATCAGTCTTGATTGGCATTTGCTTGATCATGCACCCCACAAGGGCATGCAATCATTGATCCGCGATCTCAACCATCTCTATGCTAAACACCCAGCCCTCTATGCTCGTGATTGCGAGAGCGAAGGCTATGAATGGTTGATCGGCGATGATGCCGAAAATTCCATTTTCGCCTGGGCCAGGCACGCAGGCGACGGCAAACAGCCAGTCGTGGTCGTTTCAAACTTCACTTCGGTGTTGCGCGAAAATTACGAACTGCCCTTGCCAAAAGCCGGAGTGTGGCGTGAAGTCTTTAACAGTGATGCAGAACACTATTGGGGAACTGGAAAAGGCAATCAAGGACAAATTACCGGACTTGAACAATCATCACACGGAAAACCAGCCTCAGCACGCATAACAGTGCCACCGCTGGCCACCTTATTCTTCGTGAGTGATACATAAATAAACCGACTGCTGAATTGGGAGAAGCAGAAATGAGTGAGAAAAGAAGAACAGCGCCTCTGGCCCGTGATGCCATGGCATATGTTTTAGCAGGTGGGCGTGGCAGCCGCTTGATGGAGCTGACGGATCGTCGGGCCAAACCGGCAGTGCCGTTTGGCGGCAAATCCCGCATCATCGATTTTGCCTTGTCCAACGCCATGAACTCGGGCATCCGCCGCATTGGTGTAGCCACACAATATAAAGCTCACAGTCTGATCCGCCATCTCACCAGAGGCTGGAACTTCTTCCGCACCGAGCGTAACGAAAGTTTTGACATTTTGCCAGCCAGCCAGCGCGTGTCGGAAGACCAGTGGTATGCTGGCACGGCAGATGCTGTTTACCAAAACCTCGACATTATCGAAACTTACAATGTGAAATACAGCGTTATTCTCGCTGGCGATCATATCTATAAGCAAGATTATGAATTGATGCTGCAACAGCATGTGGATTCAGGGGCAGATGTCACCATCGGGTGCCTCGAAGTGCCGCGCATGGAAGCCACCGGCTTTGGCGTAATGCATGTTGATAAAGACGATCGCGTTATTGCCTTCGTTGAAAAACCCGCCGATCCTCCGGGCATTCCGGGCAATCCAGAAGTGGCTTTGGCTTCGATGGGTATTTATGTTTTCGAAACAAAGTTCCTTGCGGGCCTTTTGCGCCGCGATGCCGCGACCAAAGGTTCGAGCCGTGATTTCGGCAAAGACATTATTCCGTATGTGGTGAAAAATGGCAAAGCCGTGGCCCACCGTTTCACCAAATCCTGCGTGCGTTCGCCGCTCGAAAAGCAAGCCTATTGGCGCGATGCCGGAACTATTGATGCCTATTGGGAAGCCAACATCGATTTGACGGATACTCTGCCATCGCTCGATCTTTACGACAAAGATTGGCCGATCTGGACTTATGGTGAAGTGACACCGCCCGCAAAATTCGTTCACGATCTTGAAGGCCGCCGTGGCAGTGCTATTGCCTCGCTCGTCTCCGGTGGTTGCATTGTGTCAGGCGCATCCATCAAGCGCGCTTTGCTGTTCACCAATGTAAGGGTCAATTCATTTTCAAATTTGGAAGATGCCGTGGTTCTGCCCAATGTTGAAATTGGCCGCAATGCCAGCTTGACAAAAGTGATCATCGATTCAGGTGTGCGCATTCCAGAAGGTCTTGTAGTGGGTGAAGACCCAGTTCTGGATGATCAGCGCTTCCGGCGTTCGGAAAAAGGCATTTGCCTGATCACCCAACCGATGATTGACCGTCTCACCTGATGCAAGTTCTATCGGTCACAAGTGAGCTTTACCCGCTGGTGAAAACTGGCGGGTTGGCTGATGTGACGGGTGCATTGCCCGGCGCACTCAACTCCCACGGCGTGACCATGCGCACCTTGGTGCCGGGTTATCCAGCAGTTTTGGCCGCACTGGAAAATGCGCAGACTGTCCATGAGTTTTCAAGTCTCATGGGTGCGCCTGCAACATTGAAATCTGGCAAAGCCAAGGACCTTGATGTTTTTGTGTTGGATGCGCCGCATCTTTTTAACCGAGCGGGCAATCCATATTTAGGACCAGACGGCAAAGACTGGCCTGATAATCCCCAGCGTTATGCTGCCCTTTCCGAAGTGGCAGCAGATTTAGCGCGTGGAGCTCTTGGCAGTTATAAGGCCGATGTTTTGCATTTACATGATTGGCAATCGGCCTTAGCCGCAGTTTATGTGCGTTATCGTGGTGGCCCAAAAACCATTATCACCGTTCACAACATTGCCTTTCAGGGCCAGTTTCCAGCGGGCTATTTCAATCTACTCAATTTGCCCCCGCAAGCTTTCGCCATTGATGGCGTGGAGTTTTACGGCAATGTGAGCTTCCTTAAAGGCGGCCTCGCCTGCGCTGATGCGATCACCACTGTGTCGCCCACTTATGCCACTGAAATCTGCACTGCTGATTTTGGCATGGGCCTGCAAGGCTTGTTGCAATCGCGCCGCACTGCTTTGAGCGGCATTGTCAACGGCATCGATACAGACGTATGGAATCCACAGACCGACACAGCCATTGCCGCAAATTACTCTGCAAAGGATTTATCTAAACGCGTCCTAAATAAGCGCGCCATTGAAAAACGATTTGGCTTGCAAACGGGCGATGGAATTATCCACGGTGTGGTCAGCCGCCTCACCTGGCAAAAAGGTCTCGACATATTTGCCTCGCTGTTGGATTGGCTCGTTGAGTCTGGTGCAAGATTGGCCCTCATCGGCACAGGCGAAGCTGCCATTGAAGCGGCTGTCAAGGAAGCAGCCCAGCGCCATCCGGGTCGCATTGGTGTGGTCACGGCATACGACGAAAACTTATCGCATCTGGTGCAAGGCGGTTGCGACACCATGTTGGTGCCTTCACGGTTTGAGCCTTGCGGCCTCACCCAGCTTTATGGTCTGCGTTATGGATGCGTGCCTGTTGTGGCGCGCACTGGCGGCTTGGCCGACACCATTATTGATGCGAATGACGCTGCTCTGGCAGCAGGTGTGGCCACCGGCATTCAGTTTTCACCTGTTGATGGCCTAACATTGCAAAATGCCTTGACCCGCACCCATAAGCTTTACGACAACAAAACAGTGTGGAAGAACCTTCAGGCCTGCGGCATGGCTACTGATGTATCATGGGACCGCAGTGCTACTGAATATGCAACTCTTTATAAGACGGTTACGAAAAATGTTTGAAACAATTTCAACGAATCCCTTTGAAGGTCAGCGCCCTGGCACCTCCGGTTTGCGCAAAAGAGTAACGGTGTTTCAACAGCCGCATTATGCTGAGAATTTTATTCAAGCGATTTTTAATTCGCTCGAAGGTTTTTCTGGCAAAACTTTGGTGATCGGCGGTGATGGCCGCTATTATAACAAAGAAGTTGTGCAAACCGCCATGTGCATGGCAGCAGCCAATGGTTTTGGCCGGGTAATTGTTGGTCAAAATGGTTTGCTCTCCACACCAGCAGCATCCCATCTCATCCGCAAAAATGCAGCTTTCGGCGGCATTATATTATCAGCAAGCCATAATCCCGGCGGACCAGACGGCGACTTCGGCATTAAATATAATGGCGGCAATGGCGGGCCAGCGTCTGAAAAAATCACCGAAGCCATTTTCGCCATCACCAAAACTATTGCGTCTTACAAAACCACAAAATCTGCTGATGTCGATTTGAATAAAATCGGCACCTCAAAAATCAGCGATATGGTGGTCGAAGTTGTCGATCCCGTCACTGATTATGCAGCCCTCATGCAAACCCTGTTTGATTTTGACGCCATCAAAGCGTTGATCACATCAGGCTTCACCATGAAGTTTGACGGTATGGGTGCCATCACCGGCCCTTATGCCCACCGCATTCTTGAGGATCGATTGGGCTTTGCCAAAGGCACTGTGATGAATGGCGTGCCCCTGCCCGATTTCGGCGGGCACCACCCCGATCCAAATCTCGTTCATGCCAAAGAACTCTGCGATATGCTCTTGGTCAACAAGACTTATGATTTCGGTGCGGCATCTGATGGTGATGGCGACCGCAATCTTATTGTTGGTAAAGGCATCTACGTCACCCCCTCTGATTCACTTGCCATCATCGCCGCCAACATGCATCTGGCCCCCGGCTACAAAGGCGGCATTACCGGTATTGCCCGCTCCATGCCCACCAGTGGCGCCGCAGACCGTGTAGCCGCCAAGATGGGCCTTAAGTGCTACGAAACGCCAACTGGCTGGAAATTCTTTGGCAATTTGCTCGACGCCAACATGGCTACAGTCTGTGGCGAAGAAAGCTTTGGCACCGGTTCTAATCATGTGCGCGAAAAAGATGGCCTTTGGGCTGTGCTCATGTGGCTCAATATATTAGCTGCGCGCAAACAATCGGCTTTGCAAATCGTCACCGAGCACTGGAAAGAATATGGCCGCAATTATTATACGCGCCATGACTTTGAAGAAGTCGATCTCGACAACGCCAACTTGATGATGAAAAATCTGCGTGAGCAATTGCCCGCACTCGTTGGCCAGCACGGCATTATCACAGCTGATGATTTTTCATATGATGATCCGGTTGACGGCTCGCGCACCACAGGCCAAGGCATTCGCCTGTTGTTTGAAAATGGCGCGCGCATTATTTACCGCTTGTCCGGCACAGGCACAGCAGGGGCCACATTACGCGTTTATATTGAAAAATATGAAGCCAACCCCTTGCGGCATGACATGGAAGTGCAGCACGCCCTTTTTGATTTGATCTTGCTCTCAAAGTCGGTGGCACAGATTGAAAAATACACTGGCCGCAAAGCGCCATCGGTGATCACCTGAAACGCGTGCTTGGTGTAACCCTCTCTGCCAAAGGTGCCGATGTTGCTGTTTATTCAAAGCACGGCACGAAGGTTTTTATCTGCATCTTTGGTGGCACACAAGAAACGCGCCATGAATTGAAGGGCCGTGATGGCGATATTCACTTCGGTTCTATCAAGGGCCTAAAAGCTGGAACCCGCTATGGGTTTCGCGTTGAAGGGCCATGGGCACCCGAATTGGGTTTGCGTTTTGACCCTTCCAAGTTGCTGGTTGATCCCTATGCGTGGTCGCTCGATCAAGCTTTCACTTTTCACGATGATTTGTCGAAGCGTGGGGTTGATACAGCTGCATTGGTTCCAAAATCAGTGGTGCAAAACGCATTGCCTGATGCCAAGCGCGTGCCCTACCGCAAGCCAGAATTCATCTATGAACTCCCCGTCAAAGCCTTCACCAAATTGCATCCTGATATTAGCATTGGCAAGTGCGGCACCATTGCAGCATTGGCAGAAAAACCTGTCATCGATCATCTCAAGAAAATCGGGGTAGACGCCATCGAGCTTTTGCCGATTACGGCATGGATTGATGAGCGCCATCTCAATGCTTTGGGCCTTCGTAATGCCTGGGGCTATAATCCCGTGCAGTTCTTCGCACCCGATCCGAGGCTGGCCCCCGGCGGCTTTGAGGAAATTCGTGAAACTATTGCCAAGCTGCACGACAGTAATTTCCGCGTTATCTTAGACTTTGTTCTCAATCATTCCGGCGAGAGCGATCAATTCGGCCCCACAATATGCCTGCGCGGATTAGATAGTGCCACTTACTATGCCCATTCGCGTGGCGAGCTCATCAATGATGCAGGCTGCGGCAACACGTTAAATCTCAATCAGCTCCATGTGATTGAAATGGTTGTGGCAGCGTTGCGCCATTGGGTGTTGAAAGCCGGGGTTGATGGTTTCAGGTTTGATCTGGCCACTGTTATGGGCCGCATGGCCGATGGTTTTCACAGCGATGCGCCCCTCTTCAAAGCTATAGAGAATGATGATGTGCTCTCCACCTGCATTCTCATTGCCGAACCATGGGATATTGGCCTAGGTGGTTATCAACTGGGCAATTTCCCAAAATTCTGGCCCGAATGGAACGATAAATACCGCGACGACGTGAGAAGATTCTGGCGCGGCGATGCCTATGCCGCCAATAATTTGGCCACGCGCGTATCAGGCTCATCTGATCAATTCTGGCGCAAGCAACCTTCAGCCAGTATCAATTTCATCGCGGCCCATGATGGCTTCACGCTCAAAGACATGGTGACCTATGCCGCCAAAGATAATTTGAACAATGGCGAGGACAATCGGGATGGCAAAAACGGCGAAGTGACATGGATCAATGGCGATGTGAAAGCGCTGCTCGCCACATTGTTTTTATCGCGCGGCACCATCATGCTAACTGCAGGTGATGAATTTGGCCGCACCCAAAATGGCAATAACAATGCCTATGCCCAGGATAATCAAGTGACGTGGTTGGATTGGGCGAATGCTGATCAAGACTTGATTGATTATGTGAGCAAGCTGATGGCTTTGCGGAAATCACTGGCAACCTATTTTATCGATGAGTTTCTTACCGGAACACCAAACGAAAAAAATAGTTTCCCCGATGTGCAATGGTTTGATGAGAAGGGCGAAGCCTTTAAGTGGAACAACAGCGCAAGCGACTTTTTAGGCTTGGCACTAGCCCAAAACAACGCGCGCATTGCCCTGATATTTAACGCCTCAAACAGCAGCCAGCCCCTGCGCTTTGCCGCACGGGCCAAATATGCGTGGCAGAAAATATTCTGCTCAAAACAAGGCGGCGACTGCCCCACTGATGCAGTTTCAGTTTTCAACGAAATCAAAAAACCTTAGCTGGTTTTGCGCCTCTTATTTTGGCGGTGCTGATCAATCACAACAGCGGCCACAATAATGATGCCTTTGACGATTTCTTGGTAATAAGCGCCCACTTTTAAAAACGTGAAGCCAGATGTAACAACACCCAGAATAATCGTTCCAATAAATGTGCCCGTAATGCGGCCAATGCCACCAGCAAGAGACGTGCCACCAATAACCGCAGCAGCAATGGCATCAAGTTCATAAGCAACACCCATACCCGGCTGGCCAGATTGTGCGCGGGCTGCCGTCATTACAGCGGCAAGGCCAGAGAGAAGGCCAGCCACAGCATAAACCTTCATCAAATGATTGCCGATATTGATGCCGGATACACGTGCCGCCTGCGGGTTGGCGCCTATGGCATATGTGAATTTTCCATAGCGTGTGTAGGTAAGTGCAATGTGGCAGAGAATTGCCACAAAAATAAACACAATCACCGGCCGCGGCACCGGAAAGCCACCCACATTAAAACTCTGGCCAAACCAAGTGAAACGTTCATGCAGCAAAGCAATGGGTTGGCCCAGCGTGTACCATTTCGCCAATCCACGCACCGTCACCATCATGCCCAGTGTTGCAATGAAGGGCGGAATTTTGGTCTTGGCAATAAGCCATCCGTTCACAAAACCAATGAGGGCTCCCAAGGCCAAGCCCGCAATGATTGGAAATATCGGATTGAGATCAACCCAACCTTGCGCCAAAAATACAGCGCGGCCATTGGTGGCAGATTGCGCCAAACTGGCAGCCACCATCGCGATAAAGCCCACCATAGACCCTGAAGAAAGATCAACACCACCTGTAATGATCACCTGTGTTACACCCACAGCTATAATACCCGTGACGGCCACTTGCAGCACAATGATGGAAAGACGTTGCTTGTTGGCGAGAAAGCTCTCCCCAACAAAATACCAGCCGAGAATTTCAAACACCAACGCGATACCAAGCAGCACAGCCAAGATTGAAACTTCCGGCGGCAAGCGCCGCACCTTGGTAATGCCAGTGAGGGATTTTCCAGTTTCGGGTGCTGTTGTGCTCATAATTTTTCCCATTTCTTTTCTGCTAGTGAGAAGCCAATTCCATAATTTTAACTTGGTCTGCTTCACTGCGATCCAAAAAGCCAGTCACACGGCCCTCGTGGATCACCATAATGCGGTCGCTCATGCCAAGAACTTCTGGCATTTCCGATGAAATCATAATCACGGCCACGCCATCGCGCGCGAGTTCGGAAACAAGGCGGTGAATTTCCGCCTTAGCGCCTACATCAATGCCGCGCGTGGGTTCATCTAATATGAGAATGCGCGGTTTGGTGAGAAGCCATCTGCAGATCAAAACTTTCTGCTGATTGCCGCCTGAGAGATTGATAATCGGCTCTTGCATGTCCGGCGTGCGCACCCGCAACGTGCTGGCCATGGTCTGCGAATCTCTGGCCAATTGACCTTGTTGCACAAAACCATATTTTACATATTTGTTTTGCAGCACCGCCATCTGGGTGTTTTCTTGAATATCAAGCAGAAGAAAACAGCCCGTCTCTTTGCGATCTTCAGTGAGAAACGCCATGCCATGTTCCATCGCTACGGAAGGCGATGTCATCTTCACGTCTTTGCCATGAATAGAAATTGTACCAGCGCTGGCCGGCGTCACACCAAAAATAGTTTCAGCAATATTGGATCGGCCAGAACCCACAAGACCGGCAATGCCCAGAATTTCACCTGAGCGCACATCAAACGAAACATCTTTGAAAATACCTTTGAGCGAAAGATTCTTAACCGACAAAACCACGTCGCCAATCGGCACGGTGAGCTTGGGGAACATTTGCGAAATATCGCGGCCCACCATCATCCGGATAATGTCGTCTCTGGTGAGTTCGCTCGATCGTTTGGTGGCAATATACTTGCCATCGCGAAAAACTGAAACTTCATCTGCAATCTCAAACAGCTCATTCATTTTATGAGTTATATAGATAATGCCTTTGCCTTCAGCCTTCAAAGCTCTGATAATACGAAATAAATGATCGACTTCACGTTCTGTAAGAGCTGATGTGGGCTCGTCCATAATCAGCACATCGGAATTGAACGAAACAGCCTTGGCAATTTCAACCATTTGCCGATTGGCCACGCTGAGACTGCGCACTTCAACAGTTGGATCAATATCAATGTTGAGGCGTTTAAATAATTCTTCGGTGCGGCGCTGCATTTCGCCATGGTTGATCAAGCCAAATCTACTCGTCGGTTCGCGCCTGATCCATATATTTTCAGCAACACTCATTGGCCCCATCAAGTTGAGTTCTTGATGGATCATGGCGATGCCATTTTCGAGCGCATCGAGAGGATTCTTCAACTGAATATCTTGGCCGCGTAATTTAAACGAACCTGAGTCTGGCGTGTAAATGCCAGCAACAATTTTCATCAGCGTGGATTTGCCAGCGCCGTTTTCGCCCATCAGCGCATGCACGGTGCCGCGCTTTAATTTAAACTGAACATTATCCAGCGCTACAACGCCGGGAAATTCTTTGCGAACGTTGTCAACTTCTAACAAATACTCAGAACCGGGAACTGCACCGCTTTCGCGGACAACTTTCATTGTAGAAGGACTAACCATAGCGTGCCTCGCAATAAAAAGTGCGCCACATTATAGTGGCGCACTTCCAATCGAATGTCGATTAGTTCTTAGCCATATAGTCTGCCATGTTTGCTGGCGTTACCAGTTGGAATGGAATGTAAACTTTCGCATCAACTTTTTCGCCTTTAACCAGCTTGATCGCTGTATCAACGGCACCCTTGCCTTGGCCTGCGGCGTCTTGGAACACGGTAACATCAAGATCACCAGCCTTCATGGTAGCCAGAGCTTCCTGTGTCGCATCAATTCCAGCAACGACTACACTCTTCATGTCCCAACCAGCCGCTTTCATAGCGTTGATGGCACCAATTGCCATGTTGTCGTTGTTAGCAATAACTGCAGCTGGCTTATGGCCTGCAGCAATCCAGTTGGTCATCAAATCTTGCGCCTTAACCGGGTCCCAAACAGCTGTTTGTTCGTCGAGAATTTTCATACCAGCACATTCTGGTGTGGCAATCACTTCATGAATATCTTTGGTGCGTTGCACAGCAGCTTGGTTGCCAAGATCGCCGACCATAACCAAAATATCGCCTTTGCCACCCAAAATCTTGCACACTTCTTTGGTTTCTAGCGTGCCTGAATCAGCTTCGTTAGAAGCAACAAATGCGCCCTTTGGACCTAAAGCATCAACGTCGATTGGTTGACGGTTCACATAAACAATCGGAATGCCAGCATCATTGGCAGCCTTGGTCATGGGCTCCGTAGCAGATGTGTCGACGGCGTTCACAATGATCGCATCAACTTTAGCAGCGATGAAATTTTGTACTTGGCTGAGTTGCTTTGATACGTCGTTTTCAGCAATTTCAACTTGAACAGGTTGGCCAGCATCGGCAGCAGCTTTTTCGATACCCTTTTGCAATATAGTAAGGAAGGTATCAGTGTTGGCCATGGTAACACCAATGTTGCCGGCAAAAGCAGTGCTTGACATCAATGCAACGGCAGCAGCAGCGAGAATAAGTTTCTTCATAGTGTAGCTCCTTATATCGAGTGTCCGGCGGCACCCGTTATTGGGCCGGAATCCTCCAAATCGAGGAAAGGCGTTTGCTCCACATCGTGCGTGGCCGGGTCAACAGAAGAAATGGAATACAGCAAGCTGAACTCTCCCTTCCGCCCATGCTTCTTTTGGCGCGTTGCGGTTTTTCCAATTTAGAAATTTTATTCTATGTTGGAACAATACTAGAAATATCATTCCAAATTGATGCAGAGTCAATCAGCAAGGGAGGCTTAGAACGTGAATATATCAAAAACTATCAGAAACCGTCTCTAGATGTTCTCACTGATATGGATGTCGGCAGCAAACAAGATCGGAGGTAAATGCGGAAGGTCAGCCACAGAACAAGCCTTTGCCATCAGTTCAACAACACGCGTTGCAATGGCGGCCGTTGGCGTGGCCAGCAGCAGATCAACCGTGCCGTCTATCAGGGCTGCCCGTGTCATGGTAGTAAGTTCATTGCAAACCGCAACAATGCGTCGGCCAGCACTTTCATCGCGAAGGGCTCGGATTAAACCATCTTGCCCACCGCCGCAGCCATAGACAGCAACCAGATCAGCATTGCTCTCAACCATGTCGGTCACGGCTTCATAAGCAATGCGTTCGTCATCTAAATTAATAATGGGTTCCAACAACGTAAACTCTGGCGCATGTTCGCGCATATAACTTCTAAAACTAATCTCGGCCAGTTCCTGATTGCTATATCGGTGGCTGCCAACCAGAATTCCAATTTTGCCAGGCCCACGCGCTGTGCGGCTGATGGTCCAAGCAGCGGTGCGGCCCACTTTGCGGCCATCTAAGCCAATATGGCCCGTTTTCAATGTTGTTGAGATGTCACTCAACAATGTGAACACGGGCTTGCCCGTTGCAATGATGGCTTCCACGGCTTCAATCACCAAAGGATGATCAACCGCTACAACTGCCAAGGCATCAACGCGCGGCGCCACTTCACGAATCCGCGCTGCGATGATTGAGGGCACCAACTCATCAACATATTCTATAAGGGGCTTGCCCTCAATGAAGCTGGCTAGCTTTGTTGCATCGCCCAAGTTTTTGCCGAAGTTCAAATAAAACGCATCGCGCTTTTGCAACAGGAAGCCAAAGCGCCGCTGCGGAATTTCGGTGAGGCGGCGCTTGAGCAAACCCGTTGCGTGATAGCCAATAGCTTCCGCAGCTTGCACCACCCGAATGGCCGTATCCTCACGCACTGGCAAACGCCGGTTGAGAACGCGGTCAACAGTGGCCACACTCACACCAGCTTGTTTAGCCAAGTCCGTAATTGTTGGGCGCGAAACCATACTAGAATTTCCCTTTCCTCGCGGAAGCATCCCCTGAAATTAAATGCTATGAAATGATAGATACCATCATTTCAGCATTGCGTAAATAGAATATTGATTCTATCTCAATTATAAAATAGAGGAAAAATTCTATGAGTGAGATTACCTATCCGCGCGACTATAGCCTGCTCGGCCGCGATGCCAAACGTGCCGCAGAAATTGGCTTGTCCAATGCGCAATGGTATGCAGCTCCCATTCCCCGTGTGCGCCTTAAAGAGCTGATGAAGCGTGCCGATGGCCCTGCCATCCGTGATACGCTCATTTGGTTTGCTAGCTTTGCAATCACCTCAGGCTTTGCGATTTATTTTTATCCAAGCTGGTGGAGCATTCCTTTCTTTTTGGCTTACGGCGTTCTCTATGGCTCATCCACAGATTCACGCTGGCATGAATGCGGCCATGGCACGGCGTTTAAGACCAGCTGGATGAATGATGCGGTTTATCAGATTGCTTGTTTTATGATTATGCGCCCGCCAACAATTTGGCGCTGGAGCCACACAAGGCACCACACTGATACTATTATCGTGGGCCGCGACCCTGAAATTGCCATCATGCGCCCCACCGTCATCTTGCGCACCATCGCCTTATTCTTTGCAATTCCCCAAACCATCGGCGCACTCAAAAATCTCGTCATCCATGTGAGCGGTCGTCTCACCGACGAGGAGCTTACTTATGTTCCTGAAATGGAACGCCACCGTGTATTTTTTGTTGCACGCGTTTGGATGGTGATTCATCTCGCAAGCATAGCGCTGGCACTTTATCTTCACTCGTGGTTGCCCGTGCTGCTCATTGGCCCCTTGCCAACTATGTATGGGGCTTGGGTTCATATTATAACGGGCCTTACCCAGCATGGCGGCCTTGCTGAAGATGTTTTAGATCACCGTCTCAACAGCCGCACCGTGATGATGAATCCTGTGCTGCGCTTTATCTATTGGAACATGAATTATCACGTTGAGCATCACATGTTCCCCATGGTGCCTTATCATCAGCTGCCTAAACTTTATGAAGATATGAAACCTTATACACCGCCCGCTAACACAAGCGTGATCAATGCTTACCGCGAAATTATTCCTGCTTTGTTGCGCCAAGCCAAGGACCCATCCTATGCTATAGAGCGTCACCTGCCAAAAGGTGTAACCCCAATGACTGAAGCAATTGCTGCTCAATAGGATTTTGAAATGACCAACTGGATTGATGCGTGTGCGAAAGATGATGTGACTGAAGAAGATGTGATCAGATTTGATCACGCGGGCCGCACCTTTGCGATTTACCGTTCACCTGACGATAAGTTCTATGCAACGGACGGCCTCTGCACGCACGAAAAAGTCCATTTGGCAGATGGATTGGTGATGGACAACATCATAGAATGCCCGAAACACAATGGTCGTTTTGATTATACTACAGGGGCTGCCAAGGGCGCTCCCGTCTGCGTCAATCTCAAAACCTATCCAGTTAAAGTTGAAGGCGCTCGCGTCTTCATCAACATTGCGTAATCGCCATGAGAAACGCAGGCATAGTGATTATCGGCGGTGGCATGGCAGCAGCCCGCGCGTGTATAAATTTGCGAGCCAATGATTATGATGACTCGATCACTTTGGTGAGCGAAGAAAATTTGTTGCCCTATGATCGCCCACCATTGTCAAAAGCCTCCATCGTTGATGAGGCCGCCCATGAACCCGTGCTGCTGCTTGACGATGGCATTGTTGCTTCGCTGAAAGTTGATGTGCTCCTTGGCAAAACTGTCACCGCTATTAACCGCAATGAAAAATCTATTTCACTGGATGGCGGCAGTAAAATTTCCTACACAAAATTGCTCATCGCCACGGGCGCCAAGCCGCGCAAACTCAATTGCCCGGGTGGTGAATTTGCGCTCACCTTGCGCGACCACAAAGATACTGTGAACTTGCGCAAAAAATTCCAACCTGGCAAAAAAATCGTGGTGATTGGTGGCGGCTTCATTGGGCTTGAACTTGCATCCTCTGCATCCAAATTAGGCTGCACTGTTTCGTTGATTGAAGCTCAACCCCGCATTCTCATGCGCGGTGTTCCAGAAGCGATCGCCAAGATTGTGCATGATGCTCATGTGGCTGCGGGTGTCACCATGATCATCGGCACCGGCATCTCGCACCTCACCGAAAATGCCGTGCACCTCACTGATGGCCGCGTTATTGCAGCTGATACCATTATCGCAGGCATCGGCGCATCACCTGAAACGAAACTTGCTGCCGATGCTGGCCTAACTATTGAAAACGGCATTGCCTGCAATGCACGAATGCAAACTTCGGACCCAGATATTTATGCCGCAGGCGATTGCGCATCTTTCCCGCACGAACACATGGGCGGCAAACGCATCAGGTTGGAAGCGTGGCGCTCAGCACAAGAACAAGCAGCCACTGCTGCAGCAAATATGCTGGGTGGAGATAAAACCCACACCAACGTGCCATGGTTCTGGTCGGATCAATATGATCTCTCACTGCAAATTGCAGGCTCTGCCGAGCTTGGCCCTAACACCATCATGCGCATTCCATCTGAAGGTGCATTGGTGCTGTTTCACATGGCCGATGATGGCGCAATTAAAGGTGTTTCGGGAATTGGCCTTGGAAACTCCATCGGCCGCGATGTGAAAATCGCCGAAATGCTCATCGCCAAAAATGCCAAACCTTCAGCCGATATTCTGGCCGACCCAGCCCAACCCCTCAAAGCCCTTCTCAAAGGATAGGTCATGGCCCGCAAGAAACCAACAGTTGCCGACGTGCGCGCCAACAAAGGCAAATATCAATATACCATGATGCGGGTTGAAAGCTGGGACGAGTTGGCTGCAGCTGAAGCCGCTGGCATTGATATGTGTTCAGTTCCACCAGTGCTTCTTGCACAAAAGAAATTCCGCGACGTTGGTCCTTCAATATTCGCAGTGCCAGGTGTTTCACTCTACGATAATTCCGGCACCACTGATGATTTCCTGCGCTGGGGTTATAAAATGCTGAGCTATGGGGCTGATGCAGTTTATTGCGCAGCCTCATTGCAAACTGTACGCCGCATGGCCGATGAAGGCATTCCGGTGATTGGCCACACCGGACTCATTCCGTCCAAGGCCACTTGGACTGGCGGGTTCAAAGCCGTGGGCAAAACCGCCGAAAGCGCCAAGCAGGTATATGACTTAGTGAAGCGTTATGAAGACACTGGAGCTTTCGGTGTTGAAATTGAAGTGGTGCCATCCGAGGTCACTGCTGAAATCGCAAAACACACGAAGCTGTTTTTGGTTTCGATGGGCGCAGGCGTTGGCGGTGATTGCCAATATCTTTTTTCTGATGACGTGCTCGGCCAAAACACCGGGCATATTCCACGCCACGCAAAGATCTATCGCAATTTCACAGTTGAATTTGAGCGCCTGCAAAAAGAACGTATCGCTGCCTTCAGTGAATTTGTAAGCGATGTAAAATCAAGCGCCTACCCAGAAGAGAAGCACCTCGTAGGCATTACAAAAATCGAACTCGAAAAATTTATCAAATCCCTTCCAAAAAACTAACGGAGAACTAAAACTATGATTAGATTTGGCGTCATTGGTGCAGGCCGCATCGGCAAAGTGCATGCTGCCACCATCGCAGCAAACCCAAAAGCTCAATTGGCTTACATTGCCGATGCAATGCCAGCGGCAGCAGAATCGCTAGCTGCAAAATACGGTGCCAAAGTTGCATCCGTTGAAGACATTATGAAAGCCAAAGATGTGGATGCCATTCTCATTGGCTCCCCAACTGGCTTTCACGCCGAACAAATTCAAGCTGCTTCCAACAATGGCAAAGCCATCATGTGTGAAAAGCCAGTGTCGCTGGATGTGGCAAACATTCACGAGACATTGAAAGTGGTTGAGAAAAACAAATCCACTTTGATGATTGGCTTCAACCGCCGCTTTGATCCTAACTTTGCAGAGCTTGAACGCCGCGTGCGCTCAGGCGCTGTGGGCGAAGTTGAAATTGTAACAGTCATCTCACGCGATCCAAACCCACCGCCACCATCCTATGTGAAAGGCTCAGGCGGCCTGTTCCGCGATATGATGATCCATGATTTTGATATGGCGCGCTTCTTGATGGGCGAAGAATTCACTGTGGTGCAGGCTTTGGGTTCATCGCTTGTCGATAAGGGCATTGGCGAAGCTGGTGATGTGGATACAGCAGCTGTGCAAATGCAAACAGCATCAGGCCGCATTGCCGTGATCACCAATTCCAGACGTGCCACTTATGGCTATGATCAACGCATGGAAGTGCATGGTTCGAAAGGCATGCTCACAGCGGCCAACGTGCACAACACCACGGTGCAATTGCACAATGCTGATGGCACGCAAGGCGACCCGGTTCAAAACTTCTTCCTTGAGCGTTATTTCCAAGCCTACACCAACGAACTCAACACCTTCATCAATGCCGTTGAATCTGGTGACCGCAATCCAAAGCCTTCGGGCTATGACGGTTTGCAAGCTGGCATTTTGGCTGATGCTGCAACCCAATCTTGGCAAACTGGCAAGCCTGTAAAAGTCTCTTAACAAAAACAAAAGGCTCCCAACTGGGGAGCCTTTTGCACAAACTGGTTGCCCGGTACGCAGTACCAAATCCGGGAAAGCCTGGGACACAACAACGCGTGTCATGCAGATGAAATTAGCTGCGACTAGTTTCTAATCAGTTTCAATTTTCAACAATCTAGAATTTATTGTGTTAACAATACCTTGCCATGCCGTGCAAAGGCGGCTCACCTGTGTCAGGCTGAAACAGTTTTCGGCTTTGTGGGGTAGCCTTGCAACACATTGTTAAGCACCGTCACTGACTGTGGTTTACCAAAATAATAACCTTGCAAAAGCTCACAGCCAGCAAGCCGCATCAAGTTCGCATCTTCTTCGGTCTCAACACCTTCAGCAATCACATCGGCTGAAAGCCCTTTTGCAATAAGCACTGTGCCTTGTACAATGTTCTGTATCATGCCTCCCCGCGACAGAGACTGTGTGAGGCTGCGATCCAATTTTATTTTGTCAAATGCAAAGCGATGCAAATAGCCAACACTGGCATAACCTGTTCCGAAATCATCAAGCGCTACAGTAATGCCAAGCGCTTGTAATTGTGAAATAACAATCTTGGCTCGATCAGGATTCTGAATCAACACTGATTCAGTAAACTCAACTTCAAGTCGCTTGAGATCAAAATTGAACTCTGCAGCAACCGCTTGAATATCCGAAATAAAACTCACACGTTTGATTTGCAGTGGTGAAAAATTCACCGCAACTTTTAAGTCTCGCCAGTTTGACATATCGCGGCATGCTTTACGAAAAACAACCATGCCCAATTTATCTATCAAGCCATGCTGTTCAGCAATTGGAATAAAGCGATCTGGTCCAAGACTGCGCAATGAAGACTGTGGCCACCGCGCCAATGCTTCCACACCCAAAATTTGACGATCTCGCGACGAGACGAAAGGCTGATAGGCCACTTCCAACTGATCATGGTCAAGAATCTGCCGAAGTTCAGAAACGATGCTCAAATCTTCACTGCGTTCAACATCAAGCTCGGCATTAAATTTGCGCCATCGATTGCGACCGTTTTCTTTGGCGTCATACATTGCAATATCGGCCTGACGCATGAATTCTGAAAGTTCTAAATTAGGCTTAATACAACACGCAATTCCAATGCTGGCACCAATGCTAACGATGCGACCCAAAATATCAAAAGGCTCATGGACAAACTTCAAGACATGATCTGCTAAAGCTTGAGCCTTTTCACCAGCACCAATGCCACTGACAAAAAAAGCAAACTCATCGCCACCTAATCTGGCAACAATAGCGGTGTCTTTGGCAATAAATTGCAAACCTTCCGCTACAACTCTAATCAACGCATCGCCAATATCATGGCCATAAGCGTCATTCACAGCCTTGAAGCCATCAAGATCAATGAATGCAAGTGCAAGCTCGTTGGCGTGTGCATCTGCAAAGGGCAATTTTTTATTTGTTTCTTCGATAAGGTGCAATCGATTTGGTAAGCCAGACAAGTTATCCTTGCGTGCCGATTGATAGGCTTCCTTTTCGTCGGTCGCCATTTTCTTCAAAGTAGAAAGATGGACCAATGCCAAAGGCCCCATAACCGCAAGCAATGCTAGAAGACTTAAAATTGCGGCATAATAGCTCGAGTCACGAGCCGCCTTGCCAGGATTTGAAGGCACCCAGCTAATTTTCGCAACAGGGTTTCCCCAGCGATCGCTCAAGGTGCGTCCATCATTCTTCACGGATTCAAGCGACGATATTTTGAGATTGCTGAGGATAAATGCCCCGCCCAATTCACTAACGAGGCTATCATCCAAATCACGCACAATGAAAAAATAGCGTGGCTTCTCTGCTGGAATTGTCAAACCCTCTGAATATGGAAGGATCGGAGCCGCTGCGGCCATTGCAAGGCCAGCCTTGGTCTGAACAAGACTGCCAACAACTCTAAATGTTGTGCTGTCATGTGGCATCGCCGCCAAAAATTTTTGCAGTTGCGCTCCAAAGTAATTCTGAGCTGAAGAATTTAATTTCACTCCCTTGCGATATGCGGCAATGTCTTGCCCATTTGCATCGACAATAAAACTTGCGTCATAGTTGGTGTCACTGGTCGCAGCACCCCAAGTATCGTAAATCCATTTATAATTGATTTGGTCATAGATATTGGGAACCACATCATCCCAATGGGCATTATCAGTAACAATGCCTTCTAGTTTCTTTTGAACCGAATAGATTGCGGAATTGGCGGCTTGCCAGCTGCGAATATCCTCTTGTTTATTGACGTTCGTTGCAATCGCATCAAGCATATGTGTCATGCTCCACATCATGCTGGCCGCAGCCACAATGATCGGCAGCATAATAATGGCCAATAATCGCAGATTAAGTTTTGATATGTTTTTCAAAGACTTTGCATCCGAACCCCACGCGTAAAGCTTATATTCTGATTGTGAACGGGTCATTTATACACGCAGCTTGAGGAACAAAAATGCCCCTCATTTTACAAAATATGGTTACCAAAAAATTTATTTAACGATCTGTTGCCTTTCACCCCGATGCCGCCTAGAAGCACCGCAGCATCAATGCACAATTGACGCGGGATGGAGCAGCCCGGTAGCTCGTCAGGCTCATAACCTGAAGGTCGTCAGTTCAAATCTGGCTCCCGCAACCAACAAGCCCTTGAAATCGTAACCCGATTTCGAGGGCTTTCCTTTTTAAACTAAAGTTTCAATAATTGTTTTTAAGGCGGGTTCTTGAACCAGCTTTGCCGCTTCTTCAGCAGAAAACCATGAGCGTGTGCGTTCGTGTTTTTCTTTCCAATTGCGCAACATCGTTTTAACTTGAAGCGGAAACACAACCACTGTGCAATTCAATGTGTCACCTGCCTTTATGCGCTTTTCATAGCCATATGTTCCAACAGAAGCTTTGCTGATTTGACCAGCAACGCCTGCTTCTTCCAAAGCTTCGCGCTTGGCAGATGTAAAATCTTTTAAACCAACCATTGGCCAGCCCTTGGGAATGACCCAGCGTTTGGTTTCACGCGAGGTGATGAGCAGCACCTCCACCCTGCCTCGCCGCTTGCGCATAGGCAGGGCTGCAATTTGGTGTGTTGGCTCTTTTCCGGTCACAACACGAAATAGGCAAGCCAATAGAACAAGGCCGCCATGATGCCTGCTGCTGGCATGGTGATCACCCACGCATAGACAATACCTGTTGCAATGTTCCAGCGCACAGCCGACACGCGTCGTGCTGCACCCACACCCACAATGGCACCAGTGATGGTGTGTGTGGTTGAAACTGGCACGCCCAGATAAGTTGCCAAGAATAGTGTTATGGCTCCAGCTGTTTCCGCACAGGCCCCTTGTATTGGTGTGAGGCGGGTAATTTTTGAGCCCATGGTATGCACAATGCGCCAGCCCCCTAACAAAGTGCCAAGGCCCATCACTGTGTAACAAGAAATAATCACCCAGGCTGGCACTGTAAATTCTGAATACATGCCGTGTGAGAACAGCAACACTGAAATAATGCCTGCGGTTTTCTGCGCATCATTGCTGCCATGGCCCAAGGAATAAAGTGCTGCTGAGATCAATTGTAATTTGCGAAATAAACTATCAGCAAATGCCGGATTGGCGCGCACGAATAACCAGCTCACCAAAAGCATCAACACCATGCCAAGAAGGAAACCAGTAAATGGCGAGAGCACAATTGCATAGATTGTTTTGCTGAGGCCAGACCATTGGATGGCTGAAAGGCCCGCTTTAGCAATGCCAGCCCCGACAATGCCACCAATTAAAGCGTGAGAAGATGATGATGGAATACCTAAGCGCCACGTAATAATATTCCAAGCAATTGCACCAGCTAGTGCCCCAAACACCAAAGCATCATTAACAAGTTTGGGATCAACAATACCTTTGCCCACTGTTGAGGCTACATGTGTGCTGAATAAAAAGAACGCAGCAAAGTTAAAAAATGCCGCCCACAAAACAGCATATTGTGGTTTCAAAACCCGGGTTGAAACAATGGTCGCAATTGAATTTGCAGAATCATGCATGCCATTGATGAAATCAAAAAACAACGCCACCGCGATGAGAAACACTAAAGTGTATGTGACAACACCCATAACCATCAGAACATCTCCTTCAATGGCTTAAACGTGTTCAATCACAATGCCGCTCATCACGTGAGCAACTTCCTCAAAGCGATCCGCCACTTTTTCAAGGTGCTCATAAATTTCTGAGCCCACAATAAATGTCATTGGGTCTTTTTTGCCCTTGCCTTTGAACAAAGCTTTAATGCCTTCTTCGTGGCTGCGGTCAGAAGCATCTTCAATCGCAATCATCTGCTCGGTGAGCACATGTAAGCGATTGCCATTCTGGCCCATATTGCGCAGCATTGGCAGGGCTTCGGCACTGAGGGCCGCAAGCGCCAGGGCATCATCAGCCATTTTTACCATCATGGGTTCAAAAGCTTTAACTTCAAAAAGCAAAATGGCCTTGGCAGTTTTGTTCATCTGGTCCACAGCATCATCCATAGCGCTGATCAGATTTTTAATGTCACTGCGATCAAAGGGTGTGATGAAACTTTTGCGTAAAGCTTGCATCACCTGCTCGGTAATCTTGTCGGCATCATCTTCATGGGCCATCAGAGTTTTACAATTTGTGGTAATCGTTTTACCACCTTCAAAAATGGCGCGCAGCGAAGCCGCAGCATCCACAGCTTTTGCAGCATGAGCCTCGAAGAGATCAAAAAACTTCTCTTCCTTCGGCATCATTTTTTTGAATAAATTAAACATCTAAAAGCCCTCCCAGTGATGAAAGGCTTAGCGCACCTGAGTGCCGCCTCAAAGTGCGTTATTGGCCAAGTTCACAACTTCTGAAATTGCAAATAGCTAGACCCGCGGCCCTCGCGCACAGCTTTGGTTTCATAGCGGGTTAGTATCCAATTCTCGAAAGGCTGGGTTGGATCGCCCTCTTCGGCAAATCCGGTGTGAGCGGCCACATGCTCCCTCGTCCAAGCGACATAATCTTCGATGTCACTGGCAAACCAAAATTGGCCAACTGGTTTTAGAACACGGTGAATTTGCACTAAGTTTTCCGGGTTCACAAAGCGCCGCTTATTCTGGCGAGCCTTAGGCCAAGGATCGGGATAGAGCAGATAGACCCGTTCTAGGCATTGCTCTGGCAATGCTTCCAAAAGGAAACGCGCATCACCATAATGCACCCGCACATTGCTGAGTTTACGCTCTTCAATTTCGGCCATAAGCTTGGCCACACCGTTGAGATAAGGCTCCGCTCCAAGAATTGTAACATCAGGATTAAGGGTTGCTTGATGAGCCAAATGTTCACCGCCGCCAAAACCAATTTCTAACCAACGCCGATCCAATGCCCCATAGAGCGGTGTTGATAAATCCACCGCCACCTGTGGCAACAGTGTCTCCATCAAGCCAACATGATGACGGCGCAAAGGTTTCCCCTTGCGCCGCCCATAAAACTGAAAGATGGGCCGTTCGCTGCTCACTTCACCGCCGCTTTAAGAGCGTCAACAAGATCTGTCTTCTCCCATGAGAAGCCACCATCCTTGGCGGGCTTGCGGCCAAAATGTCCGTAAGCCGAAGTACGCGCATAGATCGGTCGGTTGAGATCCAAATGCGTGCGAATGCCACGCGGAGATAAATCCATCACCTTGCGCAAGGCTTTCTCAATTTTTGCATCATCAACTTTGCTGGTGCCATGCGTATCCACATAAACTGACAAAGGCTGAGACACACCAATCGCGTAAGAAAGTTGAATGGTGCATTTCTTGGCAAGTTTTGCGGCAACAACGTTCTTAGCCAAATAGCGCGCCGCATAAGCAGCTGAACGATCAACCTTGGTTGGGTCTTTGCCGGAGAATGCACCACCCCCATGAGGAGCAGCACCACCATAAGTATCCACAATAATCTTGCGGCCGGTCAAACCTGAATCGCCGTCAGGGCCGCCGATAAAGAACTTGCCGGTTGGGTTCACATGCCAAACCGTGTCCTTGGTAATCCAGCCCTTTGGCAGAGCTTTTTTCACATAAGGTGTGACCAATTTCAAAACATCTTTCGATGTCATGTTTTCATCAATGTGTTGATGAGAAACCACAATTTGCATGGCGCCAACAGGTTTGCCATTTTTATATTTCACAGTCACTTGGCTCTTTGAATCAGGGCCCAATTGCGAGGCTGCACCAGAGTGCCGCGCTTCAGCCAACAGTTGCAAAATGCGTTGCGAATAATAAAGTGGCGCTGGCATAAGGTCTGGCGTTTCATCACAGGCGTATCCAAACATAATGCCTTGGTCGCCAGCACCCTCATCTTTATGAGCGGCACTATCAACACCAACAGCAATATCAGCTGATTGACCATGCAGCAGAATTTCGATCTTCGCAGTGGCCCAATGGAAGCCCGCTTGCTCATAGCCAATGGATTTAATTGCAGCGCGTGCCACTGCTTCAATTTTTTCATGCGTAACCGAAGCAGGCCCGCGCGTTTCACCAGCAATCACCACACGGTTTGTGGTGGCAAGTGTTTCACAAGCCACGCGCACCGACCATGGGTCCATGCCCTGCTCAAGCGCTTCACGGAAAAACAGATCAACAACTTCATCCGAAATCCGGTCGCACACTTTATCAGGGTGTCCTTCAGATACGGATTCACTTGTGAAGAGGTAAGAACTTCTCGCCATGGTAGCTCCCAAGAATAGCAAACAAGATTGGCCAAAACAAATCTATATAAAGGAATCTTTATACTGCTGGCGCTCTTAATGGCAGGACGCAATAAACAGGTCAAGCCAAAAGCCAGCAACCCTGATGAGCGACAGAAGGTTAAATTAGGTTTTGAGATCAACCACCATGCGCGCCAGATTAGCAATGATGCGGCGCTTAAGTTCGCTATCGGCTTCTTTGAACGCTTTGGCCAACAGAATGCCTTCAGGTGTCATCATTGACGCCACAAAATCATCCCCAGCACTGGATTCGCTTAACCCACCCGATTGATCAACATCAGGAAGCCCATCATAGAAAAACTGCACCGGCACACCCAAAGTTTTGGCGGCATAGAACAAACGGCTGGCGCTGATGCGGTTTGAACCCTTCTCATATTTTTGCACTTGCTGGAAGGTGATGCCCAACAATTCACCAAGTCTTTCTTGAGACATGTTGATCAATTGGCGGCGCATACGAATACGCGAGCCAACATGCACGTCGATATAATTAGGGTCGCGTCTTGTCATATTTACCTCAGACCAATTGCCCCCAGCCTGAAACTGCGTTTTGTTCTATTATTGTGTCCTTCGCCGTGCGCGCTTTCCCCAAAACAAATCACCAGCGAACAAAATCGATATAGCAGATGATCTGATTATTCAAAATCTATAAATTCGACACATCAAAACTGAAATGAGAAAGACAATTCCCATCAAACTCAACAAAACATAATCACCAAGCTGTGCATAAAGTGTAACCTCACCTGAGTGTGGAATCGGTGTGTCAATCACCGCCTCTTTGCCCAAGTCACTGCGACGTAAGTAACCTCCAGTTGCATCGATAATAGCACTGACTCCTGTATTTGCAACCCGTATAACGCTAACTCCTTGTTCGATTGCACGAAACCGCAACTGCGCTAAATGCTGATAAGGTCCAGCTGAATTGCCAAACCAGCCATCATTTGTTACATTTAAGATCCAATCCGGCCGTGCAGGTGTCATTAAGGCTTCAGGAAAAATCGCTTCATAGCAAATCTGCATGGCCACCAACCCTAAATCTTTGATTGTAATGACAGATGGCCCTATTCCGGAGCTGAAACTTTCTGGCAGATTGACCACTTTGCGAAAGCCAAGTGGTTCAATGAGCCACGCCAGCGGCAAATATTCTCCCCCCGGCACCAAATGTTTCTTGTCATAATGAGCGATAAGTTTGGCATTGCCATCAAAAGCCAAGATGCTTGTAAAATATTCTGGTGGCTTGCCATCCACATTTTCGGGTGCCGAACGCCGCACGGCCCCTGTCAGTAATATTTTACCCGGAGCCAAAATACTCCGCAATTCGTTTTGGCCTTGTTCGCTTTCATCAATCAAAAATGGCACAGCCGATTCTGGCCAGACAATAACTGTGATTGGTAATTTTGCGGGCCGCGCCGAAAGGTCCAGCAGCTGATCAAAAATCTTGCGGGCATTATCACCACGCCACTTATCGCTTTGTGAAATATTGGGCTGCACTAAACGCACAACTTGCCCATCAATAAATTTAGGTGGATGCTGGGCAATGCGGGCATCTCCCCATATCCAACTTAACGGCAAACTGAGTGCAATAAGAACTGACAGTCCCCACGACAACCTATCGCCACGCATCAAGCCAAGCGGCACCATGGCCCACAGCACTACAATCAACGTAAGGCCATTCATCCCCACCAGCGACGCAAGTTGCGCCACCCCACCCATGCCATCGGCAGCTAGACCCGGCACCGCCCATGGGAAGCCAGTTAAGATATGCCCCCGCAGCCATTCAAAACCAGCAAAGCAAAGAGGTGCGGCGAGAAAAAGCGGCAAACCTCGCCTAGCCAAATTCAAACTTGCAGCAACAGCTCCAGCCCAGAACAGCGCCATGCCAGTGGCCAATGCCCCCACCGCAAATGGCATCATCCAAAGGTAAGCATCAGCATCAACCAGAAATGCAAAACCAATCCAATGCAATGCCGCAACAAAATAGCCAAAGCCAAACACCCATCCCAGCCAAAATGTGTAGCGCAAGGTGACAGGCTTAGGCCGATGTAAAAGAACAAAACACAGCGGAAATGTGAATCCTAAAATCCACCATGCTCCAACTGGCGGCATGGCCAAACCGGACAAGAGCCCTAGAGTAAAAACGACCATGCCACGCCGCCAACCGCCAAGCGCCATCAATCGCGTTAAAGATAATGTGGTGAAAATTTTCATCTTTTATAGTTTAATATGCAATTTGATCTTTGTTCCAGTTACAATACATTTCAAACTCATAGATTGAGTTGACTGGGGAATAATATGACGACACCTACTGCAGCAATGGGCACCATTGTGAGCCATGCCTTAATGGCTGAAATCATGGCGAAGATCGATGAGCCTAGTGGCTTTGCCAAACTTCAACCGAATCAACGCAAGTTTTTACTTGCCGCAGTCTTAGGCTCAATCGTGTTTGCTGATGGAAAAATTCGAGATGTTGAAATGCAACATCTTGAAACGCACTTGATAAAAAAATACAGGCTTAACGCAGAAACACTGCGCCATTCCATCTCATACGCCAACACTGGCCTCAGAGCCGAGCATTTGCAAAAAGCGTCCCGCCAACTCACTGAACTTTTGAGCATTGATGACCGCATTTCATTGGTAGGTCTGCTCTGGGATATTGCCATCAGCGATAATGAGTTGCACGGCAACGAAGAATCGATGATTTACAAAATCGCCGATTCTTCAGGCGTACCGAGAAAGCGCGTGATTGAACAACAGGCCCGCGTACAAGGCAATAAAGGCAGCTAGGCTATTTCCGGTTCTTCGCCACAGCTTCAGCCATTGAACACAAGATTTCAAACATCATCACACTGCCCGCATAAGCGGTCATGCCTGAGGGATCAAACGGCGGCGAAACTTCAACCACATCAGCACCTACAATGTTAAGTCCACGCAATTCGCGCAACATTTGTTGAGCTTGGAATGTGGTGAAGCCCCCAATTTCTGGCGTGCCTGTGCCGGGCGCATAGACCGGATCAAGCATATCAATATCGAAGCTCACATAAACTTCATCATCGCCGACAAGTTTACGTGCTTCGGCCATAATGGCTTTGGGGCCTTTTTCCATAGCCTCTTCAATGCGCACCATGCGCACGCCCATTTTTGCACCATATTCAAAATCTTCAAGATCGTACATCGATCCCCGAAGGCCAATTTGAATGGTGCGCTTGGAGTCCAGCACACCTTCTTCAATGGCGCGTTTAAAGGGCGTGCCATGGGTATATTTAAAGCCACCAAAATAACTGTCATATAAATCGGAATGCGCATCAAAATGGATCATAGCCACTGGCTTTTTAGCCCCCACAGCGCGCAACACCGGCAGCGAACACAAATGATCGCCCCCACCTGAGAGGGGCCTGATGCCTTTGGCCACCAAAGTTTTGAAATATTTCTCAACGCGTGCCAATGCATCTTCAACATTGGCGGGGTTCACCGGGCAATCCCCCAAATCAACCACATTGGCCAAATCATATGGCACCACATGGGTGGTCTGGTGCATCCGCCTGACCATGGCTGATTGATCGCGCAATTGCCGCGGCCCATGGCGAGGGCCCGGGCGGTTGGTGGTGCCGCCATCCCAAGGAATGCCAACTACGCCAATGTCAATGCCGTCAGCCTTTTCCAGTTCCACATGTGGCAAACGGAAAAATGTAGCTAAGCCCCCAAAGCGTGGAGTGACGAGGCCGGATACAGGTTGGTTGAAATTGGTCAAAATGAGTCTCCAAGATTCTGGGTTTAGCTTGGCATTGCCATAGGTTCAGGCCAATGGCGCAATGACGCGCCGACAACAATTATCATACCTGCCAGACTTAGCAGCCCCAATGCAACGGTTAAACCCCACGCATGAGCGACAAACCCAATCGCCGGAGGACCGACTAAAAATCCAAGCAGCGCCCCTGTTGCAACAGCCGCAATTCCTATACTTGGTTCAACTCCAGGAGTGCGTGCGGCTGCACTCATCATAACCGGAATCGTATTGGCGGCACCGATGGCAACCAATGCAAAACCCAAGGGGCTGAGCAGCGACCATGGCGAAAAAACCACAACACCAACCCCGGCAGCCATTAAAAAACCACCGTAAACCAGAATATTTTTCTCTCCCAGCCGCGCCACGATAGGGCCACCGGCAAGGCGGCACACGGCCATCGCCAGAGCAAAAGCCGCAAAACCGCTGGGTGCAAATGTTTCGCTGAAACCCCTTATTGTTGCCAAGTAAAGCGTGCTCCAGTCATTGACCGCACCCTCAACTGTGTTGGAGAAAAAAGTGAGCACCACAAGACCCAGAATCGCACCACCTGGGATCACAAAGCGGCGCTTGGCTTCTGTTTTCTGTTGGGCCGCCGCTGGCTCGACATTTATTAAGTAGAACCGCGCAGCAAACAAGCTGATTGCGATCATCACCGCAGCCAACACGCCAGCACCACGGCCATCTTGCAAACGCAGCGCAAAAATAGCACTGCCAAGTGCAGCCCCGCCCAACTCGCCCAAGCTAAAGAAACCATGGAATGACGACATGGTTGGTTGCCCGCGACGTTTTTCAATTTCAGAACCTTGCGTATTGATGGCCACATTATTCACGCCAACGGCAAGACCCAAAAGGAATGTTGCAACAAACAACACGGGTGTGTTCCAAGCAATGATCGGAATCATTACGGCAACCATGAAGGCTGACATTGAAATGCTCAATGATTTTCGTGATCCGATGCGCGAAACGAGCCAAGCACTGATGGGCTGACTAATCAGCGCCCCAAGGCCAATGTTGAGAAGAGCTAAGCCCAATATGGCTGGATCAACCATCAAGCGCGCCGCAATAATTGGAATATGCACCGCCCACATTGCAAAGCCAACGCCCCACATAAAAAAACTAACCGAAAGAGCAATTCGCGCCTGCTCGCAAGATTTCGTATCAGTGAGCTGGGTTTGTGCAGTGGCCATAGAGACCTCCAGTTTCAGTAGTGAAACTCATCACGAGCTTAGCGGCAATTCATTGCCATATAGCGCCAGTTATATACAAACATTGCGCTGATCTGCCATTTGACGCAAGGCCCTTGGCCCAGCTACCACTGCGGGATGGATAACAATTTTGACTATATCGTAATTGGTGCAGGCATTGCGGGTGCGTCGGTGGCGGCCCATCTGGCCGAAAACGCCAGCGTTGTCATTCTCGAAATGGAAGAACGCCCGGGCTATCACACCACAGGACGATCAGCAGCAGCCTATGAGCCAAATTATGGCCCCAAGCCGATATTGGCTTTTGCGCGTGCCAGCGGCGCGTTTTTCAATGCTCCTCCCACTGGATTTGCCGATGCTCCGTTGTTGACCAAGCGTATCTCTCTCATGCTGGAACCCGACAGCCAGATTGAATTTGCCGCAAAGTTTCGGAGCGATGCAACAAGTGTGGAAGAGATTTCAGCCAGCGAAATTAAAAAACTCTGGCCAGTTTTCCGCGACGGCTATGCCAGCCGCGGTTTTTTAGACCATTCAACTGGCGATCTGGACGTTGATCTTTTGCATCGCGGCTATTTGAAATTGTTCAAAGCGCGCAGCGGCAAGATATTTCTAAACTGTCCCGCCCAGAAAATTTCGCGGCAAAGCAATCACTGGCTTGTCAGAACTTCTCAAGGGGAATTCACCGCAAAAAACATTGTCAACGCAGCTGGCGCGTGGGGTGATGAAATTGCCAAACTTTCTGGCGTTAACCCTGTGGGTTTGGTACCAAAGCGTCGCTCGATCGGTGTTGTCCCAATCGAAGGCTATCCCGATTTCATGTCATGGCCCTTTGTCGTCGATGCCGCCGAAACCTGGTATTGCAAACCCCAAAGCGGCAAAATGATCGTATCATCAGCCGACGCAACTCCTGTTGACCCTCATGACGCATACGCTGATGACATGGCCATTGCCGAAGGCATTGAGCGCATGATGGAAGCGTCCACCATTGAGGTGACACGGCTTGAACATTCTTGGGGCGGACTTAGAACTTTTGCGCCCGATGGATCGCCCGTTATAGGATTTGATCCGCATACGGAAGGTTTCTTCTGGCTCGTCGGCCAGGGCGGCTATGGCATTCTGTCTGCACCTGCCTTGTCGCGCACGGCGGCAGCCATGGCCCTGCGTCAGCCCCTGCCCGAAGATGTGCTTGAGGCTGGATTAAACATCACTGACATTCATCCCGAACGCTTGAGGTAATTCATGGCCAACCGTCCCGAACTTTCTGTTGGAGAAGCCCTTGTTGGTCTGCTTGAAGCTTATGGAGTGGACACAATTTTTGGTATTCCCGGTGTGCATAATGTGGAAATGTACCGCGCTCTGCCGCGCTCAAATATCAAACACATTTTAACGCGCCACGAACAGGGCGCAGGCTTTATGGCCGATGGTTATGCCAGAGCCTCAGGCAAGCCAGGCGTGTGCTTCACCATCACAGGCCCAGGCCTTCTCAACATTCTAACCCCCATGGGCCAAGCATGGTCTGACAGTAGCAATATGCTGGTGATCGCCTCGGCCCTTGATATGGCCGACAGCGCCCAAGGCCGTGGACGGCTGCATGAGATGATTGATCAGCGCGCCGCTGCTGCAGCGGTTACCAATCTCCACATGCGGGCTTATACTCCTAAGGACGTGCGCGACGGATTGGCCCGCGCTTTTGCCAATTTCGCAAGTCAAAGACCAAGGCCCGCCTATCTCGAAATCCCACTCGACATGTTAAAAGTTGCTGCGGGTGATGGCTGGCACACAAGGCCGCTGCCACGCCGTGCCTTGCCTCAGACCGACCAAATCGCTGCGGTGGTGGCGCGGTTGAATGCGTCTAAGCGCCCGATTATCATTCTTGGTGGCGGAGCTCTTGATTGCGGCAAAGCGGCCTTGTCAATCGCCGAAAAACTAGGCGCACCCGTTCTCACCACAACTGCCGGCAAAGGCGCAATCCCCGAGGATCACCCCCTCTGCATGGGGTATAGAATGGGCCGCATACCCGTGGTCGAGTTCATAAAGTCTTCTGATGCCATCCTCTGTGCGGGCTCTCAACTTTCCGAAACTGATTTCTGGCAAGACAATGTGGTGATCGAGAAGAACCTGATCCGCATTGATATCGATGCAGATTCTCTGGCCCAACCGCACACTGCAGAAATTGCCATTCAAGCCGATGCCAAAGCAACACTTGAGGCAATTGCTGAGGGCATCAGGCAACACGCTAGCACTGGCAAAAACCAAATCGCTGAGAGCGAGAAGGACTTTCTGCGCGATGTTGTTACAAATGCCAAACAAGCGACAATACTCAAAGTACTCGACGTCATCCGCGCTTTTCTGCCACGCGAGTCAATCGTCTGCTCCGATATGACCCAGATCGCTTATGTGGCCAACGAAGCATTTCCAGTTTACGAGCCGCACACTTGGATTCACCCCGTTGGCTTCGGCACACTGGGCTTTTCACTGCCTGCGGGGATTGGAGCCAAGTTCAGTAAACCGCAAACCCCGGTTGCCGTGTTGGTCGGCGATTACGGGTTGCAATACACACTCAATGAATTGGGCACCGCCGCTGAACACAAATTGCCGCTCATCATTCTTGTTTGGAACAATGAAAGCCTTGGCGCCATCCATGATAATATGGTGAATTTCGGCATTCAACCCAACGCCGTCACCTTGCAAAATCCTGATTTTCAAATGCTCGCTAAAGCCTATGGCTGCAAAGCTGAAAAACCAGAATCACTCAAAGCCTTGGGGCTTGCGATCACAGCCGCCCTCAAAGCCGATGGACCAACGCTGATCGAAATGACACCCCGGATGGTGCATGGCTGATT
>JANLPA010000134.1:0-18051 GCA_031366855.1 Hyphomicrobiales bacterium | reverse complement strand
GCGGCCATCAATGCCCGCCATATCCTTGGCGATTTTTTCTAGCTCTTTGTTGAGCCGCGCCCGCTCGGCGGCGAAGTCGATCATGCCTTCCAGCGGCAGCGCCACTGTGGCTTCGTCCAAGGCTATTTGTGCCGATGATGTGGGCACTACGTCTTCGAACACCATCGACGACAGCCGTGCCAGCCGCATGATCTCAGCTTCCCATGCCCCAGCCCTTCTGCGGGCTTCTTTGCCTGCGCCGACGATCACGCAGGGAATCTTAGCTCCAGCATTTACGTTCATTTCAGAGCGCACGGAACGGATTTCGGAAATCAAGCGGATCATCCAATCCATTTCAGCATTAGCTTTGGCATCGCCAAGGCCAGCATAACTAGGCCATTCCGCGTCAATTAACATCGTTGAACGCGTGGCCGTCTTATTCCACAATTCTTCGGTGATGAACGGCATGAAGGGGTGCAGCAGCAGCAGAATTTGGTCGAAGGCCCACGCAACACTGGCCCGGGTTTCAGCCTTCGCGGTTTCATCGTCGCCAGTTAAAATCGGCTTGATCAATTCCACATACCAATCGCAGAACACATTCCACGCGAAATGATAAAGCGAAGCCGCGGCTTCATTATATTTATGCTCTTCAATCGCCTTGGTCACCGCATCGCGCGTGCGCATGGCTTCGCCAGCAATCCAACGATTGACGGTGACGCGAGCTGCAACGGGATCATAAGTCTCGTCACGCGTAACACCATTCATCTCGGCAAAGCGGGCGGCGTTCCACAGCTTGGTTGCGAAATTGCGATAGCCTTCAACACGGTTCTTGGCGAGTTTTAAGTCTCGCCCCTGAGCGGCCATGGCAGCCATGGTGAAGCGCAAAGCGTCCGCACCATACTCATCGATGAGTTCCAATGGGTCAATCACATTGCCCTTGGACTTGCTCATTTTCTGGCCCTTCTCATCGCGCACCAATGCGTGAATATAAACCGTGTGGAACGGCACTTCCTTCATAAAGTGCAAGCCCATCATCATCATCCGCGCCACCCAGAAGAAGATGATGTCAAAACCGGTGACGAGAACATCAGTTTTGTAATGGCGCTTCAGTTCCGGCGTTGCGTCCGGCCAGCCCAAAGCGGAGAACGGCCAGAGCGCCGAAGAGAACCATGTATCGAGCACATCTTCATCGCGCGTGAGGGTTACGCCCGCACCCGCAGCGGCCTGTGCTTCATCTACAGTTTCTTCAACATAGATTTTACCATCCGAACCATACCATGCCGGAATTTGATGGCCCCACCAGAGTTGGCGCGAGATGCACCATGGTTGAATGTTGTTCATCCACTCGTAGTAAGTTTTGTCCCAATTCTTCGGAATGAAAACCGTGTCGCCCTTATCAACAGCGGCAATAGCGGGCTTGGCCAGCGTGGCGGCATCGACATACCATTGCTCGGTGAGCATCGGCTCGATCACCACATTGGAACGATCGCCAAACGGCTGCGCGATAATTTTTTCTTCTTTACCGCGATAGAAACCCAGCGCCTCAATTTCTTCCAGCACCATCTCGCGGGCCTTGTAACGATCCGCTCCATCATAACGCTGCGGCACATAATTTTCCGGCGTGGAAATCATCCGGGCTTTTTTATCCATCAACATGATCAGCGGAATATTGTGGCGTTTGGCCACATGAAAATCGTTTTCATCATGGGCGCCCGTAATTTTCACAGCACCTGTGCCAAATTCTGGATCAGGATATTCATCAGCAATAATCGGAATTTTTCGATTGGCAATCGGCAGCCAAACATATTTGCCCACCAGATTTTTATAACGCTCATCAGATGGATGCACAGCCACAGCACCATCACCCAACATGGTTTCAGGCCGCGTGGTTGAAATTACGATTTCTGTAAGGCCATCAACTTCAACATCCACCAGCGGATAGGCAAAGCTCCACATGGCACCTTTGATTTCGCGGGTTTCAACTTCAAGATCAGAAATCGCGGTTTCAAAAACCGGATCCCAATTCACCAATCGCGTGTCTTTATAAATCAGCTTCTCTTTATAAAGCTGCACAAAAACTTTGCGCACGGCTTTCGACAAGCCTTCATCCATGGTGAAGCGCTCTTTGGACCAATCACATGAAGCACCCAAACGGCGAAGCTGTTGTGTGATGATGCCGCCAGATTCTTCTTTCCATTCCCACACGCGTTTCAAAAAAGCTTCGCGTCCCATGGTACGCCGATCAATATTGCCCTCTTTGGCCAGTAACCGCTCCACCACCATTTGCGTGGCGATGCCCGCATGGTCAGTGCCCGGTTGCCACAACACATCGCGCCCGCGCATCCGCTCAAAGCGGCACAGAATATCTTGAATGGTGTTATTGAGCGCATGGCCCATATGCAGTGAACCCGTAACATTGGGTGGTGGAATCACAATGGTAAAAGGCTGGGCTTTGGGCTTGCGGCCGGGCTTAAAATATCCACCCTCTTCCCACTGTGCATAAAGGCGGGTTTCCATTTCAGCAGGATTGAATTTTGTATCGAGGGCCATGATGCAGGATTCTTTATGGAGTTGATTTGGAGGCGCTTAAACACCACTGCGCCAAACCATGCAACCCTTCGAGGGCACTTCGTGCTACCTCAGGGTGAGGAATCCCTCATGCTGAGGTGCGAGCCCTTTCGAGCCTCGAAGCACCCGCGCAAAATTACCGGCCCCGCCGTGCCACGCGCTCAATCTCTTCGCGCACCAAGCGTTCCACTAAATCTGGCAAATTATCATCGAGCCAATTCTTCAACATGCCGCGCAGCAAGTCTTGCGTCATGTTTTCTAAGCCACGGTCACCCGTCGCCCGCGCCATGATTGAATCGGCAAGTTCCTGGAAGGAATTCTGCGCCTGATAAGCTGTCTGTGGAGAAACCAGTGCGGCTTGTGGCGGTGGCGCATAGGCTTCCGGCGGATAATAGGGCGAAGGCGGCGGAGGCACATAAGCAGGCTCAGGTTCAGCCCAAATTTCTTCCACGTAAGGTTCAACAAAAGCTTGGTCTTGTTCGGCTTCCAAAGATTCATAAAGCTCATCATCAACAACGGTCTGGCGCAAGGGCGGAAGTGTTCGCCCCTCACCTGCCAAAATCGAACTGAACCCATTGCGCGCTGGCTTCAACGATGGTGCTGCATGTGCAAAGCGGGGCGGCAAAGGATGAGGATCGGCGATAGCAGATTGAATGCGGCTGCGGCCAATACGGTCGCGCAATTTTGAAATTTCTGAGTCTGCTTCGCGCTGCTTTGCATCGCCATCATAACTCACGCGCATTTCGCGCAAAGCGCCGCGCATCAAAGTGCCTTGAGATTTACCAGAAGTGCTGGAGCCACCACCCAAATCATCATCAATGGCTTTACGGATGGACGCCAACAAATCTTCAACGCGGGGTTCAACAGTCACGGGGCAACAGGCCTTTTTTGATCACGTTAGGAACTAAAACAAAATTCCACTTCGGTCATACTATACCGAATCAAAAAAGTCGATGCTGCTAAATCTTATTCAAGAGTTTCCGTGTGCAAGCCAAACCATTTGCCGCGCACTTCATCATAATGCAACGATGGATCGTAAAGTTCGCCAAGTTGCAAGCGCTGCGCGGTCATGCGGCCCATGGCGGTGAGCAATTGATAAGAGGCTACAACTTGATCATGCTGAGCGACCACATCTGAAATTTGCGAATTGAGTAAAGCTTGCTCGGCATTCAACACATCAATGGTGGTGCGTGAGCCAACCGCATATTCTTGGCGCACACCATCAAGTGCTAAACGCGAAGCAGAAACTTGCGCACGAACTCCGGAAAGGCTTTGACCCATGGCTTGCAAATTATTCCACGCATTGGTCACATTTTCCCGCACACTGCGCGTGGCGCTGATCACTTGAATTCGGTTTTGGCTGGCCGTTTGTTTGGCTTGGCGCACCGCAGAATAAGTGCGGCCAGCTTCATAAAGCGGAACTGTCAAAACGCCTTGAATCTGCGCGTTTTGTGCGGTCTCAACACTCGAAGATGGCTCATGGCTATAAGTATAGGAACCGTTCAAACTGAGGGTTGGCAACAAATCGCCTTTGATCACTTCAATTTGGTGTTCGGCCGCATCTTCCACATAAGCAGCAAGCAAAATGCTCGGGTTGGTTTCTTGCGCAATGCTCAGTGCAGCATCCAAACTATTCGGACGCTTGGCAAGGTTTGGCGTAGCTAATTTACCTGGGTGTTTGCCAATAACAGTTTGATAGTTCGCCTCAGCCGCCTTCACATTGGCCACGGCAACCGACATGGTTGCTTCTGCACCTTTTAGGCTGGCGCGTGATTGCGCCACGTCTGTGCGGGTGAGTTCACCTGCCTTAAAGCGTGCATCAGAGGCATTAAGTTGTTGCTGCAAAACGCTGACAAATTTTCGACGCAACGCCAAAATCTGGCGGTTTTGCACCACATTCATATAAGCTTGAACTGCGTTAAACAGCGTTGTTTGCTCAACACCCAAAAGCTGCTGGCGGCCCGCTTGCACATTGGCTTCAGCAACCTTGGTGCCTTCAAGTGTTTTGAAGCCACGGAACAAGGGCTGGCTCAGCGAAATGCTAACATTAGCTGGATTGGTGTGATCAATACTTGTCTTATTGGTATCTTGCCATTCCGACGCAACAGTACCCTGCGCAGTAATTGTTGGGCGCCAGCCAGAAAGGGCTTGTGGAACTTGTTCATCGGTGCCGCGTTGACGAGCCCGTTCAGCATTCAGTGTGGAATTGCTACGATAAGCGCCAACCAAAGCCTGCGTTAATGTGTCCGCACGTGCCGCAGAGTTGGCAACCAAGCCATTTAAAGCAACACCGACCAACAGGCCAACTTGAAAATAATTCTTAGAAAAACGACCCAAAACCACACCCACCTCTGCCGACCTGTTTTATCTCTATGGGCATCTTTTTGGTGAGAACAACAACTCTTTCAACTGATTAAGCAGAAAAAGGAATCATCGCCTCCACACGCACCCCTATTCCAATCCGATATAGGGGTGAATTGGTTAAAATGCAAACCCCACGGCAGGTTTTCCAAAGCCAGCCAAGGTTGCAATGGATAAATCAAATAAATATCTCTGGGTGTGGTTTGCCCCACTGCGGGTCCACACACAGCACCGCGCCACCCGTCCAGAGCCAATGGCTGCAATTAAGCGTCCACCTTCTGAAAGCTGCGAAAACAAGCCCTCTGGCACATTTTCCACCTGCCCTGAAATCAAAATAACATCATAGGGCCCACCCTTGGCGAAGCCTTCGGTCAGATTATTTTCGCTTAACGAAACATTGACTTTATTTGTAAGATTTTCGCGCGCAGCAGCCATTAAGGCAGCATCAGCCTCCACTGCAACAACCTGTCCAGCCAGTTGCGAAAGCACGGCAGCCCCAAAACCTGTGGCTGCACCAATTTCTAAAACCTTGTCGTTTGGCTTAATTTCAGCCGCATTCAGCATTTTGGCAAACGCCATGGGCGAAACCAGATTGCGCCCGCCGCCCAATGCCACATCACCATCCATATAAGCAACAGAACGCATAGATTCTGGTACAAAATCTCCGCGCTCTATGGTTTCATAAGCCAGCAGAATGCGGCCATCGGTAATGCCATTGGGGCGAAGTTGACTATCGACCATATTGGTGCGGGCTTGAGCAAAATCGAACATGAAACTTCCAACTAATATGAAATTCACCATTGGAATTAGCTGAACACTGCAACGAAGTCTATGCACGGAAATTTTCTTCAACGCTGTTGTTTCATTAACAACCTTCCTCTATAGAACCTCTCAGTGAGGCCTCGTGGCGGAGTGGTTACGCAGAGGATTGCAAATCCTTGCATCCCAGTTCGATTCTGGGCGAGGCCTCCAATTATTCCTTCTAAATTTATAGGCGCAGGACAAAGATGAAAAATGCCATCGTCGTGTGCGCCACGCCAAATTGGCTAGCCCCTGCTGCAGTCACACTTCTGTCCTGTGCCCAACATGGTGCTGAGCAATTTGCAGATCTGATTTTGCTGTCTTTTGAGATTAGCGATAATCATCGCAACGATTTAAAACTTTTTAACCTCAAACATAAAATCAATATTAAGCTTATTGAAGTTGCACTTAATGAGCTTGAAGGAATGGGTCGGGGGCGTCTGGGCATTGGCTCCTTAATGCGGCTTAAACTAAATCAATTTCTGCCCGATACATATGAACGCATCTTGTATCTTGATAGTGATGTTTTGGCTGAAGCAAGCTGCAAAAAACTCTTTGCAATTGATCTTCAAGGTTACCCGTTTGCAGCCACGGAAAACACTGCTGTATTGCCCTGGATAAAGAAAAATGCTCCGCAACATTTGGCAAGCGTTGCGATGAACCCCAACCAACTTTATTTCAATGCCGGAGTAATGCTGTTTGATTGGAAAGCTACACGCGCCAGCTGCTTGATGCAAAGAAGCCTCAATCTTCTAAAGCAAAACCCAACATGGCCCTTTCAAGATCAAGATGCATTAAATTCAGCATCTCAAGGCCAATGGAAAATGCTTGATCACAAATATAATGTGACCAAAAAAACGGCCGACTATCTTAATATCCATCCGGTCTTTCGCCATTTTAATGGAGCCGCAAAACCGTGGAACTCAAAATCGCGTTTTGGTTTTGGTCGCTATTATAAATATTATGTCAACAGCTTGAACGGAACACCTTGGAAAAGCTTTATCGATCAACCTCAAAAGCCTTGGCCGCTCAAAGACAATTGGCGCGCCGTGCTTCGCAAGCTTTCATTCCGAAAAATTGCAAAACTAAAACGTCACATCGGTTTGGTGGCTGAAAAAGATTAAACGCCAAACCCAACCCGTCTTGCCAAGTTCGGCCAGCGCCGCAACATCCAGCGGCCCAGCCGCACGGTGGCCTTCCGTCGCAGCCGTCGCACACCGGCAAAATCAATCGATAAGACCACCAAGCCCAAAGGCAGCATCCAAAATCCTAAGATCGGTAGGAAACCCAAAAACCCACCAAGCACCAGAATCACGCCAAGCCCAATGCGCAGCAGCGGATGGGCTGGAATACGAACGTTAAATCCGGCAAATTTTATATAGCGCACGTGCGGGTCTCCTTAAACATCCCATATAGGGTTTGAAAAGCGAATTATCAGCCTTCTCAAAATAAAATGAAAAAGTTGTTTCCACTGCCAATATCATCTGCTAAAGCCCGCCAACATTCCCTGATAGCTCAGTTGGTAGAGCATTCGACTGTTAATCGAATTGTCGCTGGTTCGAGTCCAGCTCGGGGAGCCAGTTTCAAAGGGTCGGTCATGTTAAAGTGATCGGCCCTTTGCTTTTTGGTGCGTTTGAGGCAATTGTATTTGCAACAAAGGACTGCACACATGGATATCCGCCACGACATTATTGAAGCCATTGGCAACACGCCTCTGATCAAGCTGCGCAAAGCATCAGAACTCACGGGCTGCAATGTTTTGGGCAAAGCAGAATTTATGAATCCCGGCCAATCGGTGAAAGACCGTGCGGCTTTGTTCATCATCAAAGAAGCCATTAAATCTGGCGCATTAAAACCAGGCGGCACCATTGTAGAGGGCACGGCGGGTAACACTGGCATTGGCCTTGCCTTAGTGGCCAATGCCATGGGCTTTAAAACGGTGATTGTGATTCCAGAAACCCAAGCTCAAGAAAAGAAAGATGCCTTACGCCAAATGGGAGCTGAACTGATCGAAGTGCCAGCAGCACCCTATAAAAATCCAAATAATTATGTGCGCTATTCCGGTCGCCTCGCCAAAGCCATGGGTGCCGTGTGGGCCAATCAATTTGATAATGTGGCCAACCGCCAAGCCCATATTGAAACCACGGCCCCCGAAGTGTGGAGCCAAACCAATGGTAAAATTTCAGGCTTCGTGTGCGCCGTGGGCTCAGGTGGAACCTTGGCTGGCATGAGCATGGCACTTAAAGCCAAAAACAAAGATGTTAAAATCGCCATTGCCGATCCAATGGGTGCAGCGCTTTATAGCTATTACAAAACTGGCGAATTAAAATCTGAAGGCTCGTCTATAACCGAAGGAATCGGCCAAGGCCGCATCACCGCCAATCTCGAAGGGGCAGTAATTGATGAAGCCTTCCAAATTCACGACCGTGAAGCCTATCAGATTGTTTATGATCTGCTGCAACACGAGGGCCTGAATATGGGCGGCTCCACCGGTGTGAATGTGGCGGGTGCCATGGCGCTGGCAAAACAAATGGGGCCCGGCCACACCATAGTGACCATCCTGTGTGACTACGGAACCAGATACGCCAGCAAACAATACAACCCCGAATTCATGCGCAGCAAAGATTTGCCGGTGCCCGCATGGTTAGAGAAAAAATCCGTGGCACCGCAGGTTTTTGAAGCGTGAGCAATCTCGTTTCAACCGAGTGGCTCACCGCTCATTTAACTGATGATCTCTGCATCCTCGATTGTTCTTGGCACTTGCCAACGGCCAAGCGCGATGCCCGCGCCGAATATGAAGCAGCCCATATTGCTGGCGCACAGTTTTTCGGCATTGATGCAATCTCCGACAAGTCCACCACCCTGCCCCACATGCTGCCATCACCTGAGAATTTCGCAGACGAAGTGAGCAAGCTGGGAGCTAGTAACACCAAGAAAATTATTTGTTATGACAGTCTAGGTCTGTTCTCCGCCGCCCGCGTCTGGTGGATGTTTAAGGTTTTTGACCATGACAATGTGGCCGTACTCGATGGCGGATTGAAAAAGTGGTTAGCAGAGGGCCGCACCGCGCAATCTGGTTCAGCCGCTGCAATCGTCGGAAATTTTACCGCAAGCTTCCGTCCGCAAATGGTAAAATCCATTTCGCAAGTCTCTAGCGAAAATGTACAAATCGCCGATGCTCGCTCCCCCACAAGATTTCGTGGTGAAGAGCAAGAACCGCGCCCCGGCGTTAAACCCGGCCACATGCCCGGTGCCAAGAACGTGCACTACGCCACATTGCTCAATACCGATGGCACACTGAAATCAAAATCTGAACTCGCAAAAATCTTCGCTGCCGCTGGAATCGGACTGGCCCAACCGATAACCACATCCTGCGGCAGCGGCGTAACCGCCGCCATCCTCACCCTCGCCCTCACAGAATTGGACGCAAACCACCACGCGCTCTATGATGGCTCGTGGGCGGAATGGGGCGCAAGCGGGCTTGAGATTGAGTTAGGCTAAAGCCGAATTGCGTAACCAATTTTCCAATTGCAATTCGGTAACTTCACTTGCAGCTAAGCCGTAAATCATCGCAACGATCGTCGCTTCATCGAAGGTAAGTTCAACCCCATTGATGCCGAGAAAAACCACAGCACACAAAACGCCTGTGCGCTTATTGCCATCTATAAACGGATGATTTTTCACAATGCCCGTGCAGTAAGCTGCAGCCAACCGAAAAATGTCGGCATCTGGTTCGTAAACCCGAATATTCTCTGGCCGTGCCAACGCGCTCAGCATCAAACCTTCATCACGCAGGCCATCGCTGCCACCAAATCGCACAAGCGATTCACGGTGGAAAGCTTCCACCATGTCTTTGGTCAACCAGATCATGATGGATTACTCAGCCAGCTTTTTCATAGCATTGGGATATTTACGCATAAAATCCCGAGCCGTTTCAAGCGCCTTATCAAAATTTGCATCATAAGGTGTCAGCTCAAATCCGCGCGGCGTGCGCACGGCAAAGAGCTTATCGCCCTCGCCAAGACCTAAATCTTTAGCAAGATCAGAAATCGTAACGCTCAAAGAGTTTCCGACTTTGCGGATGATAAATGGTTTATTCATTTGTAGCTCCTTTTGTATAATTATACACTTAAGCTAACAATGTCAACTCACTTCACCGGCGGCACATAGAGTATCCCACCTTGGCTCCACAGAGCATTTAGCCCACGTTCAATTCCAAGCTTGGAGCCCTTGCCTAAATTACGTTCAAAAATCTCGCCGTAATTGCCGCCAGCTTTAATCGCCCGAGCAGCCCATTCAGCATCCAGCCCCATGTCGGCACCAAATGTTCCATCAACACCAATCAAACGCCGCACATCGGCTTTCTTGCTTGAAGCTTTGGCCTCATCAACACCTGCGCCACGCAATTCCAATTCTTCGGCAGCAACCAACGCAATCAATGTCCAGCGCGCGATTGAATACCACTGCTCGTCACCTTGGCGCACGGCTGGCCCTAGGGGTTCTTTTGAAATCACTTCTGGCAGAATGATATAATCATCCGGCTTGGCCAACTTCAGCCGCACCGCATAAAGCTGCGATTGGTCGGCGGAGTAAGCATCACACTTATTGCCGTCCTTGCTTTGGAAAGCCGCCACCAATTCATCAATCGTGCCAAATGAAACTGGCGTAAAAGTCATTTCTTTTTCACGGAAAAAATCTTCAATATTGGTTTGCGTAGTGGTGCCGCTCAAAAAGCAAATCGCCGCTTGTGTGAGATTGAAAACTGAATTCACACCCAGTGCTTTGTTCACCATAAAACCTTGGCCATCATGGTAGCTGATGCCAGCAAAACGAAACGGCATTTTGGTTTCTCGTTCCATGGTCCATGTGGTGTTGCGCGCTAAAATATCAACTGCCCCAGATTTCAACGCGTCAAAGCGATCCTTGGTGGTGAGCGGCACATAATCCACTTTCTCCGCATCGCCCAAAACCGCAGCAGCCACAGCCCGGCAATAATCCACATCGAAGCCCGCCCACTTGCCATCATCACTTTTAAGCGCGAAACCAAGAAGCCCAGCATTAACACCGCACAGCAATTTGCCGCGCGCTTTGACATCGGAAAGTGTGAAGGCAGCAGCCATGCCACTCATCATAAATAGACAGAATAGAACCGAAAGGGTTTTGCGCATGAACCGAATCCATTTGTTGAAGTTTTAGTCTAGCGAGAAGCAATCGCGGCTGCAATTGCATCTACAGTGGTATAAGTTTCAACTGTAGGTTTGAACGGCCGCGCAATTATAATAACGGGCAAACCCAAACTGCGCGCCGCCTCCAGCTTCGCCGCCGTCTCGCGGCCACCAGCATTCTTGGTCAGCAAATGGGTAACACTGTATTGTTTCATCACTGCCATTTCAGCGGCCACAGTAAATGGTGGGCGCTCCAATAAAAGCTTCCAACTTGCAGGTAACGGTTCCGCCGGAGGCTCAATCATCCGCGTCACGCCTGCGAGGTCAGACCGCGATGTAAAAACTGCCACTTCCTTGCGCCCAATTGTCAGCATCACCTTTGCCCCACTTGGCAGCGCCGCCAACGCAACTTCGTTATCCTCTACAATGATCCAAATATCCTGCGGTAACGGCGACCATGCAGGCCGCTCTAATCTCATAACACTTGGACATGCCTCAGCCGCGTGGGCTGAAATCACCGCTGCAAAAGGATGGGTTGCATCAACCAGCACATCAATCGCCTCATCAGCCAGATATTTCCTCAGTCCATCAACCCCACCAAATCCGCCTTTACGAATTTTTCCCTCCGGCGAAATCGGATTTTCCGTAACGCCAGCAAAAGATGAAGTCACATCCAAACCCACACGCAGCAATCGATTTGCCAACATGCGAGCCTCTTTGGTGCCGCCTAAAATGAGAACTTTACGAGGCATGAGCAATTATCCTCCCGACACGATCAATGATAATTACATCCGCCGTAGAGCTTCCATCGAGAACACGGCGCAGATGTGAAAGTGCTTCACCTGCAACAATTTGTGCAATGCCAACGCCAGCAATTTCCAAAACTTCCATCGCTGTATTTGCTGCCATTACTTGGCCGCGCAGTGAACCATCCACACGCTCCGCCAACCACGCGAAATCAACTTGGGAACGGCCAGAGTGCAAATCCATTGCCCCCTGTGCCAGCTTCACCACCTTGCCAAAGCCACCCCCAATGGTCACGCGCGGCACCGGATTAACCCGCAGATATTTTAAAACTCCACCAGCAAAATCCCCCATGTCGAGCATCGCCTCTAGCGGCAAATTATAATGCGCCCGCACTGCATCTTCTGAGGTTGACCCCGTGCAACCTGCAACATGTTGAAGCCCCATGGCGCGGGCCACATCAATGCCGCGATGGATTGAGGCAATCCACGCCGCACATGAAAACGGATGCACAATTCCAGTGGTGCCCAAAATCGACAACCCGCCGAGTATTCCTAACCGTGGGTTCCACGTTTTTTCAGCAATCGCCGCCCCATCGGGAATCGAAATCTCAATTTCCACATCGCCGCCACCAAGCTCGGCGATCACCGCCATCATCATCTGGCGCGGGATCGGATTGATCGCAGGCTCGCCCACAGCTATCGGCAAACCGGGCTTAGTCACCATGCCCACTCCCTCGCCTGCTTTAAACGTAACGCCCGAGCCACCACACCGCACCGTGGCTATCACAGTTGCTCCATGCGTCACATCAGGGTCATCACCTGCTTCTTTCACAATGCCAGCCCGTGCCCAGCCCTCACCTTTTTCTTCCAAGCATAATGCAAATGAGGGTTGTTCGCCCTTGGGCAATGTTATAGTCACAGGATCAGGAAATGTGCCGCTGAGCAATGCCGTATAAGCGGCCTTCACTGCCGCAGTCGCACATGCTCCCGTGGTCCAGCCGCGCTTTAAACTCGTGTGAGGCTTCTCAATTCTCATAACCAAACTGTATAAGGAACCATGAGCAAAACACCAACCAACAACTTTGCCAAATTGGATGAGGAAGATTTCCCCAAATTCCATGCAGGCTGGGTGTGGCTTGTGGGTGCTGGTCCGGGTGCACCCGGCCTCATGTCTCTGCTTGCTTATCACGCGCTGCAAAATTGTGATGTGGTGGTTTATGATGCGTTGGTGAACCCTGATATGTTGCGCTGGTTACCAGAAGGTGTGGAAACTGAATATGCCGGAAAGCGTGGTGGCAAACCCTCCCCCGTGCAAAAAGATATTTCACTGCGCCTCATCGAACTGGCCAGGCAAGGCAAACGCGTGCTGCGCCTTAAAGGTGGTGATCCCTTTATGTTTGGCCGTGGCGGTGAAGAAAGCCAAACCCTTGCTAAAGCCAGTGTGCCCTTCCGCATTGTGCCAGGTATCACTGCTGGCGTGGGCGGGCTTGCCTACGCTGGCATTCCCGCCACCCACCGCGACACTAACCACGCTGTGATATTTTTAACCGGCCATGATGCCACCGGTAAAATGCCAGCCAATGTAAACTGGCAAGCCATCGCTACAGCAGCACCCGTAATTGTGATGTATATGGGAGTGAAGAATTTGGGAGAAATCTCGGCAGCCTTGATTGCCGCTGGCCGCCCAGCTGATCATCCCGTCACTATCGTTTCAAATGCATCCTTGCCAATACAAACTGTTGCCAGCACCAAGCTTGGTGAAGCTGCCGCATTCGTAGCAGCCCATAATCCTCCAACCCCCGCCATCGTGGTCATCGGCCACGCGAGCGATTGGCGGCCACTTCTCGATTGGTATTCGCCAGAGTTAATGGAGAATAAGATTGGGTAGAGTTTGTATCACCCAATTTAACTTTCTTTGTCATCCCGACGAAAGTCGGGACCCAGACTTTCAACAAACACCGAGCGCGCATCTCTGGGTCCCGACTTTCGTCGGGATGACAGATTTTAGTAAGTGTGTTGAGCAATGAAAGCAATAATAATAGCCGCCCCAAGTTCAGGCTCTGGCAAAACGCTGATCACCCTTGGCCTCATCCGCGCCCTACGCAACAAGGGCCTGAAAGTGGCCTCTGCCAAAATCGGCCCCGATTATATTGATGGTCGTTTTCACGAAGCAGCCTCTGGCCAGTCTTGCATCAATCTCGATTATTGGGCCATGGGCTTTTCCCAATGCGCTGCCCTTCTCAGCGACATTGGCAAAGGTCAAGACCTAGTGATTATAGAAGGTGTGATGGGCCTGTTTGATGGGCCGGATGGCGCTAAAGGTTCAACAGCGGATTTGGCCGAAAAGCTTGGCCTGCCTGTGGTCTTAATCATCGATGCCGCCCGCCAAGCCCAATCTATCTCAGCCTTAGTGTATGGATTCTCCAATTTCCGCCCTGCGCTAAATATCGCCGGACTTATTCTGAATAAAGTGGTCAGCGACCGCCACATGAGCCTTCTCATGCGCGCTTTAGCCAAGGGTGCCCCCAAAATTCTGGGCGTTATGCGGCACAATGACTCACATATCTTGCAATCTCGCCACCTTGGTTTAGTGCAAGCCATGGAGAATCAACAGCTTGAAGCTTTTATTGAAAGCGTCGCTGCAGGAGTTGCACGTGAAACAATTCTTGACAGCTTTATCGAATCAGCTTCCGAATTCACGAATCAATTCAAATCAGACGATTTAGCCCTGCCGCCACTGGCCCAAAAAATTGCCATCGCCCAAGATACGGCCTTTGCTTTTGCTTACCCGCATCTGTTGAATGGCTGGCGCAAGGCGGGTGCTGAACTCGCGTTTTTCTCGCCACTTAACAATGAAGCCCCAAAAGGCGATGCTATTTTTTTGCCTGGGGGCTATCCTGAACTCTATGCCGGAAAGCTGGCTGCCAATACCAAGTTCTTAGACGCGTTGCGCCGGCACAAAGGTCTGATTTATGGCGAGTGTGGCGGCTATATGGTTTTGGGTGATGGTTTGATTGACAAAGACGGCACCAAACACGCCATGGCTGGCCTTTTGCCGCTCACCACAAGCTTTGCTACGCGCAAACTGCAACTTGGCTATCGCCAACTCATCCCCCTCACAGGCCCGTTCAAATGGCCACTGCGGGGACATGAGTTTCACTATTCCACCATCGAACATGAAGGCGGCAGCGAAGCACTGTTTCATGCCAAAGACGCAGCCGGAAATGACATTGGCCAAATCGGCCAGCGCACAGGCAATGTGATGGGGTCTTACGCGCATATCATCAGTGAGGCTCCGTGATGGCAGCCAAAGCTATCATGTTTCTAGGCACGGGCTCCGATGTGGGCAAATCTTTGATCGTGGCAGGTTTGGCGCGTGCTTTCTCCAATCGAGGTTTGCGGGTGGCACCATTCAAACCACAAAACATGTCAAACAACGCGGCCGTAACAGCCGATGGCGGCGAAATTGGCCGCGCCCAAGCCCTCCAAGCCAGAGCAGCGCGAATTCCCGCCTCCGTTCACATGAACCCCATACTACTCAAGCCTGAATCTGAAACAGGCGCGCAGTTGATTGTTCAAGGCGAACGCAAAGCCACCTTAAAAGCCCGCGATTTCTTCCGTGAACGCGCCAAATATATGCCAGCAATTCTTGAAAGCTTTGGTAAATTGGTTGAAACCTGTGATTTAATCTTGGTTGAAGGCGCTGGCAGCGCCGCAGAAGTGAACTTGCGCGAGGGAGATTTGGCTAATCTGGGTTTTGCATCAGCTGCAAAGATTCCAGCTCTACTCATTGGTGATATTCACCGTGGCGGCGTAATTGCGTCTATCATCGGAACCTTTGCTGTGTTGAGCGAGAACGATCACAATCACATAAAAGGATTCATAATCAATAAGTTCCATGGCGATCCGCAGCTCTTTGATGAAGGACGCCTGTATCTTGAAAACCACACAAAACCACCCTGCCTCGGTGTGGTCCCGCATTTTGCTGCGGCTTCAAATCTGCCCGCCGAAGATGCAGTAAGTTTGGAGCATATGGGAAAAACTCACCCTTCCCCCATTGGGGGAAGGTGGCGCGAAGCGACGAATGAGGGTCTTGGGGCCAGTGAAAATCTATACCATTCAAACAATTTCCTTCGCGCACAGGCCCTCATCCGCCCTTCGGGCACCTTCCCCCATTGGGGGAAGGGTGACGAACTCATTAGCTTGAAAATCTGCGTTCTGCGCTTGCCCCGCATCGCCAATTTTGATGATCTTGATCCTCTACGCCTTGAAACCAGCGTATCAGTCGAATTCCTCAACTCAGGCGAAGCAATTCCGGGGGACTGCACTTTGGTCATCATCCCCGGCAGCAAATCCACCATGGCCGATCTTAAAGCCTTGCGCGCAGCTGGCTGGGATATTGATCTCAAGGCTCATGTGCGACGCGGTGGCCGCGTTCTTGGCCTCTGTGGTGGATACCAAATGCTGGGCCGCATGATCCACGATCCTGACGGACTTGAAGGCCCGCCCGCCAGCGTCGAAGGTCTCGGGCTACTCAACGTGAAAACCACGCTCCTTGCCGATAAAACCGTCACTCAAACAGAGGCCATGCACGCCCTCAGTGGGCAGTTGATCACCGCCTATGAAATCCACCTTGGCACCACCAGCGGCCCGGATTGCGCCAGACTTTTCGCGCAAACCCCAAATGGCCCCGAAGGCGCAACCTCGCCTGACGGCTTGGTGGCGGGCACATATTTGCACGGATGTTTTTCCGCCGATGGCTTTCGGCAAGCCTTTCTTAAATCTTTAGGTGCAGCACCATCAAACTTGGTTTTCGATCATTTGATTGAACAAACCTTGAATAATCTTGCTGCCCACTTAGAAGCCCATCTCGACCTCGATAAAATTCTGGACCTAGCCCAATGAACAATTTTGCCCTCGCTGCTTTAGTTTTGGTGATCGAAAGTTTCGTGGGCTATCCACAGGCCCTCAACAAGCTCATCGGCCATCCGGTGCAATGGATTGGCAAGCTGATCACTTACATTGATGAGGGCCTGAATGACCCAGAAGTTGAAGCCGCGCAAAACCGCCGCCATGGCATTCTCGCCGTCATTTTGCTCTGCGCCGCAGTTGGGATTCCAACTTGGATTTTGGCGAAAACACTCTCGCAATACTCCTATGGCTGGGTGACCAATGTGGCCATCGCAACCGCCTTCATCGCCCAAAAATCTTTGCGTGACCACGTGAGCGCGGTTGATCGCGCGTTAGGCATCTCTCTGCCCGCCGCCCGCATCGAAGTAGCAAAAATTGTCGGTCGCGATCCAGAATCCTTGGATGAAAATGGCATCGCCAAAGCTGCCCTTGAAAGCCTCGCTGAAAACACCGTCGATGGCATCACCGCTCCGATATTCTGGTATGCCCTGCTCGGCTTGCCCGGCCTTGCGATTTACAAAGCCATCAACACTGCAGATTCAATGATCGGGCACAAATCCGAAAGATATCTACATTTCGGCTGGGCCGCTGCAAAACTTGATGACTTAGTGAACCTGCCCGCCTCGCGCTTAACCGGCCTCATGTTCGCCGCTGCTGCGTGGATCAATTCTAAATCTGATGCGCAAAATGCCGTCAAATCCATGTGGCGCGATGCGGGCAAACATCAATCGCCAAATGCGGGCTGGCCCGAAGCTGCAATGGCTGGCGCTTTAGACGTGCGCTTTGGTGGCCCACGCAGCTATGATGGCGAAACCATGGAATTGCCTTACATGGGTGACGGCAGCAAAGGCATTACCCCTGCCACCATTGCCCAAGGTTTGGAACTTTATGACCGCGCTTTAAGCGTGCTGCTGGTCACAGCTGTGCTGTTGGCAATGGCCCTTTCACTATGAGTGGCAAGCCAGTCACCATAAATACTACATTCAAAGCAACCTCCGCCACGCGCTGATTAGCAATGCCCTGAACATCACGAAAGCGACGTGCCAATTTATTATCCGGCACAATGCCAAGGCCCACTTCATTGGACACGATGACGATACGGGCTTTCGCGTTTTGCAAATGTGTGGCCAGTTTTTGAATTTCAGCTTCACAATTGCGCTCGGCCAACAACAAATTAGAAAGCCAAAGTGTAAGGCAATCAACGAGGATGAAGTTGCCGGAAACGTCTAGCTTCTGCAAAGTCCCCACCAAATCAAGCGGATCTTCATGCGTCACCCATTTCACCCCGCGTTGGCCCTTATGCGCCACAATACGTTCGCGCATCTCATCATCAAAAGCTTGCGCCGTTGCAATATAGTGTGCTGGTTGATGCGCCAGTCCTTCAGCAAAGCGGCTTTTGCCAGAACGCGTGCCGCCCAAAACCAAAACCACACTCATGGTTTCACCGGCGGAATACGTGCAATAAAATGTCCGCGCATGGCTTGCGGCCACAGCCGAAACGGAACTTCACCTGTTTCCGT
>JANLPA010000015.1:0-3993 GCA_031366855.1 Hyphomicrobiales bacterium | reverse complement strand
GACACTTAAAGCCCAGCGCAAGCTTTATGAGGCTGATGTGATTGTCTATGATCGCACCGTTTCCTCCGCCATTTTGGAAATGGCCCGGCGTGATGCAACCCGCGTGGTGGCAGCGCATAACTTGCGTGAGTTGGAATACTTGCTCGCGGCTTATGCACAGCAAGGCAAACTTGTTGTGCGGTTGCTAGCTGGCAACGAGCAGAACGAACAAGCCGCAGCCGAGCAACATGGTTTGGAAAGCCAGGGAATTGCAACTGATATAGTTCCCGGGTTGATTCAAGCCGCTGCACAGCAAGACTTATCCCCCTTCCCCATTCGCCAAGATATTCAAGACGCAATTTTAAAGGCCGCATCATGAGCACGATAGAAAAAGGTCAAGTAATGACCGCCAACAGATTGCGGGATGGCGATGCTGTTTTCCTCACCCGCAGTGGCGTGTGGAGCGAAAAGATTGATGATGCAGTGTTGGCCCTCGAGCCTTTGGCAGTTTCGGCCTTGGAGGTGCGGGCTGCTGACGATGTGAAAGCAACGTTGGTTACAGGACAATATCTATTTAAAGCAGAACGCATTGATGGCAAAATTCGTGCCGTTGAAATTCGTGAACGTATGCGCACCACGGGACCAACCGTGCGGCTCGACCTTGGCAAACAAGCAGATGGAACAGCAGGCGCCTTTGCCTCTGTGGAGGCATAAGATGTATCGCTACGATGAATTTGACCATAAGTTTGTGGCTGAGCGCACCGCGCAGTTCCGCGATCAAGCAGCTCGCCGCCTGTCCGGTGAAATCACCGAAGATGAGTTTCGTCCACTGCGCCTGATGAACGGTCTCTATTTGCAGCTTCATGCTTATATGCTGCGCGTGGCCATTCCTTATGGAACCTTGTCTGGCAAGCAAATGCGCCAGCTGGCTTACATTGCCGATAAATATGATCGTGGCTATGGTCACTTCACCACGCGCCAGAACATTCAATATAATTGGATTAAGCTGGAAGACACTGCGGACATTTTGCAAGCCTTGGCTGATGTTGAAATGCACGCCATTCAAACTTCCGGCAATTGCATCCGCAACGTGACGACTGATCATTGGGCCGGTGCTGCTGCTGATGAGCTGGCTGATCCGCGCCCGATTGCTGAACTCATTCGCCAATGGTCCAGCTTGCATCCTGAATTCTCATTTCTGCCGCGCAAATTCAAAGTGGCTATCACAGGTGCGCCGCATGACCGTGCAGCTGTGAAGGTGCATGATATTGGTCTTCGCATGCATAAGAATGATGCAGGGGAAATCGGTTGGGAAGTGATGGTGGGTGGTGGCCAAGGCCGCACGCCAATGATCGCTGTGACAGTGCGCGATTTCCTACCAGAAAAAGAAGTGATCCCTTATCTCGAAGCCATCATGCGGGTTTATAATCTGTTTGGCCGCCGCGATAATAAATATAAAGCCCGCATTAAAATTCTTGTGCATGAGCTTGGTGCGGAGAAATTCAAATCGGAAGTTGAAGCCGAATATGTCCGCCACCCGGCGCAATCCACTGAAGTGGATGAGCGCGAATTGGCCCGCATTGCCAAATATTTTGCGGCTCCTGCTTATGAAAAACTTTCACGCTTTGCACCGCATTTTGAAGATGCAAAACGTTCAAACCCTGAATTTGCACGCTGGGCGAAAAACAATCTCGCGGCGCATCTGGTCGATGGATATGCCATCGTCAACATTTCATTGAAGCCTGAGGGCGGCATTCCGGGGGATGCGACCGGCGATCAAATGCGCGCGATGGCCACTTTGGCTGAACGTTATTCATTTGATGAGCTGCGCGTAAGCCATGCCCAAAATATTGTCTTGGCGCATGTAAAACTTGAAGATGTTTTTGCAGTATGGGAAGCCCTAGTTGCATCAGATATGGCCGCTGCAAATTATGGCTTGATTGGCGATATTATCGCCTGCCCCGGCCTTGATTATTGTGCACTGGCAACGGCGCGATCAATTCCTATAGCGCAAGCCATCAGCCGCAAATTTGCCAATGTGGCAACACAAGAACATTATGGCGCTGTGAAGCTTAATATCTCGGGCTGCATCAATGCCTGCGGCCATCACCATGTTGGCCACATTGGCATTTTGGGTTTGGATAAAAAGGGGGAAGAATTTTACCAAATCACCCTTGGTGGCTCATCATCGGAAAATGCTTCAATCGGCACCATCTTAGGACCAGGCTTTGCTGCCCACGAAGTGCCAGATGCTATCGAAACTATTTTGAACACTTATGTAAAACTGCGCGGGCCAGGTGAAGAATTTCTACACACCTATCGCCGCTTGGGCCCTGCCCCATTTAAGGAGGCTCTCTATGCCGCTGCTTAAAAACAATGCCTTTGTGGCTGATGAGTGGACCTCACTGACCGACGATGACGCAACACCAGATGGTGGCAAGATCATCGTGTCATTTGTGCGTCTTGCAAAGGACTGGGACAGCTTGGCGAAATTCCCCGGCGTTCTCGGCGTGAAATTTGCCAATACTGATAAGGTGGAAGCACTGGCACCTTATCTCTCACAAATCGCCATTATTGTTCTGGCTTTCCCTGCTTTCACTGATGGCCGCGCTTATTCTTTGGCACGGGGTTTGCGTTTAGACGGCTATCGTGGCGAGCTTCGTGCAGAAGGCAATTTGTTGCCCGATCAATTGCAATATATGCATCAGGTTGGATTTGACTCATTTGAAGTGAGTGATCGTTTCCCGCTGCAGTCATGGCAAGCCGCCACACATCATATATCACTGGCCTATCAGCGCGGCCTGTTCCGTAAAGCCGATGAAAAAGAAGTCTGGTCACAGCGCCACCAAGGTTTTGCCGCATGGGAAGAACAACCCCATGCTGGCTAAATCGCCCATCATAAATAACGAAAATGATCTACTCGAAGCCTATGCCGGCCTTGAGGGCCGCGATCTCATTCGCACCATAGCGCGTGACTATAAAGGCCGCGTGGCATTGCTCTCATCTTTTGGTGCTGAGTCAGCTGTACTTTTGCACATGGTGTCAGAAGTTGATCGCGATTTGCCGATTATATTTCTCGACACGTTAAAACTATTTCCGGAAACCATTGCTTATCGTGACAGATTGGTGCGCGAATTGGGCCTGCGCGATGTGCGCGTTTTTCAGCCCAATGTTGCTGATATTGAAGGTGATGATCAAGCTGGCACATTGCATCTCTCCAACCCCGATAAGTGCTGCAACATTCGCAAAACCTTGCCAATGGAAAAAGCCTTCCAAGGCTTTGATGTGATGATCTCTGGTCGCAAACGTTTTCATGGTGCAACGCGGGCTGACCTCAATGCGGTTTCTATTGATGGCGAACGCTTGAAGGTGGAGCCCTTAGCAGGTTTCACAGCGCTCGACTTGCAAAGTTATATGGTGAACCACCAACTGCCTTCACATCCTTTGAAACTCGCAGGTTATCATTCCATCGGCTGCATGCCCATCACTTGCACTGCCCCTGGCGGCAGTGCCGATAACCCCCGTGCTGGCCGCTGGATGGGCAACGACAAAGTGGAATGTGGAATACACTTTAGCGCGAATGGAAAAATTATTCGCACCGAACAACGCGGCGTTTCTGCGTAAACCCAAAAGAGGAGAAGACCATGGCAGAAATTATAGCAAGGGATGCGAATTCCAATCCGAAACGCTCGATTGTGAAATCAATTTCTTGGCGCCTACTTGGGTCATTTGACACGGCAGTTATTGGTTATTTTGTGACAGGCAGTTTCAAAATGTCGTTGTCGATTGCTTCGATTGAAGTTTTTACAAAAATTGTGCTCTATTATTTCCACGAACGCGCGTGGGCACATTCGCGCTTTGGCTTGCGCAAGATTGAGGACGTAGCGCCTACCAATAGTTAACCAGCTAACGCTTGCTTAACGTCATCAAGGATATCTTTGATATCTTCTAGGCCAACTGACAGCCGCAGCATGCCATCGGTAATGCCCATCATGGCGCGGGCTTCAGGACCAA
>JANLPA010000172.1:0-3952 GCA_031366855.1 Hyphomicrobiales bacterium | reverse complement strand
AACCTCTATTTTGGTTCGGCAGGCAAAACCACCGAAGGCACTAGAAATTACCCCGGCATTGCTGACCCAGCGGTGGACAAAGCTATTGATGCAATGCTGCATGCAACAACACGCGAAGAATTTGTGTCAGCAGTTCATGCCGAAGATCGTTTGCTGGTGTCAGGCTTCTACATCATCCCGTTTTACACAGCTCCGCAGTGGGTGGCGCGCTGGGCTTATATTGGCAGGCCAGACCAACAACCTTTGGCTGGCTTTGAAACAACAACGCTGTGGCACAATCCGTGATCACCATTGATGTTGTTTCGGATGTAATTTGTCCGTGGTGTTTTCTAGGCAAGCGTAGGCTGGATAAGGCTTTGGTTTTGATTCCTGAGATCAAAACGGAAGTGGTGTTTCGCCCGTTCTTTCTTGACCCCAGCATTCCGTCCGAAGGCTTGAATCGCCATAAATATATGGCCGATAAGTTTGGCGAAGAGCGACTGAAAACTATCCATGATCCTCTCATTAAAGCGGGCAAAGAAGATGGCGTGCCCTATCAATTTGACAAGATCACCCGCACTCCCAATACCTTGGACGCACACCGGGTAATCCGTTGGGCGCAAGCGGCTGGCCGTCAAATCGAAGTGGTAGAAGCTCTCTTCGTGGCTTATTGGCGCGATGGCAAAGACGTGGGCAATCACGCAGTCCTTATCGATATTGCAAAAACCATCGGCCTAAATGTTGCCGCCGATTTGGCCAGCGACAACGATAAAACTCAAGTGATGCAAGAATGTGAGCGTGCTCAGCAAATGGGAATCTCCGGCGTGCCCACATTCATCATCAATCAGAAATATGGAATCTCAGGCGCGCAAGGAGCCGAGATGTTGGCTGGCACGTTAAGGGACATAGCAGCGAAGTAAGAGCCCTCAACCCGCCAGCTTCACCAAATTCTGCATCAACTGCCGCGTGCCCTTCAACCGTGCCGCAGGCGTTGCCCACTCCCGCGTGAGCACCAGTTTCATATCAGCAGGTCGTAATTTTGCCAGCGTTCCCTGTCCAGCTATCCAATTCACCAGCGCTGTGGGATTGGCAAACACGCCACCTCTAAACCCAATTGTGGCCCCCTTTGGCCCAGCATCCACATTTGATACATTAGCTTTGCGGCACAGAAGTTTAATTGAAACAATTTCAAGCAGATGATCAACTTCCTCAGGCCTTCGCCCAAACCGATCATGCAGCTCGGCAGCAAAACCATCCAAATCCTGTTGCTCTTGGAAATCAGCCAAGCGTCGATAAAGCCCCAGCCGCACTTGCAAGTCAGACACATAAGATTCTGGAATTAAAACTGAAGTGCCAATGTTAATAGTGGGCGACCATGCGCCTTCATCCAGCGCTTCATCGCCGCCTTCCTTCATCGAAGCCACAGCATCTTCCAGCATAGATTGATAAAGTTCAAAGCCCACTTCACGAATGTTGCCATGCTGCTCTTCACCCAAAAGATTGCCCGCCCCGCGAATATCAAGATCATGGCTGGCCAAGTTAAAACCAGCGCCCAATGAATCCAATGATTGCAAAACTTTCAATCGTCGCTCGGCTGTTGGCGTCAAAGCTTTTCGGGTTTGGGTGGTCAGCAACGCATAGGCCCGTTGCTTTGAACGCCCAACGCGCCCGCGCAATTGATAAAGCTGCGCCAAGCCAAACATATCCGCACGGTGAATAATCATCGTGTTGGCCGTGGGAATATCCAGTCCCGATTCAACGATGGTAGTGGAGAGCAACACATCAAAAGCCCGGTCATAAAAACCGTTCATAATATCCTCAAGTTCAGTGGGAGCCATGCGGCCATGTGCTGCGCGGAATTTAAGTTCAGGCACGCTCTCGCGCAAATATTCGGCAATCTCGTCGAGATCGGTAATGCGCGGCACCACATAGAAGCTTTGGCCACCGCGGAAATGTTCACGCAACAAATGCTCGCGCACAATCACTGGATCAAACGGCGAGATATAAGTGCGCACCGCCAAGCGGTCCAGCGGCGGAGTAGTGATCAAACTCATTTCACGAAGGCCAGATAACGCCAATTGCAATGTGCGCGGAATTGGCGTGGCGGTCAGGGTCAGCACATGCACATTGGCACGCATTTCCTTCAAGCGCTCTTTGTGCTTCACGCCAAAATGTTGTTCTTCATCCACAATCATCAAACCCAGATCACGGAATTTTACAGTCGCGGCCAGCAGCGCGTGGGTACCAATCACAATGTCAACACTGCCATCGGCAAGGCCCTTCTTCACCTCGTCGATACCCTTGCGCCCTACTAAACGTGAAGCGTGAGCAATGCGCAGAGGCAGGCCCTTAAAGCGTTCCACAAAGTTTTTATAATGTTGCCGCGCCAGCAAAGTGGTGGGCACCATTAAAGCCACTTGTTTACCAGCATAGGCAGCCACGAATGCAGCCCGCAACGCCACCTCGGTTTTGCCAAAGCCCACGTCGCCACACACCAAGCGGTCCATCGGGCGGCCCCGGCCCAAATCTTCAATCACGGCTTCAATGGCCGTCAACTGATCTTCAGTTTCCTCATAGGGGAAGCGCGCACAGAACTCATCAAACGCGCCTTCGGGCGGCACCAGAATATCGCCAGGCTTTAGTTCCCGCGCTGCCGCCGTTTTGATCAGTTCGCCCGCAATCTCGCGGATGCGCTCTTTAAGTTTGGCCTTCTTGGCTTGCCAAGCGCCACCCCCTAAGCGATCAAGTTGCACGCCATCTGATTCAGACCCATAGCGCGTGAGCAATTCAAGATTTTCAACCGGCAAAAACAACCTTGAATTTTCAGCGTAAATCAGCAGCAAACAATCATGGGGGCTGCCTTGCACATCGATGGTCTTGAGGCCTTCGAAGCGCCCAATGCCATGGTCAACATGCACCATCAAATCGCCAGCGGAAATTGACGAAAGTTCCGTTAGGAAATCAGCCGCCTTCGTGCTCTTACGGGCTTTGCGCACCAAGCGATCGCCCAGAATATCCTGTTCGGCGATCACGGCAAATTCTGGAGTCTCAAAACCCTGTTCTTGCGGCAGCACGATCATCGAGACTATGCCAACATCATGTTTCGAAGCTTCGGCCCAATCTTTGGCCACCACCAATGGAGCTAAGTCATGGTCACGCAAAATTGTGCCAAGCCTGTCCGCTGAACCTTCGCTCCAACAGGCAATCAGCGTGCGCTTGCCTGCTTTGCGCAATGTTTCAGTGTGCAGGCGCACAGCATCATAAACATTGCCACCAGCCTCGGCGCGTTCGGCAGCAAAGCTGCGGCCTTGTTTGCCTGAAAATGAAATCGCCGACGCTGATGGATTCTCAAACTGCGACTGCTCCAACACCGTGCAATCGGCGCAAAGCTGCTGCCACTCTGAAGGCGTTACATAAAGCCGTTCAGGCTTCAGTGGCTTATAAGGTGCCGCACCAAAATTTTGCTTCTGTTGCGCCTCCTTGCGGCCATCATAAAACTCGGCAATTTGTTCTTGCCGTGCAGCCATGGACTCATGCGTGGAATGCGACAGCGACAAAACCGCTTCCGGCACATAATCAAAAATTGTTCCAAGCGAAGAATGGAACAAAGGCAACCAATGCTCCATGCCTTGATAGCGCCGCGCACTGGTCACGCTTTCATAAAGCGGATCATTCAAGTCCATGCCATCAAAGGCTTCGGCATAACCTGAGCGGAAAGACGCAATCGAAGCCGCATTCAGCAACACTTCATTAGCTGGGTGCATCACCAGAATTTTAAGTTGCGAAATTGAGCGCTGCGATTGCGCATCAAAACTGCGAATGCTTTCCAATGTATCGCCAAAGAAATCAAGCCGCACCGGGTCGTTGGAGCCCGGTGGATAAATATCTATCAAGCCGCCGCGTACCGCAAACTCACCGGGGTCCACAACTGTGCCCACCCGCGAAAAACCATTGTCGATCAGAAATTTCTGTA
>JANLPA010000159.1:0-14328 GCA_031366855.1 Hyphomicrobiales bacterium | reverse complement strand
AATCATCATAGGTTTTATAGTGCAGCCAGTCACCCGAAGCTGAACCCGTCCAGCTATGACGCGACCACTCGCTTTCAAAGCGCAAGCTTGGTTTTAATTCCAAGCCGAAATCAGCATCAGCGCTGGTGGCCGAGCGGCGCACATTGGACGTGTAAACCGTACCAATTTCAATGCTGGGGTAAAGCCGCAAGCCGCCGGCATCAATACCAATTGCGGCATAGGGATCAGTGCTGGATTTTTTGCGGATGGGGGCAGGGGCATCAGCCTCTTGCGCGTAAGCAAAGGTGGCGCTGCCCAAAAGCACCGCACCACAACTCAAGCCACGCAACACCGTTAACACTTTCACAACCATACTCCGCTGGCGCACACCCTAGCGAAGTTATGGTTAATGATGCGTTTCTGTAGCGTTTTCCTTTTGGCAAGGTTTGGACTATGAAGGCTTCATGAAAATGCAACATGTGAATTTGGAAACACGGGACAAGCGGCGCGCATCAGCGGCGCAGGCTTTGAACATTGAGCGCGATGGTTTGGCTGCTTTGGCTGCCTTATGCGATGGACCGTTGGGTGAAGCGATTGCAGATGCCGTGGCCTTGATTGCGTCTGCAACAGGCCGTGTGATTGTGTCTGGCATGGGCAAAAGCGGTCATATTGGCCGCAAAATTGCCTCTACTCTCGCATCAACGGGAACGCCAGCAAGTTTTGTGCATCCCGCTGAAGCCAGCCATGGCGATCTGGGCATGATCACGCCGCAGGATGTGGTGCTAATATTATCAAATTCAGGCGAATCTGCCGAGCTGCGTGATATGCTGGATTACACCCAGCGCTTTGCAGTGCCGCTGATTGCTATTTGCTCACGCGAAACCAGCAGCTTGGCGCAAGCGGCGGATGTGGTTTTGCTGTGCCCGCAAGCGCTTGAAGCTTGCCCAAATGGTTTGGCGCCAACCACCTCCACATTGTTGCAGCTTGCCTTGGGCGATGCGCTTGCTATTGCACTTCTCGAAGATAAAGGCTTCACCCAAGCGGCATTTCGAGAATTTCATCCCGGTGGTAAACTTGGCGCGCAGCTTAAATATGTGCGCGAAATTATGCACAGCGGAGAGGCCTTGCCCTTGGTGCAAAGTGGCAGCGCCATGAGCGAGGCATTGGTGGTAATGTCGGCCAAATCATTTGGTTGTCTTGGCGTGGTTGATGCGGCTGGTTATTTGATTGGCATAATCACGGATGGCGATTTGCGCCGCCACATGAGCCCTTCATTGCTTCAGCAAAGCGTTGATGACATTATGACTCCGAACCCCAAAACCATCACGCCTGATATGCTGGCGAGCGAAGCCCTAGAACGGTTGAATGCCGCCAAGATTACCAGCGTGTTTGCCGTTGATGTAAACGGCAAGCCTGTGGGCCTTGTGCATATTCATGATCTGCTGCGCATTGGGGTGGGGTAAACCAGAAGTTGCAATTATTCTAGATTTTTCAGTTTGCATGTTCCACTCAAAAAAGTTAAGAGTTTCTTAAGACTTAGAGCTGGGATTCTAAATGAAGGTACGAGGTTTATTTTGCGGGATGTGCTTGAGCCTATTTATGGCTCATGCGGCATTAGCTGATGGAGCCGAATGGACCGTTGATTCCGCCGCGCAATTTGGATCCATGGATTTAGGTGTGCTTGGAGACTATGCGGACGCATTGCAGCCAATTCCCAGTTCAATAGATTTAGATTCTCTGTCGCTTTCAGCAGAGCTTGCGCCGAGTTCGTTTTTGATATCGCCCGCCAGCTATGCCGCACCTGACGAAAATATATTTTCATTTGGTCTGCGGCGCATCGAGGCCAATGGTGTTGGTGATTACGGTGTGGGCACATTCTTTGATCAATCAAGTGATGTTTGGATTGATTTTACCGGCATTCTGGCAAACATTATCTATCGTGAATTGACAGCAGATTATGCTGTGCACAAGAAATTTCATTTTGAAGATGAAGGCTGGTTTGGCAAAAATACTTATGCATTGGGCATGGATAAACTTGGCCATGCCTATGGTGGTTACCTCTATGCTGACTATTTCACCCAGCGCATTACACATTCGCGCGGCGATGCCCGCGGGGCTGGCATCACTGGCGCATTGCTGAGTTTTGGTATTCAAGGCGCTATTGAGATCACCGATGGCTTTGCCTCGGAATATGGCTTTTCGAATCAAGATTTGATTGCCGATGGTTTGGGTGCGGGTTTTTCGGCGCTGCGAACTACAATTCCTGGCATGGCCGAAAAAGTTGATTTCCGTATGGAATATGATCCTTGGATCAATGGTCAAAGCACATTTCAGCCTTTCAATGATTACAAAAATCAAAAATATTTGCTTGCATTAAAGCTGAGTGGCTTTGAGCAGTTTGAGGACACGCCGTTACGGTTTGTCGAACTCCAAGCTGGTTATTTTGCACGCGGCTTCGGCCACAAAGGCGATGCCCCCGTTGGCGAACTTCGCCGTGTGCCCTATTTTGCCATCGGCATAAACTTAGCCGAGCTTTTCAAAGTTGAGCCGATTAGAGACACGGTGCCTGCTCAATTTGCACGGCGTGCATTTGAATATATTCAAGTGCCCAGAACTTATGTGGCTACTGTCAATAAGTAGTCATAACGTGACCTTCACGTCTAAACTTTCTCGACTTTCAGTCTCAATCCATCGACCGCGATCACCTTAACGCGTTCGCCTTTGGCCATGTCTTCGCCATCCACATCCCACAGTGCATCTTCAACTTTAATCTTGCCGCTGCCATGGACGATGGGTTCGACGAGGAAATAAGTTTTGCCGACAAAGGCATTTTGGCGCTGGTTGAGATGGGGTGAGTCAGATTTTTTGTGGCGTTGGCTCATCACCAAGCGCCAAGATGCAAGGATACTTGCGAGGGACAATAACGCGAAGGTGAAAACTTCGCCCATCCAGCCAAAATGGAATATCTGATCGGCAATTGCCGTGAGTGCTGCCGCAAACGCCAACCACAGCATGAAGAAGCCCGGCATCATCATTTCAAGCAGAAGTAAAATCGCAGCGGCAATCCACCAGAACCACGGGCCAGCGAAGGGGAAAAACTCTTCCATTTTTCTGTTCCTTTATGAACGGCTAACAGGCGGAACGCTTGGCCCGCGCTTTGGAACACTTGGCCCCTGGCTGTTTGGGCTATTGCCAAAAGCTTCCTTGGCAATTTCGGCAATGCCGCCGATTGAGCCCAGTATTGATGTAGCATCAAGTGGCATCATCAGAATTTTTTGATTGGGCGAAGTGGCCAGTGCCTCCAGTGCCTTCATATAATTATTGGCCACGAAATAATTGATGGCTTGCACATTGCCTTTGGAAATTGCATCGCTCACCAACTGCGTGGCTTTAGCTTCGGCCTCGGCAGAACGTTCGCGCGCTTCCGCTTCGCGGAAGGCTGCTTCTTTATGGCCTTCGGCTTGCAACATGATCGATTGCTTTTCTCCTTCTGCTTTCAGAATGGCGGCACCCCGCAAACCTTCAGCTTCCAGAATAGCAGCGCGCTTATCGCGCTCAGCCTTCATTTGACGGCCCATGGATTCAACCAAGTCGCGTGGCGGGTTAATGTCTTTAATTTCAATGCGGGTCATTTTCACGCCCCAGCCTTGGGCGGCTTGATCGACAGTAGCCAGCAAGCGGTGATTAATTTCATCACGTTGCGACAAGAGATGATCAAGCTCCATCGAGCCCATCACCGTTCTAATCTGGGTCATCACCATGTTGAGAATGGCATTTTCAAGATTGTTCACTTCGTAGGAAGCCTTGGCAGCATCCATCACTTGAAAGAAGGCCACGCCATCCACCGTCACCATGGCGTTATCGCGGGTGATCACTTCTTGTGAAGGCACGGGCAGCACGCGCTCCATCATATTCAGCTTATGGCCGATACGGTCAATGAACGGCATAATCAGGCCAAGGCCTGGGAAGAGAGTGGAAGTATAACGGCCGAAGCGCTCTACGGTGTAATGATAGCCCTGCGGAACCATGCGAATGGAGCGCAGCAGGAAGAAAACGACGACTGCCAGAAATGCCAGAACGAAAATGCCATTGCCTTCATAACTCATCATAGTTTCCCCTATTTTTCCGTGATTCGAACTCACACTTATCTACAGTTAGGCAATAAACTGCACAATTCAAGAGGTGCAGAAGAATAAATTCATATCCAACCTTTTAATTCTTCGTTGGTCAGTTGGGTCAATAATTTGATGGAAGCTGGGCTATCATTCAAGCACGGAACCACCGAGAAATTCTCGCCACCCTTTTCCTTGAATGTCTCTTTCAAGCCAATGGCGAGCTCTTCCAGCGTTTCAACACAGTCCGAGGCAAAGCCGGGGGAAATCAGCAAAAGGTTTTTAACACCTTGAGCGGGAAGGCCTTCAACGGTTTCTTGCGCATAGGGCTTTAGCCATTCAGCCCGACCAAAGCGCGATTGAAAAACCAGTTGGGCAAAGTCTTTGCTCAAGTTCAATTTCTCGCGCAGCAATCGTGCGGTTTTTTGACAATGGCAATGATAGGGGTCGCCCTTATCGAGATATTCACGCGGCAATCCGTGAAAGGCGATGAGAATGCGATCAGGCTTCCAAGAAAGGCTCTTCATATGCGCAGACAAACTTGTGGCTAGGGCATCAATATAAGCCGGGTGATCAAAATAGGGTGGCACGGTTCTAATGGCCGGTTGCCAGCGCATGGTTTTCAGTGCGTCATAGGCTTTGTCCAAAGCCGTTGCCGTGGTGGCCGCACTATACTGTGGGTAAAGTGGAAACAGCACAATACGGTCGCAGCCTTCAGCTTGCAGCGCGGCAAGGCGCGTCGCCACAGGTGGCTTGCCATAGCGCATGGCCCAATCGACACGGAGTTTTGGGTTTTTCAAAGCAACGGATAATTTTTCAGTTTGAGCGCGCGTAAAAGTTTTTAAAGGCGATTCGTCCCGCTCAGTATTCCAGATGCTTTTATAGGCATGGCCACTCTTGGTGGGGCGGAAGCTTAGGATGATCACATTCAAAATGAACCACCACAAAATACGATTGACTTCGATCACGCGGGCGTCTGACAAGAACTCTTTCAAGTAACGCCGCATGGGCCAATAGGACGTGGCTTCGGGCGTTCCAAGATTCATCAACAACAAACCAACCTTGCGTGGCTTGATGGGCGGGTGGCCGGGTGGAAGCTGAATATCGGACATGTCGGGTTCTTTGGGTTGAGTGTGGAGTTTGATTTATAGTGGACGCTGGCCTTTGTGTCCTAGACAATAGAGCGCAGGTGAAATGATTCGATTTCCGCAGGGCGGGCAATGGATAAGTTGCAAGATCACAGTCAGACGGTAACAAAAGAGTCCCTTGCAAAATTAGCAAAGCGGTATCTGGGTGGTTTTGGGTCCCACAAAGCCTCAGTCGTACTAAATCAGGCTGCCGAAACCCAAACTGTTGCAGCACAGATGGCAGACTTAGAACAACAAGCTCACTTGGCACTTGAAGTTGCTGAAGCCGCAAACTTGGCCAAATCAAATTTTCTCGCCGCCATGAGCCACGAGCTGCGAACCCCGATCAACGCTATTGTTGGGTTCTGTGAAATTTTAGATGCACCACAAAGTGAAATGCTTTCAGCTGAAATCCGGAAAGGTTATCTCCACACGATTATTGAAAATGCCGCGCACCTGCAAAGCATGATCAATGACATTCTCGATGTCACACGTTTGGAACGAGGGTCTTTTCAACTGGTTGAACAGAATAATGACGCTGCTGAAATTATTGAGGCAGCCTTAAAAGCGAGTCGTAAGCTTGTGGAGCACGCGCAAATTTCAATTGTGGCGCATCTGATCGATGATGTTGCGGTGCGCGGGGATTTGGTTCGCCTCAAACAGGTTGTGCAAAACTTAGTAACCAATGCGATCAAGTTTTCGCCCAGTGGGTCAGTTGTGAATATTGATATGCTCTGTGGTGAGCAAAAAGATTTTGTACTTTCAATCCGAGATGCTGGCATTGGCATTAGTGCAGAAGATGCACTTCGGGCCTTTGAAAGTTTTTTGCAAGTTGATGAAGGGGCATCTAGGCGGTTTGCCGGAATGGGGCTTGGCCTTTCCATTGCACGGCGTATTGCGCGGCTGCATGGTGGCGATGTTACGTTGAACGGAGATATTGGAATTGGCACTGAGGCGCGGTTGACCCTGCCAGCTGCCAGGATGATTTGGCCCGGGGCGCAACGTGGTAAAAAAGACCAAGTTGCAGCCTAACGCGTAACGAGGCAGTATGAGGCATGGTGGTTCGCAAAAAAACTTTAAGCTTTATGGGCACAGTTCCGGCACGGCTTCCCAAGGCTACACATGCTGCGGTGTTTGGGGCGCCCCATGGAACGCCTTATCGCGGCATTGATAACCGCGTTCATGCCAAGGCCGCTGATAGTTTTCGTGTAGCACTTAAAGAAGATGCCCTGTGGCTGGACCATTGGGACTTTGATTTAGACGGACCCTTATTGCCGGATGCAAGATTCAAGGCGGTTGATTTGGGCAATCTGCCAACGCGTTCACCCGATGGGCGTGGCAATCGGCGAAAAATCGAAACGCTGGTGAAAGCTATTTTGGCAGCGGGTGCGGTGCCGATGATGTTTGGCGGCGATGACTCGGTGCCGATTCCGTTCATCAGTGCTTATGCGGGTGGTGGGCCAATTACAGTTTTGCAAATTGATGCGCATATTGATTGGCGCGATCAACGCTATAATGAGAAACTTGGCTATTCCAGTACCATGCGCCGCGCTTCTGAGCAGCCGCATGTGTGGCGCATTGTGCAAGCGGGCGCTCATGGGCTGGGCAGTGCAAGGCGGGGCGAAGTTGAAGATGCGCGTAAATGGGGAGCACATTTAATCTCAAGCAAAACTATTCATGCCCAAGGTGTTGCGAGCGTGCTCAGCCATATTGAACCTGATTCAGATGTTTTGATTTCGCTTGATCTCGATGTGTTGGATGCAGCCGTTATGCCCGCCGTTGCCCATCCATCACCGGGCGGGTTAAGTTACATGCAGGTGCTTGATCTCATCACTGGGGTTGCTGCCAAAGCGCGGATTGCCGGATTTACCGTGGTTGAGTTTGTGCCGAAGAAAGATATCTCGGGCGTTTCAGCTTATACTGCAGCGCGCATTGCGGCAGTTTGCTTGGGGCTTATTGCAAGGCAAACAAAATTCCCATGACACCAAGTTTCGCTGAAGCCAGAAAAGTGTGGTGGCGGATTGGGCTTTTATCGTTCGGCGGTCCTGCTGGGCAGATTGCTCTCATTCACCGCGAAGTGGTGGAGCAACGCCAATGGATTGAAGAGCGCGAATTTCTTCATGCTTTAAATTTCTGCATGTTGTTGCCAGGCCCCGAAGCCATGCAGCTTGCCACATATATTGGCTGGCGCTTGCACGGAATGCGCGGCGGCTTGGTGGCGGGGCTTTTGTTTGTATTGCCCGGTGCTGCGCTGATGCTGGCCCTCTCTGCGCTTTATAGTTTGTTTGGCAAAATCGCATTTGTTGAAAATCTATTCTGGGGCGTGAAGGCTGCCGTGTTGGTGATTGTGTTGCAAGCCCTGCTACGCATTTCAAAGAAGGCATTGAAGGGTCCGCTTGATTGGGCCATTGCGGTTTTGGCATTTGTTGCGTTGTTTTTCTTTGCGGTGCCATTTCCAGTGGTTGTTTTGATTGCCGCACTGATTGGGTTTTTCACGCAGTCTGCAAAAGTGAGTGTTGCCGTTGATGTGCCGCCGTTTCCGTCATTTTTGCAGAGTGCAAAAACAATTTCTTTGTGGCTGGTAATTTGGCTGTTGCCATTGCTTCTGATTTATAAAGTTTTTGGCAGCGCGCATGTGTTCGCGGGCCTTTCAATTTTTTTCTCGCAACTTGCTGTGGTCACATTTGGTGGGGCATATGCAGTGCTCTCCTATATGGGGCAAGACGTGGTGGAGATGCACCACTGGCTCACTACTCGTGAAATGATGGATGGATTGGGTCTGGCCGAAACTACGCCGGGACCACTGATTTTGGTTGGGCAATTTGTTGGCTTCACTGCGGCCGCAAAAGCGCAGAGTTCAGTCTGGGCTGGGGTGATGGGCAGTCTCATTTTCCTATGGATGACTTTTGTGCCCTGCTTCTTGTGGATATTTGCAGGCGCGCCCTATGTGCAACATTTGCAGAATATGCCCAGACTATCGCAGGCTTTAAGTTCGATCACGGCTGCAGTTGTGGGGGTTATTCTTAATCTCTCTTTGTGGTTTGGTCTGCATGTGTTCTTTGGTGAAGTGCACCGTTCGGAAAGTGTCGTTCCGGTGTGGGTGCCGCGGTTTGAAACTTTCGATGCGGCCAGTTTTGCCCTGAGCATCCTTGCAGGGCTTGCATTGCTGCACTTCAAATTGGGCATTCCGAAAACTCTGGCATTGGCTGGGGCCTTAGGCGTAATCTACAAACTTATCGTGCCGTTGCTGTGAAAGACTTAAAATGACAAACGCATTGCCCCTCGTTGGCCTTCCCGCCGACACTTATGAAAACCACGGATTTATGTTTCATTCCTTGGGTGATAAATATGTGCGGGCCTTGGCCGAAGTTGCCAAGGTTTTGCCGGTGATGATCCCATCGATGATTGATGTTTTGAATTTTGATTCGCTGCTCAATCATTTTGACGGCATTCTGATGACGGGTGCTGTGTCTAACGTGCATCCCCCACTTTATGGCGAGCAGCCATCAATTGACCACGAGCCTTATGATCATCACCGCGACAACACAACTTTGAAGTTGATCCGTGCTGTGGTTGATCGCGGCATTCCTTTGTTTTGCATTTGTCGTGGATTTCAAGAGCTCAACGTGGCGATGGGCGGAACGTTAGAAACAGAATTGCAACGCGGTGAAGGCAGGCTTGATCACCGTGCACCAAAATCTGATAATACGGATGAGCGTTATGGCCCGCGCCATTCAATTAAAATTACCAGCGGCGGAATGCTTCAACAGATAATTGGCAAAAGTGAAACCATGGTGAACACCATTCATCGCCAAGGCATTAAAATGCTGGGGCCGCATTTGAATGTGGAAGCTGTTGCCCCTGATGGTGTGATTGAAGCTGTTTCAGTGAAGGGCGCTAAGGCATTTGCTTTTGGCACACAGTGGCACCCAGAATATAAGGCCGCGCAGAACCCTGACTCAGTGAAGTTGTTCACAGCCTTTGGGGATGCGGTGCGCGCCCATGCGCGTTCACGCAATGAAATTTTTTATGGTGCCAAGCGCAGCGCTTAGTTTGCGGCTTTAATGTCGCGTAAGATTGTATTCAGTTCGGAGTTGGCATCCCAGCTCAAGAAGCCATTGTGACTGCCAACCACATCTTGCAACGCTTGGCGAAAAGCTGGGCCTAAGTCTTCGCGTTCCAATGCAAAAGCCACGTTGGCTGCGAGAAAGCCCAGTTTGTCGCCACAGTCATAAGTTTTGCCGTGGAATTTTAACCCGTGAAAAGCTTGGCTTTGCATGAGATTGATCATGGCATCCGTGATTTGAATTTCACCGCCAGCACCCGGCTTTTGTTTTTCAATTTCAGTAAAAATTTCTGGCTGCAAGATATAGCGACCAGAAATTATCAGGTTAGAAGGGGCAGTATCGCGGGATGGTTTTTCAACCATGGCGTCAATGCTGAAGTGATTATCATGCCAATCACGAGGAGCCACCACGCCATAACGATGGACTTGATCCCATGCGACTTCTTCTACCGCAATCACGTTGCCACCTTCGCGTTGTTGATAAACCTCCACCATTTGGGCCAAGCAGCCAGGTTGGGCTTTCATGATCATATCGGGCAAAAGTACAGCAAATGGTTCATGGCCTACCAGATTTCGTGCGCACCAAATGGCGTGACCTAAACCCAATGGTTCTTGCTGACGGGTGAAACTAGTTTGGCCCGCGGCTGGCAAATCCTCTTCCAGAATTTCGAGTTCAATAGATTTACCACGGCTGCGCAGAGTTGCTTCGAGTTCATATTGCTTATCGAAATGATCTTCGATCACGCTTTTGTTGCGGCCTGTCACAAAGATCAAATGGTCAATGCCAGCCTCACGGGCTTCTTCCACCACAATTTGAATGAGCGGCTTATCAACCACTGTTAGCATTTCTTTGGGCATGGCTTTGGTGGCGGGTAAAAACCGCGTTCCGAGACCTGCAACAGGAAAAACAGCTTTGCGAATGGGCTTCATTTTTTTAATCAACTCTTAACTTTATGAACAAGCACTTGCGCTGTGCAAACTTGTTGTAAGTTTGTATAAACTAGAAGTTGCCATATTGATACTTCGTTAAGCAATGGAGAAGGCGATGGCTGTTTTAGTTACGGGCGGTGCTGGTTATATTGGCAGCCATATGGTTCTGGCACTAACTGACGCCGGCCATGATGTGGTGGTGCTGGATAATCTTTCCACTGGTTTTGCATGGGCCATCGCACCTCAAGCTAAACTTGTTGAAGGTGATATTGGCGATGAAGCATTGGTTGGCAAAATTATTGCGGATCATAAGATTGACGCTGTGGTGCATTTTGCCGGATCAATCGTTGTACCTGATTCAGTTTCTGACCCGCTGGGTTATTATTTGAACAACACAGTTAAATCGCGTGCACTTCTGGCGGCTGTGGTGAAGGCTGGAGTCCACAAATTTATTTTCTCATCAACTGCCGCCGTATATGGCAACCCTGAAACACAGCCGGTTTTTGAATCGGCTCGCCCTGCGCCCATTTCGCCTTATGGCACATCAAAACTAATGACAGAGCTGATGTTGCAAGATTCACATTTTGCTTATGGCCTTAATTATGTGGCTTTGCGGTATTTCAATGTGGCTGGGGCTGATCCTAAAGGTCGCTCTGGTCAATCAACCCCGCGCGCCACGCATTTAATAAAAGTGGCGTGCCAGACTGTGTTGGGCCAGCGCCCTTCAATGGATGTGTTCGGCACGGATTATGATACGCCCGATGGCACCTGCCTTCGTGACTATATTCATGTGAGTGATTTGATCTCGGCCCATATGGATGCGCTTGCCCATCTCAATCGTGGTGGTGAGAGCGGCATTTTTAATTGCGGTTATGGCAAAGGCTATTCCGTTCTGGAAGTCATCAAAGCGGTTGAAAAGGCTTTTGGTGGGCCAGTCAATCATAAACTGGTTCCGCGCCGTGCTGGTGATCCTGCGGCAATTGTTGCGGGTGCTGATCGTGTGCGGGATATTCTGGGTTGGAAGCCAAAGCATGCGGATTTGGATTTCATTGTAGCTTCGGCGCTTGCCTGGGAACGGCATTTGGAACGGCGCAATGCTGCCTAACTCTGCTCACAATTTCTAGCTTTCCTAATCTCCTGTTATGAAGTCTCAGCCGAATCGATTGGCTGATGGCAGGAGAAGATGATGCTGAAACGAATTGCTTTAGCCGCGATGTTGGCTTTCACACCGAACGCGGCTTATGCTGATGCGAAGTTTGAAGGTTTCATTCAAACTCTTTGGCCCGCTGTGCAGAAATCTGGCATCTCGCGTGATTTGTTTGATCGGGCTTTCGCCGGGATCACCGAGCCTGACCCCGCAGTTTTAAAATTGGCCAACACGCAGCCAGAATTTACCACGGCCACATCAAACTATTTAGAAAAAGCTGTGACGCCCATTCGCATTGATACGGGCAAAGCAATGCTGGCCGCCAATGATGCTTTGCTTTCAGCCATAGAGAAAAAATACGGGGTGGATCGGCGCATTCTGCTTGGCATCTGGGGCATGGAATCCAACTTCGGTAAAGATGAAGGCTCGATGAGTGTTATGCGCTCACTGGCCACGCTGATTTATTCCGGCACCAAGAAGGATTATGCGCGCGCACAATTGATTTCGGCTTTTGCAATTTTAAAAAAGGGTTCTCGCTCTCCTGAAAGCTTCACAGGCTCGTGGGCCGCTGCCATGGGGCACACGCAGTTCATTCCATCATCTTATATTTCATATGCGGTGGATTGGACGGGGGATGGTAAAAAAGACATTTGGGGATCGAAGGAAGATGCACTTGCATCAACTGCAAATTATTTAGCCAAGGCCGGATGGAAGTCTGATAGGCCTTGGGGATGGGAAGTAAAACTACCAGAAGGTTTTGATCGCGGTTTGATTGGCCGCACCCATTGGCGTCCGGTTTCAGAATGGATGAAACTTGGTCTTGTTCCAGCAACGGGAAAATCATTCAACGCTCCGCAAGCTTCGGCTTTCGTTGTCATTCCGCAAGGCATTAATGGTCCTGTGTTTTTGGTGACGCAGAATTTCATGGCGATTATGGACTATAATCAATCGCATTCATATGCTTTGGCGGTTGGCCATTTGGGTGATCGCATTAAGGGTGGTGCGCCCATTCAAGCAACGTGGCCAGACGCCAGTGTTGATCTCACGGTGCCGCAGCGCAAAGAATTGCAGCGTTTGCTCAATGCCAAAGGTTTTGCCACAGGCGGTGCCGATGGTCGCATTGGGGCTGCAACTTATGAGGCGGTTTTGCAATTTCAGAAAAAACATGGGTTGCCGTTGGATGGTATCCCTTCTGTAAAGGTGCTTGAGCAAATTCGCAAAGGTGGCTAGCTTTGCCTGATGTTTAGATTTCTCTCAACGCTAGTGTTTTTGTTTTGCTTGTCGCTTGTTGCAACGGGGCAGGAACAAACCCCTTTAATTGGCTCACAAGCCACCGAACCTGCCACGCCGCTTATTATTCCCCTTCCCGTGGTGAATGAGACGGTTACGCGCATCTTGGTTATTGGGGATAGCATGGCGGGTGGTTTGGGTGCTGGCATGGCGCGGGTAGCATTGGGCGATGATACCGTTCAAGTTGTTAGTCGCTTTAATGAATCTTCGGCCATCACCCGGCCTGATGTTTATGATTGGGCAGCGGCCATTCCTAAAATTATGGATGGCAAGGAATTCAATGCGGTGGTGGTGTTGATTGGTTTGAATGATCGGCAAGATATTCGGGGTGCGACTGGGCCCTTGAAATTCAATACGCCAGAATGGATTGCCTCCTATCAAGCCAACACGGATGCAATCGTTGCAGCATTGGCAGCACAGAATGTGAAAGTGTTCTGGCTGGGAGAGCCACCGATGGGCGATGCTGCTTATGATAACGATATGAAAACGGTGACGGCTTTGCAAAAGGCCCGTGTGGTAGCCAAGGGGGCAACCTTTATTGATACTAGGCCAGCATTTTCAAACCCTGACGGGAGCTATTTGGATTTTGGTCCTGATGATACTGGTGAAGTAAAAAAGCTGCGCCAACGTGACGGCGTTACGTTTTTGAAGCAAGGCAATAGCAAATTTGGCCAAATTGTTTTAGCGGCTATTAAGGCTGGCGGTGTTACGCCGCCTGCCGCTGTTGTGGTGACACCAGATCCTGTTGTCGCGGCTGCGCCTGCGCTTGGGCCAGAAATTCCTGGGCCTGTGTTTGGGCAGCAAGATGCAAACGGAGCTGATGTACTGCTAGACTCTGCCGCTATAATCGCGATGGCCGCCAACCCCTCTTCCGCACCTTCTTCAGTTGATCGGCTTTTCAAAGTAGGTCAATCTAGCGTGGCACCTGCTGGGCGGTTTGACGATTTCAGTTATGTGGCACCGACCGCAAATTAACGTGGCAAGCTTGTTTCACCCATCAAGAACTCATCGACAGCGCGCGCTGCTTGCCTGCCTTCGCGGATGGCCCACACCACTAGGGATTGGCCACGGCGCATGTCGCCCGCGCTGAAGACTTTATCGATGGTAGTTTTATAGTCCTTCATATTGGCTTCCACATTGCCGCGCGGATCAAGCTTCACACCCAAGTTCTTCACCATTCCGTCTTGCACCGGATGCACAAAGCCCATGGCGAGAAGAACGAGATCGGCTTTCAGATCAAATTCGGTTCCCGCTACGGGTTTAAAGTCCGGCCCTGAGCGTGCGCATTTCAAAGTTTTGACAGTGCCGTCTTCACCTACGAGTGAAATTGTGGACACAGCGAAATCGCGAATGGCACCTTCAGCTTGAGACGATGATGTACGCATTTTCATTGGCCAATTGGGCCAAGTGAGTTCTTTGTTTTCTTGCTCAGGAGGCGCTGGCATGATTTCAATTTGCGTGACCGAGAGAGCTCCTTGGCGAATGGATGTGCCGATGCAATCAGAGCCCGTATCACCGCCGCCCACCACAACAACATGTTTGCCGGTGGCCAGAATGGGACGATTATCAAGCGGTGACTCTTTTGAGTTGCGGCGATTTTGCTGCGGCAGGAATTCCATAGCGAAATGCACGCCCGAAAGTTCACGGCCCGGAATGGGAAGGTCGCGCGGTTTTTCG
>JANLPA010000145.1:0-6126 GCA_031366855.1 Hyphomicrobiales bacterium | reverse complement strand
CATCATCGACCCAAGCGATGAATCCAAACACATTGCCGATGCTGAAGGCATTGAGTTTTTGGCTCAGGCCCTCACCAAGCAAAACTATAAAGACCTGCTGAGGCCTCTGCTCAGTTCCGAACACGGCCAAGCGCTGATTGTGAATCTCTCGGTTGATGTTGAAAGCATGGACATTATACGTTTTGCGCGCGAGATGAAGGCGCTTTATATTGATACAGTGATTGAGCCGTGGCCCGGCTTTTACTACAACGGCAAAGTGGACAATGCATCGCGCACCAATTACGCTTTGCGTGAAAAACTGGTGGCACTCAAAGCCAAGTTAGGCAAAGGCCCAACTGCGGTTTCCTGCTGTGGGGCCAACCCCGGCATGGTGAGTTGGTTTGTAAAGCAAGCCCTGCTCAATCTGGCGCGAGATATGGCAGTTGAAGTTGCAGTGCCTAAAACCCGTGACGGCTGGGCCAAGCTGATGAAAAAGCTTGGCGTTAAAGGTGTACATATTGCTGAACGTGACACCCAGCGCGCTATTGACGCAAAGCGCTTGGGCACTTTCGTTAACACATGGTCCGTGGACGGATTGATTTCCGAAGGTAAGCAGCCAGCGGAACTGGGCTGGGGCACCCACGAAAAGAAAATGCCGCCCGATGGTCACCAACATAAAACTGGCAGCAAGGCCGCCATTTATTTAGAGCGTGCCGGTGCCAACACGAGGGTTCGCACCTGGGTGCCAGATATTGGCCCGCAATATGGTTTCATGGTAACGCACAATGAAGCAATTTCAATTGCTGATTATTACACTGTGCGCAAAGGCGACACAGCCATCTATCGTCCCACCTGCCACTATGCCTATCACCCGTGCAATGATGCTATTTTGAGCCTGCATGAAATGTTTGGCAATGGTGGCGTAAAGCAGCCGCGCCAGCATATTTTAGAGCCGCAAGAAATTGCCGACGGGCAAGACAAGCTTGGCGTGCTGCTCTATGGCCACAAGAAAAACGCTTATTGGTTTGGCTCTCAGCTTTCGATCAATGAAGCGAGAAAGCTTGCTCCCTATCAAAGTGCCACGGGCATGCAGGTGACATCGGCAGTGCTCACCGGAATTGTCTGGGCGATTGAAAATCCAAACTCAGGCATTGTGGAAACCGATGAAATGGATTTCCAACGCTGTTTGGAATTACAAATGCCATATCTGGGTCCAGTAGGCGGGGTCTATACCGATTGGAATCCGCTCAAGAGCATCGACGGGCTATTCGTAGAGCCAATCGACAAGAAAGACCCTTGGCAATTCACCAATATATTGGTTCGGTAAAACAAAACCGTCATCCCGACTTGGGCGGGAATGACGGTTTAAACTACACAACAAACAAACTTATATTAAGCTTGAGTTGGCGCGTTGCGATCAGCCATGAAGCGTTCAAAATCTTCACGGTCTTTGGCATGGCGCAGTTTGCTCAAGAACTCATCAAAGGCTTTGCGTTCTTCATCAAGCTTGCGGCGTTGGGCTTCAAGCTTTTCGATTTCAACTTTGCGGTAGTCGTCAAAGGCCGCATTGCCGCTAAAACCTTGACCACGCCAATCTGGGCGTTGCCAACCACCAGCAAAATTAGACACATTTTCAGAATGCTTCTGCCAATTGGCCCAAGGTGCTTGCATGGTTGATGCTCCGTTCCAAAGTTCGCCTTTTTTCATTTTCACAAACAGGGCAACCAGCCCAAGTGGCCAAAACAACGCAAAGCCACCAATCACTGCGCCCACTTCATAAATGGACCACGGCTTCTTGTTCATTCGCCCACCACAACGGTGGGAATATTCGTGGCGACCAAACTCATGCGTGGCCGCACCTGCGGTATCAGTCATTATATCTGCCTCCAGTTGTTAACCCACATCAGGTGGTGAAGGTGAGCCGAATTTCAAGAACATTAAATTTGCATGGCACCTCTTGAAAACCAATGCTTTCCCCCCACGCATGAACCCGCTAAAAGCGCTTCAGCATATTATTCAAGGAACGTAACCCATGCCTGTTTATAAATCCCGCACCACCACTCATGGCCGCAATATGGCAGGCGCCCGCGGCCTGTGGCGCGCCACTGGCATGAAGGATGGCGATTTTGGCAAGCCCATTATCGCCGTGGTGAACAGCTTTACGCAATTCGTGCCCGGCCATGTGCATTTGAAAGATTTGGGCCAATTGGTTGCCCGTGAGATTGAAGCAGCCGGTGGCGTGGCCAAAGAGTTCAACACCATCGCCGTTGATGATGGCATTGCTATGGGCCACGATGGGATGCTCTATTCCTTGCCTTCGCGCGAGATCATCGCTGACTCTGTTGAGTATATGGTCAACGCCCACTGCGCCGACGCAATGGTGTGCATTTCCAATTGCGATAAAATTACGCCGGGCATGTTAATGGCGGCCATGCGCTTGAACATTCCTGCTGTGTTCGTTTCCGGTGGGCCGATGGAAGCTGGCAAATATCTGGCTCCCTCAGGCAAGACCAAAGCGCTGGATTTGGTCGATGCAATGGTGGCCGCTGCCGATGATAAATACTCGGACGAAGAAGTGGATGTGATCGAACGTAGCGCCTGCCCCACATGTGGCTCATGCTCTGGCATGTTCACTGCGAACTCGATGAACTGCCTCACCGAAGCGCTTGGCCTTTCGCTGCCCGGCAATGGCTCCACATTGGCTACGCATTCTGATCGCAAGCGCCTGTTTCTCGAAGCAGGGCATTTGATCGTTGATATTACCAAGCGTTATTATGAGCAGAATGATGAAAGCGTGTTGCCGCGCAAAGTGGCTTCATTCAAAGCCTTTGAAAACGCCATGACATTGGATATCGCCATGGGTGGTTCCACCAACACGGTGTTGCACATTCTTGCGGCAGCCCATGAAGGTGGCATTGATTTTACTATGGATGATATTGATCGCCTCTCGCGCCGCGTTCCTTGCATCAGCAAAGTGGCTCCGGCCAAATCTGATGTTCACATGGAAGATGTGCACCGCGCAGGCGGCATCATGTCGATTCTTGGGGAACTGGAAAAAGCCGGACTCATCCACAGCGATTTGCCCACCGTGCATTCTGCCACGTTGGGTGCTGCTATAAATCATTGGGATGTGACCAGAACCAACTCCCAAACCGTACGCGACTTTTTCTTGGCCGCCCCCGGCGGTGTGCCTTCGCAAACCGCCTTCAGCCAATCGCGCCGCTGGGATGATTTGGATGTCGACCGCGAACATGGTGCCATCCGTTCTGTGGAACATGCCTTCTCGAAAGATGGTGGCTTGGCCGTTCTCAAAGGCAACATCGCTTTAGATGGTTGCATTGTTAAAACTGCGGGCGTGGATGAGAGCATTCTGAAATTCACTGGCCCAGCTGTGGTGTTTGAAAGCCAAGACACCGCTGTGGCCGGCATTCTCAACGGCGAAGTAAAAGCTGGAGATGTGGTGGTGATCCGCTATGAGGGCCCACGCGGCGGCCCCGGCATGCAGGAAATGCTTTACCCCACAAGCTACATCAAATCCAAAGGCCTTGGCAAAGCCTGCGCACTCATCACCGATGGCCGCTTCTCTGGCGGCACCTCGGGTCTCAGCATCGGCCACGTTTCACCCGAAGCCGAAGAAGGCGGCCTCATCGCACTGGTGAACACGGGCGACACAATCGAGATCGACATCCCCAACCGCACCATTAATTTGGCGGTTGCCGAGGATGAAATCGAAGCCCGCCACGCTGCACAGATCGCTCGCGGCAAAGCAGCTTGGACGCCTGTAAAATCACGCCCACGCAAAGTGACTACGGCGCTTCGCGCCTATGCAGCCTTCGCCACGTCCGCCGCCAAAGGTGCTGTTAGAAATGTGCCGTGATTAAATAATGTGAAACACGTAAAGCAAAATAATCACTGAAATTGGAAGCCCTAAAGCCCAATGCCGCGCATATTAAATTCTCCAATGTTGAAGTGTGAGATCAGCGACTTTGAATCACCCGATCGGGCAGTTTTTTAACAGCGGCTAATGCACCTTTCTTTTGGCCAGTGGCCCCTTCTTGCAACACTTTGGTTGCGGCCTTCTGATCCGCCTTCAAGTCTCGGGGTTTAGGGCTGGTCTTAGCCGTTGCGATCAAGGACTTATCCTCTTTCACGGGCTCTGCCGCACGGGCCGATTTTGCAAATTCGGCAAGCGCTTCCGGGTTTTGTTTTTTCATAATTGGCTCCTCATTTTGAGTTCAATCATTAACGCCCAGCACATCACTTTGTTCCCCGTGTCATACCCAAATCCTTATGAGAAATAGGCTAGACAAGTCTAAACTTGGTCCTTATACGCAAGCCCACTGGCCCTGCCCTCAACGCAGGGCCATCGTTCTGAAAAGAACGGGCGGTTAGCTCAGTTGGTAGAGCAGGTGACTCTTAATCACCGGGTCGCAGGTTCGAATCCTGCACCGCCCACCATTTTCAAAGAGGCCAACGCTTCAGGCCGAGGTGCTTCTCAAATCCGTTGTAATCGCGATCGTCATGTAGCAGCGGCACATCGTTCTCGATGCACCACGTTGCGATCATTAAATCGACTGTGCCGCGTATAGTTAGGCCCTTGCTCCGCAGTGCACGATAATTTGATGCCGCCTGAATTGCCATCAACTTTCCACCAACTTGTACTGTTTGAAAGTTTTCAAATTCAGTTGCAATTTCTTTGGCCTTTTTTTCAACGCCAATGCCACGTAAAATCTCAACTAAAACCAAATCAGGAATTAATAAGACATGGTTTTGGATTGCATCTAACATTTGATCTTTGGTTACCGACATTGCTGATCTATATGCAGATATCCAAGCGCTGCTGTCAGCAACTAAAATCAATCCTTGCGCCATGCATCGAGATCCCAATCACCATCAATTTTGCCAACAAACTTCAGCATTCCCAGCTGCTTGTGCCTGCGTACAATATCTTCCAATGCAATCAATACGGCCTGCCTCTTAGTCTTGGCTTTGGTGAATTTCATGGCATCGGCCATCAACTTGTCGTCGATATCTATGTTAGTTCGCATGATAACCTCGTGTGTATGATTTTTGAGATTATACACATTGCAGCGGAGATCGGCAAATATAAAAACCCTACCCTCAATGCAGGGCCTTCGTTCTGAAAAGAACGGGCGGTTAGCTCAGTTGGGTGAGCAGGTGACTCTTAATCGCCAGTTCGCAGGTTCGAATCCTGCACCGCCCACCATTTATTCTTGCGAAGGCGTGAAGATGGTCTACTTGATTTGAGCGAGGTTTCACCGAAACATGCGTTTGCGTTCCGGCTTTCGCCAGAATGACTGTCGTGTTGAAAGTCGTGGAGTGCGCTCAAGATGTATCCTCGCGCAACGCATCCCACGCGAGCCCATGGCATTCTTGCAGAACAAAATCCACTTCGGCTTTTGCTTTGGCGCGAAGACCCGGCGGCGGGCCGGGGCGCAAAGGAGAGGTGAATTTGGGTTTCTCCATCATTTTGCGCCGTTGCTGCCAACGTGCCAAGCGTTGGGCTTGGTGCGGAATTGTCTCGAGCGCTTGAGCAACAGCTGCCAATCTGCGGCAGAGTTGCCCTGCACTTGTGTTGACTGCCAATTCTTCCGGTCTTCGCTGGACCATTTTGTCAAACGGATTAAAGGGATTGCTCGAATAGGTTTTGACATACACCACAAGCGGATTTTCGGATGCAATGAAATCAAATCTTTTGCGTGTGTCAAATAGCCGGAACAACATGCGGCCAGACGCTTTGCGCGCAACTTTTTGCCCCTTGGATTTCATACGTTTGGGTGGGAGTTTCACAACCAAGCCACGCGCTGCAATCACTATCAAGCGGCGTAATGCCGATTCTGTGGGGCGCAGCAGGCGCTCAGCTGCGAGATAAAGCGCATGCGGTAAACCCTCCATCGTTTCGCCCGCAGCCAAGCCCAGCACAGCAAAAATCTCCGCCACAATGCGGGTGAGCGTCACGCGGTTTCTCTCAACGGCTCTGGCCCAGTCCATAGGTCAAAATCTCTCCTTCATGGCGATATGGAACAAATAAAGAACACTGTCAACTGAATTGAAGTGGAGGGTGCGGATCAGGTTCAGTGGAGTGTCACCAAAATAATTTTGATCGCATGAATTTGCCCCTTCACA
>JANLPA010000133.1:0-5336 GCA_031366855.1 Hyphomicrobiales bacterium | reverse complement strand
TTTTACAAATGGCGTGCCAAATATGGCGGCATGGATGCCTCGATGATTGCCGAGACCAAAGCCGTTGTTGAAGAGAACCGCAGGCTGAAGAAGATGTTTGCCGAGCTTTCGATGCAGAATGAACTGCTGAAGGAAGCCCTTCGAGACCACTGCGTTCTGAAACCTCTCTTCCCAATAAGGTGTTGTCATATCTGGCGCATCGTCAGGATCGTGCCACTCACCTTTCTTGGTCGCTCGTTTATTTGGCATTGGGTATTTCATGATTCAAAATCTAATAGCACATTCCTCAGTGAAGAAAGAACCCTCATCCCCCTTCGGGACCTTCTCCCATCCCAAGAAGGACGGGAGAAGGCTGGAAATTTGGCCTTCTCCAGTTTGTTCTTACAAATGGGAGAAGGTGCCGACAGGCGGATGAGGGCTCTTGGCCTCAACTTCAACCCGGAAAGCTCTGCACTCCAAGATCAACCACCACGCCATCCTTATCCAGCACTAGGCAGTTGCCGCTTTCCATGCCTTGGATGTAGCAAAACAGAGGCAGTTTTGCTTTGCGGTATTTGGCGAAAGTAGCTTTGTCCACGGCTCCATCAACCGTGAAGGGGAACTCGCTATCCACCACCAGTTTATCCGCCGAGGACATAAAGCCACCGCCTGAAATCCAATCTTTTAATGTGGCCCCCAAGGCCTTTACATTTGCAGCGGGCGATTGGGCGAAGTTCATCAAGAATGCTGTGTCATGCGCTTGCATAAAAAGCGGGTTGCCCGCCTTGTTGCGAATAACCAATGTGACAACAGCTTTCTCACATGTGGGCCCTTGCGCGAATGCTTCAATGGTTGTGCCGCCCACCCAAGCCCGCGAAGCACTCGCGCTGCAAGTGGCAGCAGCGGGTGTCACCGCTGACATCAACACTAAAACCGCCAAAAGCTTTTTCATTGCATCCTCCTCAGTGCCATAGCATCGGCGCTAAACTTGCAACCAAAGCCAGCGCCAAGCCCCAATTTATATATCGGTAATAACGCTCATCATTCAAAACATGTTTAAATCCGACACCGAACAATGCCCAAGTGGTTGCACTGCCAATGCCCATCACAAAAGCTGTCAACACAATAACAACAACGCCGAAATTATAATGCGTGGCCAGCGTATAGGTCGATAAAGCTGTAACGGCCATCACCCAACCTTTGGGATTTATCCATTGAAATGCGCAAGCTTGCAAAAACGTCATCGGATTTCCGACTGCAACATCACGATCCACAGCGGGCTTGCTCGATCCAATTTTCCATGCAAGCCAAAGCATGTAAGCACCACCAACATACTGCATAACTTTGTATAGAACTGAAGAGAGTTCAAAGAACCTGCCCAAGGCAAATCCAATGCAAGCAATCATCAATGGAAAACCAAAGGCAACACCAAGAACCAGCGGCAAAGTCTTACGGAATCCGAAATTAATCCCAGAAGCCATGAGCAAAGTGTTATTGGGCCCGGGCGTGAAGGCCGCAATGCTTGCAAAAACCAAAAGTGCTAAAAATAAATCATAAGTCATGCCAGCAGCATAACTGATTCATTAGAAAAAGATGGGGTCTTTTTCCATGCCTTTGTAAATGTCAGCCACAAACTCACCATAGCCATTATATAGAACTGTTGGCACACGCTCACCTGTGCCCAACACTTCTTCAGTCGCTTGGCTCCAACGCGGGTGCGGTACTTCGGGGTTCACATTGGCCCAAAAACCATATTCCGATGATTGAAGAGCTTGCCAGAAATTCATCGGTTGTTCAGCCACAAAACTAATCTTCACAATCGACTTGATGGACTTGAAGCCATATTTCCAAGGCGTGTGCAAACGTAGTGGCGCGCCCATCGATTTCGGCAAATCCTTGCCATAGGCACCGGTGGCAATGAAGGCGAGATCATTCATCGCTTCAGCCATGCTCAAGCCTTCAACATAAGGCCATGGATAGCCACTGAAAGAATTGGGGTCTTGGCCCGGTGCCATTGCCGGATCATTAAATGTTTCAAAGCGAATATACTTGGCTTCAGCTTTCGGCTTAACCAAAGCGACTAAGTCTTTTAAAGCAAAGCCAGTCCACGGCACCACCATGGCCCACGCTTCAACACAACGATGGCGATAGATGCGATCTTCAATCGTCATCATCTTAATCAAGTCTTCAGCTTGAAGAGTCAATGGCGCTTCCACCAAGCCATCAATCGTAATGCTCCAAGGTTTCGTAATTAATGCCTGTGCCGCATCCGAAATACTTTTGGATGTCCCATATTCATAGAAATTATTATAGGTGGTGTTCTGCGCTTCATCAGTCACCGCGCGACCAGCATCAGCAAATTTAGGATTGACTGCTGCCTGCACCGACCCAATCAGAGGCAAGACAGCTAGCCCACCAACAATTTGGCGACGGTTGAGAAATAATGATTCAGGAGTCACTTTCGACTCTGAAATTTCCCAGCTTTTACGTTTCAAAATGTTCATGGGCGCAAATCCTCTTCAGCTTATCTAAAAACTAAGGTGATTTGCGCCCACAAGCAATTCAAGTCTGATCACGAAAGAGTTAGCGACCCATAAAGTCGCCCTTGCCCAAGGGCACGCCAATTCCGCGCAGAAGGTTATAAGCTGTGGTCATGTGGAAATAGAAATTCGGCAAAGCCATGTTGCTGAAATAAATTTGGCCAGATATTACCTTGTCTTGGCCACCCACTTTCACGGTCACTTCACGCGCTTCGGCACCCACAAAGCTCTTTGCGTCCAAGCTGCTCAAAAAAGTTTCGGTCTTGGCAATGCGGGCATAAAGCTCTTCAAAGGTTTTTTCTTCATCAGCAAAGCTTGGAATAGTTGTGGCCGAAAGTCGGGCAGACGCACCCTTGGCAAAATCTGTAACCAGTAAAACCTGGTTCAGAAACGGTAGCATGTCTGGAAAAACCCGCAACCCCAGCACAACAGACTTGTCTATCTTTTGTGCATCGAGATGCGCTTCAGCTTTTTTCAAAAACTTGGTGAGGGCGCCTAAATTCTTCAACAGGCCCGGAACAACTTGTGCGTACATTTTCTAATCCTTTGTTATTTCAAATTGCCGCAGAAACGCTGAATGCGCGTGCAAGCATCTTCTAATATGGGGGTGGCTGTTGCATATGAAATGCGAAAATAGGGTGATGTGCCAAATGCCGCACCATGCACCGCTGCCACACCTTCGGCTGCCAACAATTCCGAAACAAAATCTTCGTCTGTTGCAATCACTTTGCCCGATGGTGCGGTTTTGCCAATGGTTCCTGCACAGGAAGGGTAAACATAAAATGCCCCCTCAGGTGTGGCGCATTTAATGCCATTGGCTTGGTTCAACATTGAAACCACCAAATCACGGCGCTCTACAAACACTTTATTGTGTTCAGCAATAAAATCTTGTGGACCATTCAAAGCTTCAACGGCAGCCCATTGCGCAATCGAATTGGGGTTCGATGTGGATTGCGATTGCAACTTGCCCATGGCTTTAATCAAAGCCTCTGGCCCAGCCGCATAACCAATGCGCCAGCCTGTCATGCAATAGGCTTTGGAAACACCATTCATCGTCAATGTGCGGTCATAAAGTGCAGGCTCAACTTCGACAGGTGTGCAGAATTTGAAATCATCATAAACCAGATGCTCATACATATCGTCGGTCAACAGCCACACATGAGGGTGCTTCACCAAAACATCAGTGAGCGCCTTCATTTCCGTATGAGAATAAGCAGCACCCGATGGGTTTGATGGCGAATTCAAAATCAGCCATTTGGTTTTTGCCGTAATAGCTTTTTCTAAATCCAATGCTTGCAGCTTGAAACCCTTGGCAGCATCACCTTGAACGATCACCGGCTTGCCACCCGCCAATAAAACAATGTCAGGATAGCTCACCCAATAAGGGGCAGGCACAATCACTTCATCGCCGGGGTTCACAGTGGCCAGCAATGCGTTGAACAAAACCTGCTTGCCGCCAGTGCCAACCGATACTTGGCTGACCTTATAATCCAAATTGTTTTCGCGCTTGAATTTGGCCACAATGGCCTTCTTCAACTCAGGAATGCCGTCCACCGCCGTATAGCGAGTCTTGCCAGCATGGATGGCGGCAATCGCTGCATCTTTAATGTTGCGCGGCGTTTCAAAATCAGGCTCGCCAGCGGCAAGGCCAATCACATTCTTGCCCTCAGCCTGCATCACTTGCGCTTTGGTGGTGATGGCAATGGTGGCTGATGGTTGAATGCGGTTCAGTGAATCAGAAATAAAGCCCATAATAAACGCCCTGTTGAATTTGGCTCTCTACTAAGGCTTTGTGAGTGTTGCAGCAAGCAAGAATCCACACCATGATAGGGTTATGAAATCAGAAACTTTCCATATTATCGGCGGCGGCATAGCAGGGTTAGCCAGCGCCATTGCCGTGGCCAACGCAGGCCACAAGGCCGTGGTGATGGAAAAAACCACTAAATTCGAGGCTATTGGCGCAGGACTACAACTTGGCCCAAATGCGTCACGCGCCCTGCAACAACTTGGCGCATGGGATGCAGTTTCACCCATCACATCATCGCCCAAAGAAATTCACATTCGCAACGGCGTGAATGGAAAAACCCTGAAACGCATTCCACTGGGCAAATCATTTGAACAGAGCTTTGGGATGCCCTATCGCGTGGCCCACCGTGCTGATTTAGTGAAAGCACTTTTAGATGTCGCTAAATCTAAATCCAACATTTCAATCAAACCAAACTGTGAAGTTACAGATCACACGGCCTATGAAAACGTTATCGCTGCTGATGGCGTTTGGTCCGAAACCCGCCAAATTCTTTTTCCCGGTTCAGCCGCAATCATAACGCCTGAAATTTTCTATCGCGCGCTGTTGCCCAACCCATCGTCCGACTGTGTTACACTCTGGCTCTATCCCGGCGGCCATGTGGTTCATTATCCCATTGGTAATCCGTTAAAATTAAATCTAGTGGCCATCACTCAAGGTCAGGAACCTCAAGTGCATTTTGCAATGGCCTGCGATGAGTTGAAAAACATCCTTGCCCAAGTTTTTGAATTCACTACTTGGCCAGCAGCTTTTGTGCAACCTTTGAATAAATGGAATCAAGGAAACGTAACGCTCATAGGCGATGCCGCCCATGGCACCCTGCCCTATTTGGCCCAAGGCGCTGCGATGGCGCTGGAAGATGCGGCCGCATTGGCTGTTGTTTTAAAGTCAAATATTTTACCAGCAGAGGCATTTGAGCGCTTTGTGGAAAATCGCCGTAAACGCACGCAGAAACTCCACCAATAATCTGTCAGCAATGGACGCATTTATCACAGCAGTGGAATAATTGCAGC
>JANLPA010000100.1:0-32078 GCA_031366855.1 Hyphomicrobiales bacterium | reverse complement strand
TTCGTCCAATCGCTGGCCGCGCTTTAAAGCTTCGGCGCGATTTTCGGCAGCAATGCCTGGGCCATCATCTTCAACTGAAATCACAAACCAAGTGCGCCCGGGCTCGGAGCTGATGGGCATGAGTTTGGCGGTCACTTTTATTTTTGATTTTGCCCATTTGCAGGCATTGTCCATCACATTGCCCACCATCTCTTCAAGGTCTTGGCGTTCACCGCGAAAACGCAAAGTGGCTGGCGCATTCACCTCAATAGCAAGATTGCGGTCGCGGTTGATGCGCTGCAATGTGCGCGCCAATGATTGCAACACGGGTTCCACATCAGTTGATGAGCCAATGGTTTGGGCCCGTGCGGCGCGCCTGGCGCGATCAAGATAGAGATTCACTTGATCACGCATCACATCAATTTGCTCTTTCACTTTTGCAGCAAGCGGGCTTTTTGAATCTCGGGCTTCATTGGTGAGAACACTGATGGGGGTTTTTAAAGCATGGGCCAAATTGCCCACTTGCATGCGCGCGCGGTCAATAATTTCAAAATTAGATTGCACGAGCAAATTTAATTCGTCAGCGACAGGTTGAATTTCCGCTGGAAAATCATCATGCAGCAATTCAATTTTTCCGCTGCGAATATCGTTGAGGCGATGCTGCATATCAACCAGCGGCTTTAAGCCGTAACGCACTTGCGCCAGAATGGCAGCCAACAGTCCGGCCCCCAAAAGGCCAAGCACAGTGAGTAAGGCTTTTCTAAACGATGTAACCTCAGCGCTCAGTTCATCAAAATTTCCAGCCACCATAAATGAATAGTCTTGGGTACTGCCAAAAAGTTTTAAGTTCTGTTCAATCACCCGCAATTGCTGGCCATCATTGTCGCGCGTTGAAAAGCTGGCAATGCCATCTTTATCGCGCGTTGCCAGCGCATTTTCAGGAACCACTATGCGTTGCTCCAGCAGAGAGCCCGAAGCAAGATCGCCCAGTTTTCCATTCACTTCGCCAATCTGCCAATACCAACCCGACAGCGGCAAATTAAAACGGTTGTCTGAAATTGAGCCCTGCAAATGCGGCTTGCCATCGGGGCCTAGTTCCACATTGGCCAAAATACCATCCAACGTAGCACGCAAACGCGAATCAAAATTGCGCTGCAAAGCCTGTTGAAAAAGTCCATTGAGCAAATACGCAGCACTGACCAGCAGAACAACGGCCACCACTGCCGATGAAACAATCAGCCGAAACGAAAGTGAGTTAGCCCGCATCGCTAACCAACATGACCCGTCTCGGACATGCTATAGCCCATGCCGCGAATGGTCTGCAAAACATCCACGCCAAGTTTTTTACGCAAGCGGCCCACAAACACTTCCACGGTGTTTGAATCGCGGTCAAAGTCTTGGTCGTAGAGATGCTCCACCAGCTCTGTGCGTGAAACCACTTTGCCATTGTGATGCATCAAATAAGCCAATAACCTAAATTCAAGCGATGTGAGTTTTATGGCAGAGCCATTCACCGTCACCTTGGCATTGGCCGTGTCTAAAATCACCGGCCCACAAGTGAGTTCAGATGTGGCATGGCCCGCAGAACGGCGCAGAAGGGCGCGCACCCTAGCCAGCACTTCTTCCATGTGAAACGGCTTGGTTACATAATCATCGGCACCAGCATCAAAGCCCGCCACCTTATCGCTCCAGCGATCACGCGCGGTGAGAATGAGCACCGGGGTTTTCTTGCCAGCCCGGCGCCATTTTTCCAAAACGCTCACGCCATCAAGAACCGGCAAGCCTAGATCAAGGATAATGGCATCATAAGGTTCGGTGTCGCCAAGAAAATGGCCCTCTTCGCCGTCATGGGCTTTATCGGCCACATAACCAGCATCGCCCAAAGCTTCCACCAGTTGGCGGTTCAGGTCCACATCATCTTCAACAACAAGAATGCGCATTTAATCGTCTCCCGCAAATCAGTGGCAGTGAGACGTATCTAGTTGATTGCACCGCTGGTTGCATCAACCATCACACGCGAAACACTGCCGCCCATCTTTAAAGTGACAGCATAAACGCCATTCGGCAAGAGCTTCACGTTAAGCACCTTAGAATCAGGATAAGCATCGCGGGCAATGCTGGCTGCTTCTGAAGGCTGAATAGGATAATCAGCACTGTTATCAGCCGCTTGGATGAATGTGTCATTAGCATAGGCAGGCGTGCTGAGAGGGTGTGAAAACCCAAGCATCGTGGACACCAAACATGCTAATATCAAAGACTTAAACACCACCGTCATCCTTTTCCAGTCCGGAGAGGAGCTATAGTATTATCGAGCTGAATGGAAGATGAACGATAGAAAAACACGGTTAACACTTCATTTCTTAGGGCTTGGCGTCTTGTTCGTGTGGATTGACCACACCGCAGTGCCAAGCGCCAGTGCCGCCGTAATCGCAGCACTATAGTCTCCAGCAGGCAGAATGCCCTTGCCGATTAGAAACGAAAGTGCAGGTGGAATTATGGCACGCATAATGCCGCCAAACATATTTGGGTTCATGGAAATACTCCTGTGTTGTTGTTAAGAAAGACCCTTCGAGGCCCACTTCGTGGGCGCCTCAGGGTGAGGAAATAAAAAAACCTCATGCTGCGCGGCACGCGCCTCGAAGCACTGCTCAGCCCATCCGTGCAAACTGAAAGTGCATCCCGTCAGCACGGCGTTCGTCGGCGGTTGAGCCATTGCCGTTCCAGTCGCCACCCCAGGTGCCGCCCAGTCTTAGGAACGGCTCCACCACTTCACTTCGCAAAGTTGCAAAATGTGGGGTTTGGTCGTGCAGGTGATTGCGCGGCGCATCGAAATCCATGGCGCAGCCATAAGCATGCATAGAGAGGTGTTGCAGCCCGCGCATGGTGCGGTAACAGTAAGAGCCTGAAAAAACACTCAAGCCCCAGTCATCAATCACGCGTTGGTCACGGCCGGCATTGATCCACACTTGGTTCAGCCATTCACGCGTTGCATCGGCGCATTTTTTGTGGATCGGAAACCGCGTGATCGGCCCCAGCATTTTCATTTTAAAAGGTGGAGCCACCATATCGATATTATTCTTATACCAAGCAGGGCTCACACTGGCAGCGCTGCGGCCGCGTGGATTGCCATAGAAAACGTCAGCCTCGGATTGAAGCGGCCATTGCATCATTGCTATCTCCAGATTTTAAGGGCGGCTAAGAAGTGCGGGCATGAATCGCCCAAGCACCGCACCAAATGTGGTGGCAAGACCGATTACAATTGTAATAGTGCGCCAGCCGCCTTTGGCCCCCACCAAAGCATCGCGAATTTCGCGCACGTCGGAACGGATGGCTTGCAATTCGGATTCAACCGTTTGCATACGCGCTTCAAGATTGCCAATTTCGCGTTCAATTGAAGTCATCGTCATTTTTCACCAACACTGAATAATTACAAGACCATCGCCACCACGGCCACCTTGGCCGCCGCTAGCACCCCCTGCACCGCCACCGCCGCCGCCCGAGCCAAAACCAGCCCGCCCACCATCACCGCCATTGGCCGTATTGGAGGCGCCACCACCCGAGCCACCAGAGCTTCCCAAAGGCTGCCATGATTGAAAGCCAGCATTTCCAACAGTGCTGCCAGCAGCGCCGCCTGCAAGTGTTGGAAACCAGCCCGCGCCAGAAATAGCGCCGCCAGCAAAATCAGCCGAAGTGGAGCCACCGCCGCCAGCACCGCCAGAAATTCCACCTGCGGCATTGCCCCAAATGATTGTTGTTCCCGCACCCCCTGCCACTGCGCCACCAGCACCGCCTGCTTGGCCTGCAACGGCTCTCCAAGACGACGCAAAATTTGTGAATGGGCCACATAAGGCGGTTGTGGATGTGGTGCTGGCTGCCCCTGCAGCACCAACTGCACCTGATGTGCCAGTGCCCCCACCACCAGCCGCTGCCGCACCAGAAACAAGAACACTGTTTTGAACAATTGTATCAGGTTTAATTGCAACACGGCTCAGCGCCCCAGCCGCTCCGGTGCCAATGCCACCACCGCCCACAAGAATATATAATTGGCGCGGCAAATAAATGAGTGGAATAACCATATAGGCCAAGGCACCAGAGCCACCGCCACCGCCACCGCCTCTAGCTGTGCCAGAGGCAGCACCCAATCCGGCACCGCCAGCCCCACCAGATCCCAAACAAAAAATACTAACCATGGATTTGCCGCGTGGTGCAACCCATGACTTAAACTGGCCGTCGCCCGCGTTAAAAATAAAATTCTCAGCGCCATTTTGCGTGTTTGGAAGATGCGAAAGATCCAGCATCAGTATTCGCCCCCCAGAACGGTCAGTGCATAGCCCGCAGCAACAGCCGTGCCTAAGGTGCAGTTTATTTTGTAACCAGCTGGCAAAACAAAATCGAGCGGCAGCACATAATCTGGCTGGGCTGCAACTTCAGAAAGCGTGGTTGCTGGCAAAGTCATTTCGGCAAGTAGCGTGTTGTTTAAAGCTGTGGCATTGGTTGAGCCATTGTTGATAAAAACCCGCAGCACCGTTGCCACATTGGTGCCCAAAGCCCGAGCAATCAATCTGCTAACTGAATTGCCGGCATTGTTGCCAGTTGCGTTGCCTGTGGCAACAGTCGCCACAGTGCCCGTGCCATCTTTTGCGGTATTGGCGGCGGTGTGAATGGTCGGGTTCCATTGAATAGAACCCTTGGCAGAAAAAATTGGGGCAGTGTTTGCGGGCATAATGAACTCCTAAGCAGTAATGAGGTGGCGGGCATGAATGAGCCCGGAAATGTTGAGGACAGTTGATAATTGTGAAGTGGTCACGTCTTGAGGATCGGCCGCACTGCCCGCGAGATTGGCCTTAAGTGTAAGGCTTGGCATTTGCGCCAGTTTGGAATTGGCCACAGCATTGGCTGCAATCGCCAGAGTTATGGTGGCAGTGCCAGAACCCGTTGCATCACCAGAAAGCGTTATTGTCTGGTCGCCGGTGTTGGTACCACTAGAAGTGCCAGATTGCGTTGCAAGAGTGCCCAGACCCAAATTGCTTCGTGCAGCTGCCGCATTGCCTAAATCAGAAAGATTATTTGAGGCCACCAAGCGCAAGGAAATTTGCGCCTGCAATTGGCCAAGGGCCGCAAGCACAGTATCACTCGCGGCGATTGCCGTTGATGATGCAAGCGACAAGCCCGTCAAAACCGTGGCGCGGGCTGCGCTGGCAAAATCAGAAATCGTTGCCGCAAGCTGCATTCCAGTATGATTAGCACGCGCCAGCAATGTGGCGTCGGCACTATTGGCCGTCGCTCCTGCTGCAACACCAATAAGCTTGGTTAAATCCGCAGGAGCCATCAGCCCTTTCAAAGAACCAGTGGCCACGTCGAGCAGTGCCGTCGCCTGCGTTCCGCTCACGTCTTCAACTGCACCTGCACCAGTCGTAGAACGGGCTTTGAAAATGCCTGATGCAACAGTGGTCAATTTCGCATTGGAGATAACAGCGTTATCAATCGTCCATGTGGAACCCGAACCCGAAACCGTAATATCGCCCTTATCACCATCAGCTACCGATGCAGCAGCAGTAACAATATCAATACTCGCGCCATTTTGACGACCTCTGAATTTTCCCGTTGTAGAATTATACCACAGCTGGCCATTGCTGAGAGTGGCAGGATCAGCAGATTGCGGATCAAGCACAGCTGTATTTTTTACGGTAACTTGGCCAGAGCTTGCGGCCACAACCAATGATTCATTGAAGCTCGAACCTGTGGCACTCACTTTAAAATGAAAATCATCGTCTCCGGTTATGCCAATTTCAGCACGGCCGGAAAACCCAGTTTGAAACAGCAGGCTTGCGGTATCAGCAGCAGCAGCCTTGTTTATTTTAAACTGTACACCAGCGCCCACATTGTTGAACAACACTGCTGATGAATTCACCGCCAAGTTATTGGTTGCATCTGCTGTGGCATTCACACCCAGTAAAGACAAGTTCTGCAATGTGGTAGGTGCTGGAGGTGCTATCCAAGCCGTGCCGTTAAACACCAGTAACAATGCTTCATCAGCAATCCAAATCCGCCAACCAGTGCGTGGCGTTAAAAATCGCCATGCGCCTTCCATGCGCAAAGCAATCTGTCCGGCATGGCCAATCCATAGTCCAGTCGGGCTGGCCGCCACTAAATAGCGGTCCCCATCCACCGGCGATACCGGCGGTGTGGCAAGCGCCCGCGTAATCACCGAGAGGTGCAGCAGACCATCGAGAATGGATAGTGCCTCATTCACGGTCACATGTTTTTGGGCTTGCGATGCCGCTAAGTATGGCAAAGCAAGCAGTGGAGAATTAGACATTGATCGTCCTTTCGAGAATGGAACCAGGGCCAAAAGCTTGGCTCACTTGCGAAAGCTGCACATTGAAACTCGCGGGCACGCTTCCAAAATCCGCAATCATATCGGCCACGGCATAGAGATAATTCGGAGCGCCCACCGTCACACTGCGCACAACACTTGTGCCGTTAAGAATGTAGAGTTTGTAAACTTCGCTATCTTCGCCAAGCGGAACTTCACTCAGCTCCCAGCTATCACCATTCACGCGGGTGCAGCGAATCCAACTCAGCAAAACCCCTGTTGCACCAGTCGCATTTTTCAGCTGCCCCGGGGCCAAGGGCCGCAAGGCTTTTAGGCCACAGGTAAACACAAACTCCACAAATGAGGGGTGGCCATGATCCAAGTTTTGCGGACCCAACCGCCATGTGGTTGAAAGCCCTGCCTCAGCCAAACTCACAATCGGTTGCACCACCGCATCATTCAGCAACAAAAAATTTTGTCCGGCTAATTTTGCAGTTGGCATTGAACCAAACAGACCGCGCAGCAAGCCATTCAAACGAAAAGTGTTGGGCGAAATCAATTGAGCAGTTTCAAACTGAATCAGTTCATCACCAACCGCTGCCATATTGCCTCCACCAAGCAAACCTTCGCGTGAGACGGAAGCCAAAGCACCCCAGCGCATTTCAACATCCAGTGTGCTGTGATAATCAACACGATCACTCAGCCCTTGCGGCAAATTTGTAAGTGTGGTCGCAATTGTGCCTTGCTGGTTCAGCGAGCGATTAAACGTATAACTTGATGGTCCGGTTTTGCGATACAGCGCCAAGCTTTGCGGCCAAGGTGTTGATTGTGCCACGATCCACGGCGCAGCAGTGGCGGATACTCTCGCCAAATCCACCATCACATAATCAGCATTGCCATAAATCGTTGGGTTCGGCACAGCCACCAAACGATCAGCGGCAGGCGGCGGATCATAGACCGAAGCATCATAAGCAACCGCTTCAATTTTCCGAGCCGAGCCATCGTGAATCGTGCGAATGCGCCATTGGCCTTGGCCAATTGTCAGCACATCGCCAGCCTCAAGCTTGGCAAATTGTGGCGGCAACATAAATTGCGCGGTTTCGCGCGCCACCCACGCTTCCTCCAGCGCCACATCAACCCGCGCTTGCGCTAATGGTTGCCCAAGTGCTGCTGACAAAGTGAAGCTGATTTCTCGCGCACTGCCGGTGCCCAGCTTCTTTTGCGCCACAGCAGCGGTGCGATAATCTAAACCAGACTCAACATAGCCCAGCCGCACTGATGCAGGCAGTTCCGTTTCCTGCGCGCGGGTTTGCAAAAAGAGTGGCTTTTCAGCCCCCTCCTCCACCACATCATCATGCAGCAAAGTTATCTCATCAGACAGTCGCCGCGATTTGAAAACCAACTTGCCATCAGACTCGGTGGCATCAATGCTGAAGCTTTGCAGAAGCCCTTCTAAGGCATCACGCGCTGAAAGTGGTCGGTCAATGGCAAAGCCATCAACCAAGCCTTCAACACGGGAAACATCAACATCGGTAAAGCCAAATCGCGCGGCAATTGAGGTAATCAAGTCGCCTAAATCAACCGCGCCCAATCTGCCATTAAGCCAATGTCCACGCGCATAATTTGCACCATCTGCCCAAATTTCAGCTCGCGCCGGAAAGGCCGGATATGGCCTCGCATCCCAGGCCCAATAGAAAATGCGCTTGGGATCAACCATCTTGTTTGCATAAATTGTTGAAACCGGATTTTGTGCCGATGTATTCCAGAAATTTTGAACGGCACGCACATAAGCATTTTGCATTTGTGCATCTTGCTGCCCGCCGGAATAATACGGCCAAGCACTCTCGCCCGATTTTGCATCATAAAATTCATTGGGCTGATTAGTCCCTTTGTCGATGGCCGCACAACCCGCTTCGGTAAACCAAACCGGTTTTGCTTGCGGCACCCAGCTTGTGGGCGTTGCGAGCTCCACACCTTCTGGCCTGTTATAATGCGCGTTGCTCCACCATGATTTTATGTCCTTGGCGCGAAACATCCAGGGCTTGCCATAAGCACCATCAGTGATCGGCGTTCGCGTTTGTGCGTCACGATCATTTTGTGTGGCATAATACCAATCATAACTCTCGCCGCTCACGATGCGGTTTTGCAAATAGCTTTGATCATAAATTGAGCGCGTGCCTGAAACATAATCCAAGTGTGCTCGGCCATCGCGCCAATCTGACAGCGGCAGATAATTATCAATGCCAATGAAGTCGATTGACGATGAGGCCCATAATGGATCGAGATGAAAATAGACATCATTCGATCCATCGACCGGATGATGCCCAAAATATTCCGACCAATCAGCGCCGTAAGATATTTTAGCAGCGGGCAGAATGGCTTTCACTTCAGCAGCAAGCGTTTGCAGCGCAGCCACGAAGGGATAAGTGTTGCCCGCTCCACGCAACGTAGAAAGGCCCACCAATTCACTGCCAATCAAAAACGCATCCACACCACCAGCTGCTGCACAGAGTTTTGCATAATGCAAAATCATGCGGCGGAAACTCCACTCAGCCGGGCCAGAATAGTTTACAGTCTCGCCGGATGCTGAAAATTGCGCTGGCGTTGCCGCACCCACAAAGTTTGAAATTTGCGCGGCAGCAGCGGCACTTTTATCAGACGTGCCCGTAATTCGCCCGCGCCACGGATAGGGTGATTGCGTGCCTCCCCCTTGGGGATTTGGCAGCGCATTGCCCACCGGAATATCCATCAGAATAAAGGGATAGAACATCACCTTCACACCGCGTATGTGCAAATCTTGAATGGCGCGGATCACTGAACCATCAGATGGGGTGCCACCATAAGCGGCATTGCCAGAAATTTGGCTCACCTGATGAGCCGCACTTCGCGCCGAGCCTGAAACTTCCCAAGTTACAGGATCAGTCTCTTTAACTGCGCGATCAACACCGGGCTTCACCAAGCAGGTGCCGCAGCGCAAATCGGTGCCAAACCACGCCACCACCAAAGAAACTGCATCAAGATTTTCGCAGGTCTCCTGCAATTGATCAACAGCAATTGACCAATCACTGCGCTCAGAAGATACATGCGCGTTTTCACTGGCCGTAACACCTTGGCTGATTTTGCGCATCACCAATGTGGTGTCATAGCCAAACTCAGTAGAGCCCGGAATAATGCTCATGGCCTTAACAGCGCCCGCCACGCCATTGCCATTGCGGATCACTTCAAACGCAAGTTGTGGAATGCGATTGCCAAATTGCGCCAGCGCCAAACGCTCAAACACAATATAGGCAAGGCCGCGATAAGCAGGTGCCGCGATTTCTTTTGCAGCAATTAAGCTATCAACAGTCTGCGTTTCAAGCCCGCGATAAATGCGTGGGGAAAATGTTTCGAGATCAATTTCCTTGCCATCGGCCCAGCATTTTCCAATGCCATCAATTTCACCTTCACACAGGCCCACAGCGAAATTAGCAAAATAGGAATATTCGGTTTGTGTCGCTTGTGGCCCACCTTTGGAAGATGCTTTTTGCGTGGAGGTGTTGGCCACCTCTTCCAAATCCGTGGCCCAAACCACTTGGCCTGAAATGCGCATGCGGCCATAAATCGCCGGAATGGGTGCGCCCTCATCAGAGCTCATCATGCGTAATGATGCGAGACGTGGCCCTTCACGGTGGTTGTCTTCACCAAATAATTTTTGATCGATAATGTTGCCAGCAATAGCACCCGCAGCACGGCCCAACATGCCGCCCAAGGGGCCACCCAGAAATGTTCCCAGTGCGGCACCCGCATATTGCAGAACAACCGTGGCCATTATATTTCACCTTCCGGAAATCGAAATACAAAAGCCAAGCGCCGCAGCCACCAGCTGCTCAAAGCCACTTCGCAAACTCCAGCGCCATCTTGCGCGTGAACCATTGAAGTTCGGCTCGTGGCTATGCCTGCGTGCTTTGCAGGCAGATGCGGCTTCCAGCGAAACAGCAACACATAGCTTTCTTGAAAAACAAGTTGCGGCACTTCAATCATATGCCGCCTGCCGGCATTGGCCAGCGTTTCCTCAAGCCCCGCCTCAGCCCAATCCGGCGAATAGGCGGGCGGCAGTTCTGCCTCCTCACCAAAACGCTCACGCCACACGCCGCGGATGAGGCCAAGGCAATCGCAGCCTACATGTTTCAAACTGGCTTGATGGCGATAGGGCGTGCCAATCCAGCCTCGGGCAATGGTGATGATGGGTGGATGCATAAAGTTCCTTTCCTACCTTTTCCTCTTGAAGGAGAGGGTGAGGAAGTGAGAGGGCCTAAGCTTTATGCTTGGCCACACCCAATACAAAATCACTGCCGGGCATATGTGGGCAGCCTCGAAAATTTATGGCGTTAGAAAACTTTGCTCTGCATGTGGCAAATTGTTTGTCGCAACCTGCTTGCACCGTCACCACATCGCCAATCGCAATTGTAAATTTTGGCGTTGACCATAAATCAATGCGCGCATGGCTGGAAAATGTACGGTGGCGCTTGATGCTGAGCTGGCGGCCCCCGCTCCAAAGCAAAGCCCCGCGCGTAAACCAGTCATCGGCAAAGGCCCCAAGACCGGAAAGCCCAATACTGTTATCTACTATAGCGCCAATCGTGCCGGTGCCATGAAATATCGTTGCGGTTAAATTCACACCACAGCGGGCATCACCTAAATCCGCATCACAGGAAAATTGAAACAGTCTGCCCTTCTGCTGATTGAGCAAATGCGCCAGCCCACGCACTTCAGCGGTGAAACGGCCTTGGCCATAAGTCACTTCACCTAAATGGCCCTGGCGTTGCAAAATGCGCTGCGTAACATCCTGCCAATTCACCCGCCAAATTTCAACTTTGGCATGATCATAGTCTCCAGAAGTAAGTCGCAACTCATCTAAAGCACCAGACTGCAACGCGCCGGATGCTTCAAGATTATCGACATTCAATCCAATCGAAGATTCAATTTCGCTGCCAGTAAATCCCGCTTGGGCTTCAAAAGTGGTGCCATCAAAACTCAATGCTTCATCATGATCAGTAAAGCCAAATTTTTCGCCGCTGCGCAGCGTCAAGCGCCAGCATTGGCATAGAGTAGTCGTACCGGAATCGAGATGGCTTTGCAGGCCTGCTGCTAAGGTCTTCATGGCCTCACCTCAATCAACGGAATATGAGGAATGTCACCCGCCGCAAAATGCGAGAGATTGATGCTGATCGCATCAGTGTCAAAACGCACCGGCACATCAAATTCAAAACCCGCCGTGATCACAGCACCCGCAGGTGGAATATGGCCCGCCGTAAAAGTAACGATTCCGGTTTGCGCATCCACCGTGAAGAAATTGTTCGGCGTACCATTGATAGCCACCAAAACTGTTGCTGAAACTGGTGCTGATATGGTGCGAGAATAATTGCGTAAACCCGTTCCATATTTTTTGGTCAACTGAAAACTTGCTGTAACGCTATCACCAAGTCCAATCTCTTGATCCGTTGCTATGGGCGTTGCCGAAGCAGCACTTGATTTAAAATCCGCATGGTCCTTCCAGCGAAACGCATGAAGCCGTCCACGCCGCTCTTCAAAGAAGGCCACCAAGGCATGAATGTCATCGAGTGATTTAACCCCAAAGCCCGCATCATAGCGCCGTCTGGAATTGGCCCAACGCGCATTGCGCTCTTCGCGGCCAGAAGCAGTGGTCACAACGTCAGTGCGCCGTTCTGGTCCACCAGAGGAGCCAAGAGAAATGGCTATTGGAAATCTTACATTGTCAAATGCCATCACATGTTCCTTTGCCCACGCGATACGGCCCGGCTCATCATGGCGGCGATTTGTGATTGCGACGCGCGAAAGCTTTGCACATCAGGTGTGGAGATATTAATGGTCACATGTGAGCCACCTCCGCCACCGCGCACGCCTAACTTGCCATCGCTCCCGCGTGCCAGTGGCATAATCGCTTCCGGCCCAGCTTCTCCCATCAAGCCAGTGCCACCACGCATCGGGAATAACACCGGGCTATTCACAATGCCGCCCGATGCAAATGGCGTAATCTGTCCCGCATTCACCACATTGCCCTTGGCATGGGCAAACAGACTGCCAAACATGCCACCCACCAAATTGCCCAAGGGTTTGAGTGCTGCCGTTAGCGCTGATTGGCTGAGCGACAGCACAAGTCCCTTCATCACATCAGAAAGGTTGCGTCCATGGATAATGGCTCCCGCAAAAGCGCCAACCAACTTGGTGCCAAAACTATCAGCAAGTTTGGAGAGGTCTTGCATTTCACTGCGCAGTTCGACGGTGCGCAGTGAGAGCGAGTCGATGGAAGTATCAGGCATAGGTTTTCCTTTCTTCCCTTCTCCCCTTCAGGGAGAAGGTGGATTGCGAAGCAAGACGGATGAGGGGTCTGTGCAGCGAGTCTGATGTCAAACAACCCCCTCATCCGGCGCTACGCGCCACCTTCTCCCTCGAGGGGAGAAGGAAAAATATCTGGATACAAGTTCACCATCGCATCAAGCTTCTGGCGCAGCACTTCAACATTTATAGGTTTGGGAGGGGAACCAAACGCTCCGGCGATTTCGCGCGGCGTGCTGCGCCAGAATTCAGTGGGGCTCAGGCGCAATGTGCCAAGCCCCTTTTGCATCAAGTCTGACCATGGAAATTCAGTCATTGGTGAAGGTGGCTTTCAGTAGATCAACAACGATGCGTAAGTATCCTGCCGCACCACCGCTCACTGAAAATTTTGAAACTTCGTCATCAGTAAACATGAGGCCGCTGCCACGAAGCCCAGCACCGATTACTTTAATGGCGTCGGTGGCTTTAATGCGGCCGGTTTCAAAGCGCTCAGCAATGGCAATAAGATCTTCGCCGCCATAAGCGTGTTCGATTTCAGCAAGCGCGCCAAGTGTGAGGCACAGCGTATAGGTTTGCCCTCCCAATTCAGCTTCAATTTCACCACGATGACGATTGACCATGGCTCACCTCACAGTGCTGCAAATGTTAAAACACCAGCCGAAGCCAGTGCTAAATCAAAGGTCACCTCGGCGTCATGGCGCGCACCAAAATCCAATGACGTAATTTGAAACGGCCCTTGCACCGTGCCAAAATCTGGGATGATAATTTGCCAGTTCACAATGGTGCAGTTGAAGAAATAGGTGCGCAATGTTGCGTCCGAAGCCGCGTCCTTAAAAATCCCTTGCCCACGCAAACTGGCGGATTTTAAACCCGCTCCACTCAACAGTTCGCGCCAAGCGCCGGTTGAATCCTGGCTCGATGAGTCCACTGTTTCGGTGTTGAAAGCGAGGGTGTTGCTGCGCAAACCCGCAATGGTTGTGAATGTGCCGGTGCCCGTTGAATCAATTTTCAACAGCATGTCTCGGCCTTTTTGAGCGGTCATGTGATGGTCCTTTTAAAGAGGTTCAGTGGCGGCGCGAAAGCGTTGGATCAGGCCAAAGTTTTCAGTTTTGCTGTTGCGTGATACATTGGTAAATATGATGCGGAGGTTGATCAGTTTGTGGCCGTCCAAAGTCAGTATTGCATTATCAAGAGTCGCTTCAATTTCTTCGGCGATGTTCTGGGCAGCGCCGCGCCCGCGGCTGTTGGTGGTGGATTCAATTGTGATGAAATGCTCATGGGCTTTTTGATCGGCCACGCTCCAATCGCGGGTTTCAATTCCTGTAAATGAAACGTAAGGTGCATTGGCACCGCGCGGCATCTCATCAAAAATATGAGCACCCCCTAACAAGGTACGAAGGGGTGCCCGCGCCAGCAATGCATCGCGCATAGCCACTTGAATTGCAGTTGCTGAATTCATGTGAGCCTCACGGTGCGATAGGGGGCGAGCAAGCTCTGTGCCGAAAGTGGCAAGGTCCCTGCATCCACATCACCGCGGCTGGCATACCAATCAGCGATAATAATCAGCAGCGCTTGCTTGACTTGATTGGGCACAGCGCTGGCAGCGGCACCAAATCCGGCAACCAATTTTATTTCAATGCCATTGGCACGCCTGCCGGGGGTAGGCCCTGTGCGGCCGTTGCGCAAAACCAATCGGCAAGGCCGCGCCGCAACATCAAGATAATAGTGAGCATGATCAATCGTCGCCGCAACATCATCCTCGCCATAGATTAAGAGATCAGCGATCGACATGATCGGCGCAAGTGGAAAATTGAAAACGCCTTGCTCAGGCCAAGTATCGTGAAATACCGACCAGCTTTGTTGGATTAAAGCAATTCCATAAAACTGTTCCACAGTGCTGCACGCCGAATTGATCAGTGTACTGATATATGTGTCATCGTCAGAATGCGTCACGCGCATATGCGTCTTGGCCTCAGCCAAGGTAACGGGTTCCACGGTAGGTGGAGAGGTGAGAATTTGGGACATCGGGGGGCTTCCGTTCTTAGCCTTCTCCCCTCGAGGGAGAAGGTGGCAGCCGAAGGCTGACTAAGCATTTTTTTCAAAAATGCCTTGATGAGGGGGTGGCAGACAAGGGAGCAGCGTCAAGCATCCCCCTCATCCGCCCTTCGGGCACCTTCTCCCTCGAGGGGAGAAGGCAAAAATTACCGCCTTCTTTACGACACACCAAACTTCATCAGCTTGATCGCATCGAAATCTTGAATGCCGCCGCCCACGCGTTTGGTGGTGTAGAACAGCACGTAAGGTTTTGTGGAGTATGGGTCGCGCAGCATGCGAATGCCCACGCGGTCCACAATCAAATAGCCGCGCTTGAAATCGCCAAAGGCCAGTGCATAAGAATCTGTGGCCACATCTGGCATATATTCGCTTTCCACCACCGGCATATTGAGCAACATGGCATTGCCATCAGCTGTGCTTGCTGGTTGCCAGAGATAGTTGCCTTGCGTGTCTTTAAACTTGCGGATAATGCCTTGCGTGGTGCGATTGAGCATGAAGCGGGCATTTTGGCGATAGCCAGCTTTCACTGAATAAATCAGATCAACTAGCTTATCACTCGGATTGGATGCCGCAAAAGCCCCGGCAACACCCGTTGCAATGTAACCCATATTGCCCCAGCTCCACGAGGCCTGAGCAACCTTGGCATAATCAAGAAAACCACGCGGCTTGTTCACGCCATCGCCCATAATAAAGGCTTGGGTTTCTTGCTCAGCAAAAACCGTTTCCACTTCCTGGGCAATCCATTGATCAAGATTAACCACGCTATCGTCGAGTAGCGCTTGGGTGGCTGCGGGCTGCGCATAAAGTTCCATGGTTGGAAATTGCAACTCAGCCAAAGTGGCTGTGCTGGTTTGCACGCGCGATGCGGTTTCCCCCACCCAGCCCGCGGCCGCACCATTGGTGTTGAACGGTTTTTTATAGAGCGAAGCTGAAACTTGCCGCACATCGGCAATCTGGCGCATGGGCGATGCTTTAGAGAGCAATCGGCCAATTTCGGCTTCAGTTTCGGAGGGCACGAGATAACCGCCATCAGCATTGGTGCCAACCGACATGGCCTTGGCCTCAATGCCAAACAAGCCTTGGGTTTCGCCTTTTCTGATGTAGCTATCAAAGGCGCGCTTGTGTTCGGTTGGTTCAGATTTCACATCGCCACCGATGGGCGAACGGCGAGATTTCAAGGTGAGCTCATCAAGTGCTTTGTTGATCCGCTCCACTTTTTCGGTTGTCACCACATCAGCGCTCATGCGCTTTTCAATTTGGTCGAGACGGTCGTCATTGGCATCTTTGAAGGCTTCAAAGGCATTGAGAACATCGTCATAGGTAGAGGTTGAAGTTGCAATTTTGGTTTCGAGAGTATCCATAAAAAATTTAGTTCTCCTATCAAGTGGTTAACCTTCTCCCCTCGAGGGAGAAGGTGGATTGCGACGTAGTCGCAAGACGGATGAGGGGGGTGGTAGATGCGAGTCTGGAAGCAACCAGCCCCCTCATCCGCCCCTTCGGGGCACCTTCTCCCTCGAGGGGGAGCTACGATGCGAAGAGTTGTTCCGCCTTCTGCCTTGCTCGTGATTTCACGGCGCTCACTCGTGCGCCCTCCAGCATCGGAAATGTCACAAGTGAAATTTCCCAAAGGTCGATGGTGATCAGCCTGCGGGCATTCAAGGCGCGGTCTTGCTTGGCGCTCACGGTTTTGAAGCCAATCGACAGGCCATCAAGCCCACCATTTTCTAAAAGCGAAAACAGTTCGCGGCCACGCTGCACATTTTTGTCCAAGCGGCCTTGCACAAACAGCCCGCGCTCATCTTCATAAATTTCCAGCCATGTGCCCACTGGTTCAGCCGGGTCATGCTGAAACAACATGCGGATGTTTTCCTGCCCACGCTTTTTAAGCGAAGCGGCAAAGGCCCCCGGCATAACAATATCGCCAGTGCTATCACGCTTGCCAAACAAACTGGCATAACCAATAAACAAGCCGGTGCCAGGGAAAGCCTGCAAAGGCTGCCCCAGCCCGCGCCGTGAAAGGCGAAGGGTCATGTAAAATCCTCTGATAAATATATCTGTCACCCCGACGAAAGTCGGGGCCTAGACTTTGGGCATGTCATTGGTTGAAAGTCTGGGTCCCGACTTTCGTCGGGATGACAGAGAATGGAGCTATCAATACCCCACAGCCGCCCGCTTCTCGTCTTCGCTCAGGAAGTTCGCGTCATTCACGCGGCTCCACAGCGCATCTCGATCAGGGGCAAGGGCTTCCACTTGATCGAGATCAAATGTCAGGCACAAATCTTTCTCGAACTGTGGTCCGATGAAATTGGTCAGTGCATCAGTCACGCGGCCCAGCAGCGGCACCACGGCTTGTCGCCAGAATGTGCGGTTGGCCTCGGCATAATTGGCAAATGTATTATCGCCGGGAATGCCCAGCAACATCGGTGGCACCCCAAAGGCCAGAGCAATTTCGCGGGCGCTGGAATTTTTAGTTTCAGTAAACTCCATGTCCTTCGGGCTATAGCCCATTTCTTTCCAATCAAGCCCGCCTTCCAGCACCATCGGGCGGCCCGCATTGGCGGCCCCTTGATAGGTGGATTCGAGTTCACTTTTAATGCGTTCAAATTGCTCATTGGTCAGCCTGCCTTCAGAGGCGGCAAACACCAGGGCCCCAGAAGGCCGCGCCGCATTATCGAGCATGGCTTTATTCCACGCGGCTGCAGAATTATGCGTGTCGATAGAGCGCTGGGCTGCTTCAAGTGGAGACTGGCCATAATAGTCATCCAATGGATTGAACATTTTTATGTGCAACACATTTTCGGCAGGCAATCTGGTTGATGCTCCGTACACTGAATATTCATAAGCGTCCGGCCACCCATTATGTCCAGCAATCACTTTCACGCGGTCTGGGCGAAGTGAAATCAGCTCACGCGGAGTGCCTTCCAAATTTGAGACTTCAATGTAACTATTACCCGCAACCAGTAGATAAGAAATGATATTTTCAAATAGATCGCGGCCTGATTGGGTTGGATTTGGCTGCTTTAGTAAGTTCAAAAGGGGATGTTTAGTCAGCTCCGCGTCGCCTTGATAAAGCAGCAACGGAATTGAACTCGCAGCCTCGGCAATCATGCGCACGCAGCGATAACCAATAGCATTTCCAGCAAAGCCTTCGCGTGCCAGTGCAGCATAATTGCGCGGCGTCCATTGCGGCTGACCCACACTGTGCAGTGAGACAATAGGCTGAGCGCGGAATTGCTTTTGCTCAGTGAAGAGTGAGGCTAGTTTTTTGAACATTGGTTTTCCTTAAACTCAACCCTCCCCCCTCGCAGGGGAGGGCAGACGCGGAACGCGTCAGGGAGAGGGACAGCAGAAGGCAAACCCCTCTCCCGCAAGGGGAGAAGGAGAAGAATTAGAGGTTCTCACTCTCGGTTCGGTGTTTCAATTGTAAATGCAATTACGCTCAAACCATCAATTTGTTGGGAGCACAACCAAGCTATAAATTTTTATTTTAAGGCAATTAATCCTAGTTTTGAAACTCTAGATTATCTAATTAATTGGTTTTGCGTCCTGCGGTGTTGTTGGTTGTTCAATTTTAAGTGAGCCAATACGCATTCTCTCGTCGCCACGCTGAGCATAAACCCTGAGGTACCCAGTTTCGTTTATCACAAAGTTTTGAAATTCTAACGGTACGTGAATGCCGATAACAGGATCGGCCTGTTCGTCAGTGGCCTCCGGTCGAGGAGCGTTTTCCAGCGATGAGCCTTGGACCAGTATCTCCCACACTGTCGTATTGGTTTCCTTTGAATTTAGCACGATTTCAAACTTGACGTCCTGAAAACCGTCAACGGGCCTTTGAAAGTAACTTAAATAAACACATAGTTTCGGAAGAACCAGAGGAAATGAAGTAAACGGACGCAAGTCACTCCCATAGTTACCTATCAGACTAAACTTCCCGTTTATTTCATGCCTGATGTCGTCACAAAATAAACAATGTCCGGTTGGCGTACTCACTTTGATATCTTTTACCATTGGGAGATCACACTCACTACAGGATCACCACTAAACGAAACAACAGGCCGATTCACCGAACTTAAACCTTTCGCTACAGTTGGCTTTACTGTTGTGTCTTTCAAAAAGCGATTATTAGTCTTCGTGTTTCCAATTTCATCATGCACGGCATATGCATCAAAATTAGATATGATCAGTCCTGCCTGTTTGCGATCAATAACCTGTATCTCTACTTCACCGTCCAGCGCTTCTACCATCTCACCAAATGTTCTCAATGTCCAATTGCCAGGACCTTTCAGCTGAGTATTTACCCAACCGGGATCACGGCCTATAATCTTTGCGAGTTCAGTTTGTTTCAACCCTGCGTTCTTTCTTTTGTCCCACAATGATAGAACAGCCAAAAATGCAGCATTGCGAGCCATCGCAAAGCCAAAGTCACCACGTTCAGTCGATTTACGCATTTTTCTAGATTCTGAAGTCATGACAGTTCTCCGTTATATACTCGCAAACGCGCTCGGCCGTGAAAGGTTCAGAGTCTGGGAACAATTCTTCCCACTGATTTTTACACTGCGCCAGTGCAGAGTTCCAATTTTGCGATCCTTTGTCTTTTAGAAAATCACGTGTATGAAATTTTGTGACTATCAGAGTATCTGGCTTAGCAAATCGACAAAACAACCTTGCTTGCGGCCGCGGGGCTGTTACCCGTATTTCCCAAATCTCGGGGGGTGGTGGATTAAGTCTCTTCAAGAACTCCCCTTTGCCATTATGCGCCCATATCAAGTCTCCTCGAGTCCAAAGCGTGAGAGCAGCCAAGATGTAACCAGTTCCGCACAAGAGATTGGTAGCACTATTTGGGTCATCAATGTCTTTCATGGCAGTTTTTGTAAGAAATAGTGTCCTCTTGGCGGGCTTTGAACTAATCGGGACAAAACGTCTCAATTCTTGCCTCGCTTCAAGCTCAACAATAATTTCATCAATTGATTTATATGTCAAGTTTGCTGCCGTCAAGGTTACTAACTGATTAAATTTTCAAAGTTCCGGTTTTATGGTAAACGAACTCTGACCGAGCGCAACCAGAGACATCTACCTGAAGATAAATAGTTTTATGGCATTCACAGCATCCGCACCCGTGGCTCCACTCTTCGCTTCAACAGCAAATCAGTAATCGCCCAGACCAGCGCATCAAGCCGATCAGGGCTTTTTCCGCCTTCGCCAATCACATTGCACATTTCATCTTCAAGCTCGGCGAAGGTTCCCACATGGCTCACCCTGCCCTGCTCATATAAAGCGGCCACGGGTTCAGCTCGGGCTTTCTTGCCGCGCGTGGCATGCACGGCGCGGAAGGAAATGTCTTCATCTACGTCGCGCAGCACTTGTTCCACCATGGCACCACCTTGATTGATTTCGGCCACCACGCGGTCAGCTTTGCGTGCGTGATAGAGGGCCACAACTTGGACTGCCCATTTGGCCGGGCGGAGGCCTTGCACTGAGGCATCATCCAGAACATAAGCTCTGCCATCAATCCCTAAGCCCACACACACAATGCCACAGGCGTTGGAGGATTTGCCGAAGCCAGCCGGAGGATCGACCGCCACCACAATACGTTTCAATTCCGGTGCTATACCCAAGCGATGTTCTTCAATCATGTCGCGCTTGAACAATGCATCGGGATCATCATCAATCACTTCGCCATCTAATTCCTGGCGGCCCAATCTGGTGCCGCCATAACGCGCCAGAACTTCATCTAAAAATGGTTTTGCCAAGTTCTGGCTGTTGTCTGATGTTTTAGAGCGTGTCGTCACGGTTCCCGCATCTGCCAGCAAGCGCTTCAACAGCGGAATGGCTCGGGGTGTTGTGGTGATTACCGTAACTGGGTTCTCACCCAGCCGCAGCGCAAACTGCAACATGTTCCACGCCGCATCGGCATGTTTCCACTTGGCCAGTTCATCACACCAGGCGGCATCAAATTGTGGCCCGCGCAAACTGTCATAATCTTCAGCCGAGAATACTTGCGCAATCGAGCCATTGGGCCAAGTGATTAAACGTTTTGATGGTTCATAATGCGGTTGATCATCTCGTCCGTGTACGGATAGAATTCCCGATTGCCCTTCAATCATCACCAACCGCGCTTCAGCTAACGTGGGCGCAATCAAAGCAATATGTTTGGCGCGTTCGCCCCATTCGCCTTGGGCAATAGCCCGCACCCATTCCGCACCTGATCGGGTTTTGCCAGAGCCACGGCCACCTAAAATCAGCCAGCGCCGCCACTTGTCACCAACTGGCGGAAGCTGATCAACCCTCGCCCATTGCGGCCATTCCATAAGCAGTGCCGTCACTTGGCGGTTCTTCATGGACTCCACTAAGCACTTGGTGTTCCAACCTAAGCTTCTCAATTCGCCGCGTAAGTTCATCACGCTCGGCGTCATTGAGTTTGCGATTTTGGCGGGCGCGGGTTGATCGTTGCTTTCGCTCTTTGTGTTCAAGTTCCAAAACCTTTTCCAAAGTGCGAACCAATGTGTTCGTAGCGCGAATGTCACGCTCGCTGGCCAGTGCTGAAATTTCTGCGCCAATCTCGCCAATCTGAGATTCCAGTTGCGAAAGGCGGTTCTGCAACAAATCTTTGAGACGCTTAATAGTGTCGCGCGTAGATTGGCTTTTCTTGGCGCGCGAAGACCGCAACAACCAGCCCTCAGCTCGCGCCAGCAATGTCAACTTATGCGGCGTGGTTTGAATGTCGCAAGCAATCTGCGAAACAGTTTCTGTGGCCGCCTCATAGCGCGCACGAATAGCGGCCCAGGCTTCAGGGGTTGGTGTCATTGGCAGTTCCTTTAAATGTAAAACACCCTCATGCTAAGGAGCGAACAAAGTGAGCCTCGAAGCATTGTGCGACGCAGACACCCTTCGAGGCCTTGCTAACGCAAGGCACTTCTGGGTGAAGATTTCTGGAGACCCTCTTCTGGAGTGTGAAAAGGATTAGCCCATGCACCGTACGCCGTCAAGCATTATTTTCCTATTATAGGTATTATTTTTTTAACCGTGCTAATGTCCCGCGTTAAGTTATTGTACGCACATGGACATTCGGCAATTACAATATCTTGCGGCTTTGGCGCGCGAGAAGCATTTTACGCGGGCGGCAACGGCCTGCAACGTAACACAGCCCACTTTATCAGGCCGTCTAAGGCAATTAGAACAAGAACTTGGCGTGCCCATCGTGGAACGCGGCCAGCGCTACATTGGTTTAACGCCCGAAGGCGAGCGGGTTTTGAAATGGGCGCATCTCATTTTAGATAATTGGCAAAACCTGCAACAAGAGCTCACCAAAATCAAAGGTAAGAAAGGCGAGCTGGTGGGCCGCATGGTGCTGGGGGTTATTCCTTCGGCATTGCCCATGGCGTCATTTCTCACCAAGGCCATGAACGCTATGCACCCCGCGGTTGATTTTACGATTCTATCGCACAGCTCCGTAGAAATAATCCGTGCACTGAGTGATTTTTCGATCGAGGCTGGCATCACCTATTTGGACAATGAACCCGTCGAAGGGTTGATGAGTGCCGAACTTTACCGTGAGAATTATTGCCTGTTCATTTCCGACACCCATGAATATGCGGCGCGGGATTCAGTCACCTGGTTTGAAGCGGCACAACAGCCCCTCGCCCTGCTCACGCCCAATATGCAAAATCGCCGGATTATAGATCGCGCTTTCGCCGCCGCCAAGGTTAGCCCAAGCCCGCGTCTTGAAACCAACTCCATTATGAACCTCATTTCATCGGTGCGCTCCACAAACTTGTGCTCGATTTTGCCGGATTATTTTAAAAGCGCTATGGGAACTCTTGAAGGCATCAAGGCCATTCCACTGGCGGAACCCACCGTGAGCCACGCCGTTGGTCTTGTAGCGGTTGACCGTGACCCCATGTCGCCCGCCATAGCTGCTTTGTTCCAAGCGGCCAAGAATTTCAAAGTTCATTGACAGCGCCTATGGTCTCATCAGTTCAGTCGATTAGCGGTATGCCCTGCTGCTCACTATGATTAGCCATGGCAAAAACTCACACCCTGATCGACATTAATTCTGGCAAAGCGGATCCCGCCGTAGCCATTGCGGCGCGTTATGGCAATAAGCCCGATGCGCTTTTAGAAATTCTGCATGATGTGCAGCATGAGCTTGGGTTCGTTCCTGAAAGTTCGCTTCCGGCCATCGCCAATGCGCTTAATATTTCACGCGCCGAAGCTTATGGCGTGGCCACATTTTATCACGACTTTCATTTGAGGCCCACGGGCAAGCATGTGATCAAGCTATGCAAGGCCGAAGCCTGCCAGTCGATGGGGGGCCGCAATTTGCTTACCGCTGTTGAAAAATTTTTGAAAATTAAAGTTGGTGACACGACTGCTGATAAGTTGATCACATTAGAGGCCACCTATTGTTTAGGCCTTTGCGCTTCGGCTCCTGCCATGATGGTGGATGAACGCCCCGTGGCCCGCGTCGATGCCAAGAAATTTGAAACGGTCGTTGAAGGACTTCGCACATGATTAAGATTTATGTGCCTCGTGATTCTTCCGCTCTTGCCGTTGGTGCTGACGATGTGGCCAAGGCAATCGCCGCTGAGGCTGCAAACCAAAAGATCAGTGTACAGATCATTCGCAACAGCTCACGCGGCATGATGTGGTTGGAGACTTTTGTGGAAGTTGAAACCGCTAAGGGCCGCGTTGGCTATGGTCCCGTTGAAGTGGGTGATGTGCAACGTTTGTTTATCGCTAAATTCTACGAAGGTCAGAAACACACCCTATGCCACGGCCTTGTGGAAGAGATGCCCTACCTTAAAAATCAAGAGCGTCTTACGTTTGCCCGTGCTGGAATTACTGATCCAGTTTCGCTTTCGGATTATTTGGCACATGGTGGCTTTGCCGGATTGAAGAAAGCTTTGGCGATGGCGGGTTCGTCCATTGTTACCGAAGTAACGGAGTCAGGTTTGCGTGGGCGCGGTGGTGCTGGTTTTCCAACTGGAATAAAGTGGAAAACGGTTCACGATGCCAAAGCCGACCAGAAATATGTCTGCTGTAATGCAGATGAAGGAGACTCGGGCACATTCGCTGATCGCATGGTGATGGAGGGTGATCCCTTTATGCTCATCGAAGGCATGACTATTGCGGGCATCGCTGCGGGAGCCACCAAAGGCTTTATTTATATTCGCTCAGAATACCCCGATGCGATTAGCACCATGAAGCAAGCGATCCGTATTGCAACTGATGCAAACTGGCTTGGAAATAATATTCAGTCTACGGATCATTGTTTTGACCTTGAAGTGCGCCGTGGCGCTGGCGCTTATATTTGCGGCGAAGAAACTGCGATGCTCGAAAGCTTGGAAGGCAAGCGTGGCATGGTGCGGGCTAAGCCTCCTATTCCAGCTTTGGTTGGATTGTTCGGTAAACCCACCATCATCAATAACGTTCTCAGCTTCGCAGCGGTTCCTTATATTCTGGCCAGTGGGGCTGCGGCCTATAAGAATTATGGCATAGGCCGTTCGCGTGGAACCCTGCCCTTCCAACTTGCGGGAAATATCAAGCAAGGCGGTTTAGTCGAAAAAGCATTTGGCATAACCCTCCGTACACTGATTAATGATTTTGGCGGCGGAACTTTCACGGGCCGTCCCGTTCGCGCTGTGCAAGTGGGTGGGCCGCTTGGCTCTTATCTGCCGGATGCGCAACTTGATCTCCCTATGGATTATGAAACCTTCGCCGCCAATATGGCGATGGTGGGCCATGGTGGTTTGGTGGTGTTTGACGATTCCGTTGACATGGCCCAGCAAGCGCGGTTCGCCATGGAATTCTGTGCGATTGAATCTTGTGGCAAATGCACACCTTGCAGAATAGGCTCCACACGCGGGGCTGAAACAATCGACAAAATTGTTTCCGGCGAAAATCGCGATGCCAATTTATTGCTTCTCGAAGACCTGTGCCAGACTATGACCGATGGATCGCTCTGCGCCATGGGCGGCCTCACGCCGATGCCGGTGATGAGTGCGGTTAAACACTTCCCAGAAGATTTCGACAAACAAATCAGACAGGCTGCAGAATGACGGCCCCCTTTACCCTCATGCTGAGGCGCATTGCAAAACAATGCCTCGAAGCATCGGCAACCACATGTACTGTCCGACCCTTCGAGGCCGCTTCGCGGCACCTCAGGGTGAGGGTTTACGAGGAACAAAACCATGTTGATTAAAGAATTAGATTTCGGCACGGCAAAATCTGATGCGACCCAAATGGTCACGTTGGAGATTGATGGTCTTAGCATCACTGTTCCAGAAGGCACATCAATTATGCGAGCCGCAATGGAGCTTGGAACTAAGATTCCAAAACTCTGCGCCACTGACTCAGTCAATGCCTTTGGCTCATGTCGCCTATGCCTTGTAGAAATTGAAGGCCGCAAAGGCACACCTGCTTCCTGCACCACGCCCGTTGCAGCTGGCATGAAAGTTAAAACTGAAAATGAGCGCCTGAATAATTTGCGCAAAGGGGTGATGGAACTCTACATCTCAGACCACCCGCTTGATTGTCTCACCTGTGCCGCCAATGGTGATTGTGAATTGCAAGACATGGCGGGTGCCGTGGGCTTACGCGATGTGCGTTATGGCTATGATGGCGAAAATCACACCAAGGCCCGCGTCGGTGGTGAGGAGAATTTTCGCTTCAAGGAAAAAGACGAGAGCAATCCTTATTTCACATTTGATCCTGCAAAGTGCATTGTGTGCTCACGCTGCGTTCGTGCCTGCGAAGAAGTGCAGGGCACATTTGCACTCACCATTGATGGTCGCGGTTTTGCAAGCCATGTTTCCGCTGGAATGGACGAAGGTTTTATGGATTCGGAATGCGTGTCGTGCGGCGCTTGCGTGCAAGCTTGCCCTACGGCCACACTCACTGAAAAATCCGTGATCGCCAAAGGCCAGCCCGAACATTCAGTTGTAACCACCTGTGCTTATTGCGGTGTTGGCTGTTCCTTCAAAGCCGAAATGAAAGGCGATGAAGTTATTCGCATGGTGCCTTACAAGGATGGCGGCGCCAATGAAGGTCATTCTTGTGTGAAGGGCCGATTTGCCTGGGGTTATGCCACGCATAAAGATCGCATCACGTCTCCAATGATTCGTACACAGATTACTGATCCATGGAAAGAAGTGAGCTGGGAAGAAGCCATTGCCCATGCGGCCGCTGGTTTTAAATCGGTTCAGAAAAAATACGGCCGAGGTTCCATCGGTGGCATCACTTCATCGCGTTGCACCAACGAAGAAGTTTATGTGGTGCAGAAGATGATCCGCGCTGCGTTCCATAATAATAACGTGGATACCTGTGCCCGCGTTTGCCATTCGCCCACGGGCTATGGCCTATCAAAAACATTTGGAACATCCGCTGGAACACAAGATTTCAAATCAGTTGCCAAAGCTGATGTGATTTTAATTATTGGCGCAAACCCAACAGACGGTCATCCGGTATTTGCTTCACGTATGAAAAAGCGTTTGCGCCAAGGTGCAAAATTGATTGTGGCTGACCCACGCCGCACAGATTCTGTGCGTTCACCGCATATGGAAGCGCAATTCCATTTGCAATTGCGCCCTGGCACCAACGTCGCGATCATCAACGCACTGGCTCATGTGATTGTGACTGAAGGTCTTGAGAATAAGGCTTTCATTGCCGAGCGTTGCGACACTACTGAGTTTGCGCGCTGGACGGATTTCATCCGCGATCAAACGAACTCTCCTGAAACACTGGAAGCAATCACCGGTGTTCCTGCCGATGAAATCCGCGGTGCAGCTCGCCTGTTTGCAACAAGTGGCAATGGTGCCATTTATTATGGCCTGGGCGTAACCGAACACAGCCAAGGTTCCACCATGGTGATGGGCATGGCGAACCTTGCAATGCTCACCGGAAACATCGGCCGTGATGGCGTTGGCGTTAATCCTCTGCGTGGCCAAAACAATGTTCAGGGTGCTTGTGATATGGGTTCATTCCCGCATGAGCTTCCCGGCTATCGGCATATTTCTGATGATACTGTGCGCAACCTGTTCAATGAAGTTTGGCACACTGAACTTGATAATGAACCCGGCCTTCGCATTCCCAATATGTTGAGCGCTGCCGTTGAAGGCACATTCCGTGGCATCTTCATTCAAGGTGAAGACATTGCACAGTCTGATCCGAACACCAAGCATGTGACGGCTGCACTTGAAAATATGGAAATGGTTGTGGTGCAGGATTTGTTCCTCAATGAAACCGCCGCCTTCGCGCATGTGTTTTTGCCGGGCACTTCCTTCTTGGAAAAAGACGGCACTTTTACCAACGCTGAACGCCGCATCAACCGCGTGCGTCAAGTGAAGGCACCGATGCAGGGCAAGCATGAATGGCAGATCGTTTGTGACCTCGCACAGGCCATGGGTTATCCGATGGCTTATAATGATGCCGCTGAAATTATGGATGAGATCGCTTTGGTCACGCCCACTTTCAAAAATGTGTCCTTTGCCAAGCTTGAACAAATGGGTTCGATTCAATGGCCGTGCAATGATAAGGCACCAGAAGGCACACCGATTATGCATATCGGTCAGTTCGTTCGCGGTAAGGGTCGATTTATGATTACCGAATATGTGCCAACCCCTGAGCGCACCAACCGTGAGTTCCCTCTCATCCTCACCACGGGCCGCATTCTTTCACAGTATAATGTGGGCGCGCAAACGCGGCGGACAGAGAATTCTAATTGGCATCCAGAGGATGTTTTGGAAATTCATCCGCATGATGCTGAAATGCGCGGTATTAAGGATGGTGCTATGATTTCTCTCACCAGCCGCATTGGTGGAACCACACTGCGAGCTATGATCACGGAACGTATGCCGCAGGGTGTGATTTACACCACGTTTCATCATCCGGTGACGGGTGCCAATGTGATCACCACCGAATATTCCGATTGGGCGACGAATTGCCCAGAGTATAAAGTGACAGCTGTTCAAGTGACGCTTTCTAATCAACCTTCTGATTGGCAGAAGGATTGGGAGGTTCGCGAGGAAGAAAACAAGCGGGTTGCGGCGGAGTGAACTTAGGCAAGAGCCCTCATCCGCCTGTCGGCACCTTCTCCCATGCGAGGACGCACGGGAGAAGGCGGATAAGTTTGCCTTCTCCCGTCTCTCTGGAGATGGGAGAAGGTGCCCAACTAGGCATTTTCTTCGAAAATGCTCAGGATGAGGGCTCTTGCTCGGTCCCAGTTGTCGGCATGATCGACGGTACACCAACCACTTGGTTCCTCCCCGAAGAGGTTCCTGTCGCCCTGCTCATCAACTCCACATCTTATGCAGTGATGATGGCGACACCTGCAGACTTTGAAGATTTCGCAGTGGGATTTATGTTGTCGGAAGGTCTTGTCGCACACGCCTCGCATATTAGTAACGTTTTGGTTATGCCATCAGGTGAGGGATTTAGTGTCGATCTTGCGATCAGCGAAACTTATTTAATCCGTGAACGGATGATTTTGCGTTCCATTGAAGGCCGCGTGGGCTGTGGACTTTGCGGCATTGAAGAAATGGCGGATGCTATTCGGATGCCGGAAGGAAAGTTGCATGCCCCGGCATTTGACGCGGAGGCTGTTGCCAAAGCATTCGATGCCTTGCCTGCTCACCAACCGATGAATGAACTCAACCGCACCGTTCACGCCGCTGCATTTTGTTCCTTGGACGGAGCAATTCTGCTGGCACGGGAAGATGTGGGCCGCCACAATGCGTTGGATAAATTGATTGGAGCCATGGCACGAGATCACATGAAGCCGGATGGTTTTGTGCTCATGTCATCACGGTGCAGTTTTGAACTGGTGCAGAAATGCGCTTCAGTTGGCATTGGTGCGCTGGCCACGGTTTCAGCGCCCACCGCCCTTGCTTTAAAATTGGCCACTCAAGCTGGTCTTCACCTCGCTGCGCTTTCCAAAGCAGGCGTTATGATTTTTGACGGAGAGTAAAATGGAAACGCGTGACATGGTGCGCATGGCCAATCAGATGGCGGCTTTCTTTAAACCTTATGGCGAAGTTGAAGGCACAAAGGACCTTGCCAGCCACATCAATAGTTTTTGGGAACCGCGCATGCGCAGCATGTTTTTTGACTACATTGCCCAAGGTGGAAAAGAATTTGAGCCAATGGTGTTGGCGGCTGCAGCGCAGATACGCAAGCCAACAAACCACAGAGTCAATCAATCGCGTTTGCCCAAGCATGGCGAGGAAAGCTGATATGCGCTTAGCGTGACGCCAGAATCTCGTCCGCGACTAATTTTTGCAACGTCCACAAATTTTCATCGCGAATGCCAAGCTGCTCTAAATGGCTCACCGTGTTGAAAAGATATTCAGCGCCACTTCCCCAATGACCAGCAGCGCGGGCTAAAATTTTCGCTACGTCCGGCAAGGTCAGTTTGCCTTGATAGCTTGCTCCAGCGGTGCTTGCGGTAAAGGCAATTGCCGGAATTATTTGGCCACCAATCGCAACGTCCAAAACCATTGGATTATTTGTGGGTGGCTTGTTGGTCATTTCCCGGCGCAGCAGACGCTCCACTTGCTCTGAATAATTTTCAAGCGGCAATTCATAGACAATGCCTTCGCACATTCCGCCATGATCAAGCGCCATCATTAAGCCAGGCTGCGCTCTGGTTCCGCGCCAACGTTCAATTTTCATGCAGAAGCTGCGGTGCCAGCCTTCGAGTTTTGCTGGGCTGTGTTTAATAAATTCAAATTCAGGTTTCCAAATCAGTGACCCATAAGCAAACACGCGCAAGGGCGCATCACCTAGTTCTGAGAGTAAACGCTCCGTGTACTGACGATAATCACCATCAGCCATTTGAGCCCGTTCAGGTCTTGGCCCCTCATCCAGTTCGATGCGGTGCACCTTGGCCACCAGTTCTGCTGTGAGGTCCATGGTCAACTGATCATCATCACAAAAGGTTCGTCCACGGCGCGTTTGAGCAGAGCTTGATACCGCTCGAAGACCGGAGAATCAAATGCTACTTTTCCAAATTGGATTTCATTTTCGAAATTTTTTACAGGCACCAACACCAATGGTGTTGAAACTGGTGTGAGCAATGTTCCTCGACCTGATTGCAATGTGGTGATGAGGCCATACATTTCTCCAGAGATCATCGGGCGCGATAAAATGATCAAGCGATATTGGCCCATCTTGTTGGTGACCAAGTAGATGTACCCTGATTGATGCGGCACCGACACTGATCCGTCCTGCTTGAACTGCGCATCGATGCGTTCAGACTCGCGGAAGACCAAATGGGCCAAAGCTTGGTCCCATTTAATTTCGGTGAGATAGGCATAGATCCCATCTGGGTCGCTGAACGAGGCGCGCAGAGTGAGATAATCACCTTCCAACCACGAAACAGCGGGCCGCGAATAGGATCCCAGAGATTGCGGTGCCAGCGCTGCATCAGAAATTGCGGCGGGTTTTGCTTTGCGCAAAGCCAAACTGAGCGCCTCTTCAATGCGCACCACAGTGGCCAAGGTAAAGGGCCGCTGACCAGACAAAGCTTTTTCAATTGTAGAAAGACTGATCTTGGCTTTATCAGCCAAATGTTGGCGGGTTAAGCGCCGCCTTGCCAGCTCTTCGCGGATCACGCTGCTGATGGCACGGTTTTCTTCGGCTGAAAGATCGTCATCGCTCATTTTTCAAATTCCCGCACAAACCCGTACATTTCCACAAAGAGCCATCATGGGCAATACGCAAGCGTGCCGAAGAATGAAACTCTTCACATTGGCGGCGCAGCATGAACATCTCGTAATCTTCAGTTTGTCGGGGCACGACAACTTAAACTGGAGGAACACCCGTGAACGCCATCTCGCTGCAACGCAGCTCAAATCTCTTGGCACGCATTATAACCGCCGCAACTGTTTTCATCGGCACGGCTTTTGCTGTTGAAACAAAACCCAATCTTGTGACGCCGAATGACATGCAATCCGGCGGATTGCTTTTGAAATCATCTGAAGCCGGAAAATATCTTGAGGCGCCGCGTGTGGCGACTGACTACACCGTCACCGTGTCTGGTCCAACGGCGCGCACCATTGTCACCCAGCAATTCAACAATCCTTCGGATGGTTGGGTTGAAGGCGTTTATGTTTTTCCACTGCCTGAAAATTCCGCCGTTGATACTTTGAAAATTGTTTCCGGCACCCGGGTGATTATTGGTGAGGTTAAAGAAAAGCAAGAAGCCAAGGTGATTTATGAAACCGCCAAGGAAAATGGCGAAGCCGCTTCGTTACTTGAGCAAGAGCGGCCCAATATGTTTACCAACTCAGTTGCCAATATTGGCCCGCATGAAAAAGTTGTGGTGCAAATTGAATATCAGCAAACCATTGCGCAAAGCGCTGGCACATATTCATTGCGCCTGCCGCTGGTGGTGGCCCCGCGCTATAATCCGCAGACCATTGTGCAGACGGTTGATTTCGGCACCAAGGGTTTGGGCACAACCAAAACCGAAGCGCCAACGCCGCCAGTGATGGACCCTGCTTTAAATGCGCCGATCAATCCGGTTTCAATCACCGTGCACTTGGATGCGGGTTTTGCCTTGGGTGATGTGAAGAGCGCTTATCATAAAATTGATATGACCAGCCCAAGTGCCAATGCGCGTGAAATTTCGCTCAGTGGCATTGTGCCTGCTGATAAGGATTTTGAACTCACATGGAAAGCCTCCGGCACTGCGCCGCAAGCTGGCTTGTTCACCGAAACCGTCAATGGTCATGACTATCTTCTGGGGTTCGTTACTCCGCCGCTTGTGGGCTCAACTACAAATCATCCACGCGAAATTACATTTGTAATTGATAACTCGGGCTCGATGGATGGCGCATCCATGCCGCAAGCCAAGGACAGTTTGCTTTATGGCTTGGCGCAATTGAAACCGACTGATCGCTTTAATGTGATCCGCTTTGATGACACTATGGACAATTTGTTCGGCTCCCCCGTGCAGGCCACAGAAGGCAAGATTGCAGAAGCCAAAGCTTTTGTTTCAAACTTGCAAGCCAATGGCGGCACCGAAATGATCCCGCCGATGAAGGCTGCTTTGATTGACGCTGATCCAACCGACAAAAACTATCTGCGCCAGATTGTGTTCATCACCGATGGGTCTATTGGCAATGAACAAGAATTGTTTGACACGATTGCCAAGGGCCGTGGCCGCACCCGCGTGTTCATGGTAGGCATTGGTTCTGCACCCAACACTTATCTGATGACAAAAGCAGCCGAACTTGGCCGTGGCACCTTCACGCAGATTGGCGATGGTGCGGAAGTCACCGCCAAGATGCAGGATCTCTACAGCAAGATCGGCAGCCCGGTGGTGACCGAGCTCAAGGCCGAGCTCGTCGGCAACACGGCCAGGATCACCCCGGACATGCTGCCTGACCTGTAT